>NZ_CP053562.1:1948928-2280714 GCF_002085925.2 Thioclava electrotropha
CGGGTTATGCGCGCCGTCGGTGTTGATGCCCGACTGGAACCAGACCCAGGTGTCGCGATACTCGGCCTCGGGAAAGCGCTTGGCGATCTCCAGCTCCATCGCGTCGCGGCCCGCCATCGCAACGTCGATCTCGCGCACGCCCTCGCGGATCGCCTCGCGGATCGCATAGCCGCCCACATCCGCGACGGCCGCGCCTTGCCGGATCAGCGCGATCTCGGCGGGGGATTTGTGCATCCGTTGCCGCATCGTGGCGGGGGCGATGTCATGCGTCTGCGAGGGCTCGAGGAAATCCTGCAGGAGCGCCGCCTGCGCAAGCGTCAGGTGATCGGATTCGACGCCCAGCACGCGGCGCTTGCCCGTCACCGAAGCGATCGCGCGCCAGTAATTGTTCCGCGCCCAGTCGGTATAGGTGATGTTGTCGCCATGGCAGCGCCGCCACGGCTGCGCGGCATCGATCCCCGCCGAGATTGTCACGCTGTCGGTCGGTGTCACGACCAGCGCATAGGGCCGCCCGAAGGCGCAATACAGAAAGCCCGAGTAATAGGCGATGTTGTGCATCGAGGTGAACAGGCAGGCGTCAATGCCCGCCTCGGTCATCGCCGCGCGCAGACCCGCGAGCCGTGCGTCGTATTCGGTGGCGGCGAAGGGCAGGATGCGCTCGCCTTGGTGAAATCGGTAAAAAGCAGGACGGTCCATCGGCACTCTTCCTTATCAGAGGCCACAGCGCGCCGAGGGATGATCTTCCCCCGTCGCGCGCTGCGACAAAGCAAGATCCCGGCGTGCAGGATGGGTGAGACAGGGCGGGCGCAAGCTGCGCCGGCGACGCCATCGCCTTCAGCCCTGAGCGGCAGATTGAGCGAAAACCGCCTCGCTGCCAAGCCCATCCATTCCGTCGGGTGCGATTTGCTTTTTCATAAATCGGCGGAACCCGGCGCACGCATGAAACATTGATCGATCCGAGGGAACCCTGCCGAGACGTGCGGGGATTGGGCGCCCAGTCTCGTCAACCGACGCGATCCGGCGCACCAACAGAAAGGGAGACCAATGCACGATAAGATGCCGCAAGAACGGCTGTTCATATTCCCCAAGGTCCACAAGACGGTGTTCCTCGTCTCTGCGGTCCTCATCATCGGGTTCATCATCTTCGGCGCCATGTTCAGCGATCAGGCCAAGGCGCTCTTCACCGGCTTGCAGGACTGGCTCGCGACCAACCTCGGTTGGGCGCTGATCGTCGAGGTGAACCTATTCCTTGCCGCAACCGTCTTTCTCGCCTTCGGACCTTATGGCGATATCCGACTGGGTCGCATGACCGACAAGCCCGCTTACGGGCTTTTTTCATGGACGGCGATGCTGTTCTCGGCCGGGATCGGGATCGGTCTGATCTACTGGGGCGTGGCCGAGCCCCTGTATCACTTCTTCGCCCCGCCCGTCGGCGAGGCGGAAACCCAAGCCTCCGCCCGGCAAGCGATGACCATCGCCTTCATGCACTGGGGCTTCCAGGCCTGGGCGATCTATGCGGTCGTGGCGCTGGCGCTGGCCTATTTCCACTTCCGCAAGGGCCTGCCGCTGACGATCCGCTCGGCGCTCTATCCGCTTCTGGGCGAGAAAATCTACGGGCCGTGGGGCTCTGCGGTCGATATTCTCGCGGTGTTCGGCACCATGTTCGGGATCGTGACCTCGCTGGGCCTTGGTGCGATGCAGATCAATTCGGGCCTCGGCACCGTCTTCGGTATCGACCAATCCCCCTTCGTGCAGATCATCATCATCGCCTGCATCACGGCGGCCGCGACCCTGTCGGTCGTGGCGGGCCTCGATGGCGGGATCAAGCGGCTGTCGAACCTCAATATCGGCCTGTCGATCGTGTTCCTCGCCTTCATGGTCATCGTCGGCCCGACCATCTTCATCTTCGACCTCTTCGTCCAAAGCTATGGCGATTACATCGCGGAACTCGTCAGCTGGGGCTCCTGGACCGAGGCGTGGCAGAAGGACGGCTCGTGGCAGAATAGCTGGACCATCTTCTACTGGGCGTGGTGGATTTCCTGGTCGCCCTTCGTCGGCGTCTTCATCGCGCGTATCTCGAAAGGGCGCACGATCCGCGAATTCGTGGTGGGCGTGATGCTGCTGCCGACGACGATCATGTTCTTCTGGTTCTGTGCCTTCGGCGGCACCGCGCTCGACATCTCGCTCGGCGGTGACAGCACCATCGTGGACGCGACGAAGAACGCCTATGGCGACGCGATGTTCGCGCTGCTCGACCATTTCCCGGCGGCGAAGGTGATGTCGGGCTTCACGGTGATCCTGATCGTGATGTGGTTCGTGACCTCCTCGGATTCGGGCTCCTTCGTGATCGACATGCTGACCGCGGGCGGCGATGCCGATCCGCCGAAGGTGCAGCGGATCTTCTGGGCGGTCACGGAAGGCGCGGTGGCCTCGGTGCTGCTGCTCGCAGGCGGGCTGAACGCGCTGCAGGCGGCGGCGGTCGTGGCGGGCTTCCCCTTCGCGATCGTGTGCTTCTTCATCCTCATCGGCTTGCTGAAAGCGCTGCGATGGGACCCCTTGATGCTCTATCGCCACAACCAGCGCTACCAGAGCGACGAGGAGGCCGATCACGCGATGCCATCCGAATTGCCGGGCGATCTCTACGGGGCCGATCCGACCCCGCCACCGGCACCGCAAGGGGCGCAGGCCAACCCTGCGGAGTGATCGCAAGACCCATGACGAGAGAAGGCCGGGCCGCAGCGCCCGGCCTTTCCATGCGGCGCGTTGGCGGGGCCAGAGTGGCGTTAGGGATTTCTTAATCGTGTTGACGCAGCGTTAGTGGAGTTCCTAACGGATGGGTAAGGTCGATGAAGATTTCCCTGATTACTGCGGTCTATGACGCTGAGGACACCGTCGGCGATGCCATCGCCTCGGTCGCGCGGCAGAGCCACCGTAATCTCGAGCATCTTATCATCGAGGGGCGCTCGCACGACGGCTCTCTCGCGGCGATCGAGGCTGCGCGCCATTCTCGGATGATAGCTTTCAGCGAGGCCGATGGGGGCCTCTACGATGCGCTCAACAAGGGCATCGCGCGGGCGACGGGTGAGGTCGTGGGCTTCGTTCATGCCGATGACATGCTGGCTCATCGCGATGCGCTGGCCCATGTCGCCGCCGCCTTTGCCGATCCGCAGGTCGAGGCCGTCTTCGCCAATCTCGATTATGTCCTGCGCGGCGATCCGGATACTGTTATCCGGCATTGGGCCAATGGCGGCTTCACCCCGGCCAAGCTGCGCCGGGGCTGGGCGCCCGCGCATCCCACGCTCTACCTGCGCCGCGCCACCTATGCGCGGCTGGGAGGCTTTAACACCTCTTACCGGATCGCGGCGGATTATGACTTCATGCTGCGTGTCTTCAGCGCGCTCCAAGGTCGCGCGGTCTACCTGCCCGAGCTTCTCTACAAGATGCGGCTGGGCGGCGTCAGCAACCGCTCTCTGGCGCACCTGCGCCGCAAGATGGTCGAAGATTATCGGGCGATCCGCACCAATCATCTGGGCGGGCCTGTCTCGGCGCTCGGCGTGCTCGCGCGCAAGAACCTCTCCAAGCTGCGCCAGTTCGTCGAGCGTGACCAAGGCGCCACCACACCAGCCGATCACGCCCTTTTGCTGGACGCGAACCCGCGCAAGGCCCTATAGCTTTGGGAAATGATCCGCGCTGGGGGCAGGGCGCACCCGTCCCACGCGCCATCCGGAGCGCAGAATGTCGAAGACCATCCATATCCTCAACGGCCCGAACCTGAACCTTCTGGGCAAGCGCCAGCCCGAGATCTACGGCTCGGACACGCTCGAGGATGTGGAGCGGATCTGCCGCGAGGAGGCGCAGCCCAAGGGCTTCGAGGTCGCGCTGTTTCAGTCGAATTTCGAAGGCGAGATCGTCGAACAGATCCACCGCGCGCGCGACGCGGCCTGCGCGATCGTGATCAACGCCGGCGCCTATACCCACACCTCCGTCGCGATCCTCGATGCGCTCAACACCTTCGAGGGTCCAGTCTTCGAGGTGCACATTTCCAATGTTCACAAGCGGGAAAACTTCCGCCATCATTCCTTCATCTCGCAACGCGCGGAGGGGGTTTTGGCAGGCTTCGGGATCGAGGGTTATGCCCTCGCCACCCGCCGCGCCTGTTCGGTTCTGAGTTAAGAGAGGGCTTTAAGATCGGTCTGCAACTATTTGAGAAATCAATAAGTATTGCCCGCGGCGTCGCCCCCGGCGCGACCTGCCTTGCGCTTGCTCTCAGCCTCGCGCTCCCCGCGCAAGCGCGCGACGCCGCCGCTGATCGCAACATCGCCAATTCCGGCAAGATGAGCGATCGCGACTTCTACCGGGCGATGGCCTGCGCCGCGCGACCCGGGGGCGCCTGCACCTTGCCCTATCGCCGATGGGCCGCCAGCAAGTGCCGCGACCTGACGGTGGGCCTTGCATTCCGCTCAAAGCATTTCCCCGCGAAGCGCGCCCATGCCATCGAAGAGGCCGCCCGCGCGGCGATCGACCAGATCAACAAGACCGGCGCCGCGCTACATCTGAGCTACGCCGGGGCGCGTCCCGCGGATATCAATCTCTATCTGACCGACACGCCCGTGGGCGGCACCGTGCGGGGAACGCCGTCGATGCGTCTCAACGGCAGGCGATTAGGACCGGGCACGGTCGCTAAGGTGACGTTCTATTGGCAGACGAATACGGGCCGGATCACCGATGCCGATATCGCCTTCAGTCGAGACATCCAGATGCGCGATATCCGCTCGGTCGTGCTGGAGGAAATCGTGCAGTCGCTGGGTTTCTCGACCGATCTGGAAGACCCGTACTATACGCAAAGCTCGATCTTCTCGGAAAACGGGAATTCGGTCACGCGGCTGATCGGGCAGGACGCGATGACCCTGCGCAGCCATTACCCGCCGCGCTGATCACATCACCTGCATCCCGCCGCGGATCAGCAGCAGAACCGACAGCACCGCCAGCATGATCTGGATGACCCGCATGTAGAGCTGCTGCGACAGCCGCGCGGTCAGCCAGCGCCCCGCGACGGTGCCCGCGATCCCCGCCACCGCAAGTCCCGCGACGAGCGACCAGTTCAGCCCGTCGAGTTGCCCGATCACCCAATAGGCAGGGAGTTTCACGATATTGCCGATCGCGAAGGCGATGGCGATGGTGCCCGCGAATTCGAGCTTCGGCAGCTTTTGCGGCAGGAGGTAAGCCTGCACCGGCGGCGCGCCGGAATGGGTGATGAAGCTCGCGATCCCGGTCAGTGTCCCCCAGAACAGCCCCGGCACGATACGGGCCTCGGCTTGGCTATCGTCATGCCGCTTTAACCACGCCCGCGCGACATGCCAGATCCCGATCAGCCCGGTGAAGATCAGCAGCGCCCATTCGGGTGTGTAGGGCGTGATGAGCGTCGCGATGGCGACGCCCGCGAGGATCGCAGGCACGAGGATGAACAGGTTCCGCTTCGAGAAATGGTGGCGGTAGAGCCAGACGCCCACCCAATCGGTCACGATATAGACCGGCAGCAGCGTCGCCGCCGCCTTCACCGGGTTCATGAACAGCGCCAGCATCGGCACCGCGATGGCCGCGGCGGTCGAAAGCCCACCCTTCGACATCCCGACGATCAGAGCCGCCACGATCAGCAATACGGTTTCATACATGTAAACGGCGTCCGGTCGGGAGGGGAGGATCGGGCGGCCCGGCGGCCACCCGAGTGTTAGGAAAGATTAAGCGCCCGCATCGGTCAAGCGGCGCATCTCTTCGTCGGTCAGGCTCATTTCGACGGCTTTCGCGAAGCTTTCCACTTGCGACAAGCTGGTGGCGCTCGCGATCGGGGCGCTGACGCCCTCGCGGTTGATCAACCATGCCGTCGCGACCTCGGCCGGTTTCGCGCCTTTCTGGCTAGCGACGTCTTCGAGCACGTCGAGGATCGCCATGCCGCGATCGGTCAGGTATTTCTCGACCATCCCGCCACGCTTGCGGCCCTCCAGATCGGCTTTCGAGCGGTATTTTCCCGACAGGAACCCGGCGGCGAGCGAGAAATAGGTGACCACGCCGATATTCTCGCGCAGGCAGAGGTCGCGCAGCGGCCCGTCGAAGCCGTCACGGTCATAAAGGTTATATTCCGGCTGGATCACCTGATAACGTGGCAAACCTTCTGCATCGGCGGTTTCCAGCGCCGCCGTCAGCAGGTCGGCATCGTAATTCGACGCGCCGATCGCGCGAACCTTGCCTGCCTTCAGCAGCGTGTCATAGGCGCCCAGCGTCTCGGCATGGCTGACGCTGTCATCGGGCCAATGCGAGAAATAGAGATCGATGTGATCGGTCTTGAGCCGCTCCAGCGACCGGTCGATGGCTTTGGAAATCCACTCCGCGCCCAGACCTTTCTCGCCCGGTCCGCCCATATCGGAGCCGACCTTTGTGAACAGCTTCACCTTCTCGCGCATGCCGGGACGCGCCTCGAACCAGCGGCCCAGAACGGTCTCGGACTCGCCGCCCGAATTGCCCTCGGCCCATTTCGAATAGACGTCGGCGGTGTCGATCGCATCGAACCCGTGGTCGACGAAGGCGTCGAGGATGCGGAAGCTCTCGGCTTCGTCCAGCGTCCAGCCGAAGACGTTGCCGCCAAAGACGATGGGGGCGATTTCGAAGCCTGTCGTGCCGAGGGGGGTGCGTTTCATGGGAGGTCCTTTCGCTTGCTCAGATCAGCAGCCCGCCGCCTTCGACAAAGACGGTGGAGCCGGTCATGTAAGGGTTGTCCATCAGGGCGAGCGCCTGAATGGCGATATGTTCGGGCAGGCCGACCTGGCCCACGGGCAGACGCTCGGCCGCATTGTCGAACATCGTGCGGCGTCCATCGCCCTCAAGGCTCTCGTACATCTCGGTTTTCACCAGCCCGGGGGAGATGCAGTTAACCCGCACCGGCGCGAATTCCAGCGCGAGGCCACGGGTCAGCCCCTCGAGCCCTGCGTTGATCGCGCCCTGAATCGCCGCGCCGGATTTGGGCCGTTGCGACAGGAAACCCGAGGTGAAGGTGAGCGAGCCGCCATCCGCGATCTTCGCCACGCGGGCGAGGCGATAGGCACCCCAGAATTTCGAGTCGAAAGAGGCTTGCGCATCTTCCAGCGGCAACTCTTTCACGGCGGCGACCTTGGTGCTGGCCGCCGAGCAATAGATGTGGTGCCACTCGGGGCGCTCGTCGAAGAATGCCTCCAGTGCGGCGGCATCGCCGGTGTCGAGCGACACGCCCTCGACGGAACCGCCCAGCCGTTCGCAGGCCCCTTCGACCTTCTGCGCCGAGCGCGAGGCGATGGTGACCCGTGCGCCGCGGTCCAACGCCGCCTGCGCCACGCCGAAACCGATGCCCGATGAGCCGCCGACGACGAGAATGCGGTTATCTTTCAAACTCATGGCGCTGATCTCCTGTTCTCGAGCTGTCGCGCTCTGCCATGCGGCGACCACTCAAAATCGACATAGGGCCGCGGGTGCGGCGGTCCCGAATTTCTTTTCACTTTGTGCGGAGCACGGCGCGGTTAGGCGGCGATTGCGTCGGTGTGCCGTTGTTGAAAATCAATGCCGCACCCTCGATGGCACGGCACGCTGGCTTCCGACTGCACCCATGGGCAAAGGAGGCCCGCATGAGTGATCTCGAAGGCTATACCGACCGGACCGAGGCGGGGATCGTCCTCGCGCGTCAGCTTGAAGCCTATCGCGGGCGCGACGCGGTGGTGCTTGCGCTGCCGCGTGGCGGAGTGCCGGTCGCGTGGGAGGTGGCCGAGCGCCTGGATCTGCCGCTGGATCTTGTCTTCGTGCGCAAGCTCGGCGCGCCCAGCAATCCCGAAGTGGCGCTTGCGGCGATCGCGGGGCTGCGTGGCGAGGTGCTGGTGCGCAACGCCGATGTGATCCGCGCCAGCGGCTGCGATGAGGCGACTTTGGAGAGCCTCGCCGCCCGCGAGCGCGAGGTGATCGCGGACCGGATCAAGCGCTACGGCGCGCCGGGGCTGCCGCTGGCCGGGCGGGTCGCGATCCTCGTGGATGACGGGGTGGCGACGGGGGCCACGATGCGCGCGGCGCTGCGGGCGGTTCGGGCCGCCGGTCCCGCAGAGCTGGTCTGCGCGATCCCGGTCGCGTCAGAGGACGCTCTGGAGGCGATCCGCACCGAGGCCGACCGCGTGATCTGCCCGCTGGTGCCGTCGTATTTTGGGGCGGTCGGGGCCTATTACACCTATTTCGGGCAGGTTCCCGATGCGGAGGTCGCGCAAATCCTCGCCACGGCGCAGGCGCGACCGTCGCGCAAGGATCGGGCCTAGTAGTCCCTCCCGCTCAGGCCAGCAGGCTGCGCAGCGAGTGGCGCATCGCTTGCGTTACCTGCCGGTATTCGCCCTCGGAAATCCGTTCATGCAGCAGATCGAACACCGCCGCCACTTCCGCTTCGGGATCGTCGAGCGGGCGGTCGGCAAACGCCTCCGCCACCCGTCCGACAAAGGCGTCGCGATTGCGCGGATGCGCGGGCTGGCGCGAGGGCACGAAGCCGTCGTAGTAAATCCCGCGCAGCAGCACCGGAAGTTGCGCCCCGAGATCGGCAGCTTCCGCGGTGGTCAGGAAATCGCGGATCGCATGCAAGGTCGTGCGCAGCAGCAGATAGGCGTGACTGCGGTCCTTGTTATCCAAGCGATATTCGAGATCGTTGAGCCATTCCGCCACGATCTGCGGGGCGTGGTCGATGGCACTCAGGCCAGTCACTTTCATCGGTCAAACCTCCCGGTTGGAGCGCTGAGGACGCTGCCTCAGCTTTGAATGCTTGCGAGATATTCCGCGATCAGCAGGATTTGCCCGCGGCTATAGACCTCCGCGTTGAGCGCTCCGAGCGTCCCTGCGGTATCCTCCATCATCGTCGGGCCGAAGCTGGGCATCGCGCCCCGGTGGAAGGGCATCTGCTGGCCGCCGTCGATCAGATGCACGACCCGCGCGAGCGGGAATTCCCCATTATTATTCGCCGAAAGCTGGGTGAGCGCCGGCACCTGCGTGGTGAAATATTCGCTGAGCGGCCCATCGCCGGCCGCGCTCTTGCCGTGGCAGGTGGCACAGTAATTTTGGTAAAGATCGGCCCCCATCTGCGCCGCGGTCATCGGGCTGCTGGAGGCCTCTTCCGCACTGGCGGGAAGGGCCCATGCGAGGGCTGCGAGGGTTGCAAGAATGGCTCTGGTCATCGGACTGTCCTTCCGGTTCAGGGGGCGGTCCGTCGCGCTGACAGTTCGGGGCGCGAAGGGCCGCCCGGGTGATGCGCGCTCATCGCGCCTTGACGTCGATGCGGCGATCTTTCTCGCGCGCTTCGGCGGCTTTCGGCAGGGTCACGGTCAGGACCCCGTCGCTCAGAACCGCCTCGATGCGGTCGGGGTCGACCTCGCGCGGCAGAGCGATCATGCGTTCGAGCCTGCCGGAACTCCGCTCCTGCAGGACGTAGTCGCCCTCATGCGCCTCGCGCTCGCTGGTGCGTTCGCCGTGGATCTTGAGCCGCCCGTCTTCGAGCTTGAGCTCGATCTCCTCGGCTTGAGGCCGGGCAGGTCGACGCGCAGCTCGTAGCTTCCGTCATTCGCGACGAAATCCATCGCCGGGGCGGAGAGAGCGCCAAAGCCCGCTGGCAGGCTCAGAGCGCGGGACCAATCGCGTCCGGTATGTGTGAAATCGTCAAAAAGGCGATCGATCTCCGCGCGCAACATCCCGAACACATCGCGCCCGCGGGCGGGCGCAGAAGCGCTGGTGGCGGCGCCTTTCGCGGGTGTTTCGGCACTCGGGGTCTTGTTGGTCGGCGGGGTGTTCTCGTGTTTGATGCCAATCTCTTTGGCTTGAGGTGTCATGCTGGATCTCCCGTGCGAAGAATCTCAATGATGGAACGGCATCAAGCTTTGATGACCGGCGCGGCGCCCGCATTGACGGCGCGCATAGCGGCGCGCGGCCTCGCGAAAGGATCCGACGTTGCGCACGATCAATGCCATTTTGCGCGCAGCGCCGTAGGTTTGGGCCGATGTGACCATTCAGGAGCCCCAAGATGATTCCGCGCACCCTTGCCGCTGCCTTTCTAGAGACCGACGAAGCCCGCTGGCTCGCCCCGATGGCGGCCGCGCTGTGTCGCCGCTTCGAGGCGCATCTGATCGGATCGCATGGCGTCGAGCCGCTGCCGCTGTTGGGCGGCGATCTTGCGAGCGATCCGATCGTCTATCCCGAATTCGTCGACTGGCAACGCAAGGAGGCGGCTGAGATCCGCGAGACGTTTGAACATGCGCTCAAGGCCGAAGATGTGCAGGGCGAATTTCGGACCCCCAGTGGTGTGCGTGACGCGCTGATCGATTTTCTCGTCGATAGCTGCCGCGCCGCCGACCTCGTCATCTCTGCCCGGGTGCCGGCCCATTCCGGGCGCGCGGGCGATCTGCGTATGCAAGAGCAACTGATCCGCCAGGCCGGGCGTCCGGTCCTGGTGGTGAGCGAGGCTGCGCAACTCGATAGGCCCGCGCAGCATATCCTCGTCGGGGTTTCGTGCAGCCGCGAGGCGATGCGGGCGGTGCATGACATGCTCTATCTTGCGGCGCACGGTGCGCGGATCGATCTGCTTTCCGTGTCGCCGTCGGAAGGCGAGCGGGAGGCCGTGGACGATCTGCGCGACGACCTCGCGGCGGCGCTGGACCGGCGCGGCTTCGACGTGACGCTTCTGGACCGGATGAAGACGACCTCGGAAGCGGGCGATGCGTTGCTCCACACCGCGCGCGAACGCGGGGCCGAGATGATCGCCGTCGGCGCTTACGGCCATTCGCGGCTCTATGACTTCGTGATCGGCGCGGTGACCACGCGCCTGTTGGAAAAATCCCACCTGCCGGTGCTGTTCTCAAAATAGGTGAGCCGATGCGACAGCCGAAGAAAACCGAATGGATCGTGGTGATGAACGCCGCCAGCGCGCATGTGCTGGCCGATGCCGAGGGAAGCAAGGCGGTCTTCGAGCTGGAAGCGCCGCATGAGAGCCCGCGAGATAAGGCGGGTCGCAGCTTCTCGAGCGGGTCGCCCGGGCGGCGGGCCACGATGGCGCCGCATGGCGATCCGGACCACGCGCCGGAGATCGCTTTCGCGCATCAGCTGTGTGATCGTCTCGAAGAGAGCCTCGGGCGAGAGCAATTCGACACGCTCGTCCTCGTCGCGCCGCCGCGGATGCTGGGCGCAATGCGCGACGCCATGTCCGCGGCTCTGGCGGCGCGGGTGAGCCGGGAGATCCACTCCAACCTCGCGAGCCTCTCGCCGCGCCATTTCCGTGAGAAGCTGCAAGAGGCGCTGAAGGTGACCTGAGCCGCGCCTTTGCATTTTGCAGTGACGGCGATCAATGCGCGACGCCTTGCGGCTTTGCATCCTGCCTACCTGTCGCACGGTTCAAAACCGGATCAGAGGAGAAACGCCATGGCCAAGACATCCAGCGACGCTGCACACGAACGCGCCGATATCGAGGACCACGAACGCCATGCGGTCGAGGCGATCCGCGCCGATCTCGAAGAGCTGCGCGATGATGTAGGCGAATTGGCGCAGGCGCTTCGCCGCCATGGTCGGCTGCGGGCCAGCGATCTTGGCGCGGAGGCGACGCGGCGGGGCCACGATCTCGTAGAGGATACCCGCGACGCGGTGCTCGAAATGCGCCACTCGCTGGCAGAGGCGCAGCATGACTTGCGTCGAAGCGTTCGCAGCCATCCCGTGCCGTGGGCCGGGGTGCTTCTTGGTATGGTCGGAACCGGCCTGCTGGTCGCGCTGCTGATGGAGCGTCGCAATTGAGAGGAACTGGCATGTGTGTGGGGGCAGGCCGCGCGGGCGGTAGGGGTCGATAAAGAGACACCGCTCGCAGTGTCTGTCAGGGGGGAGTGGCGCGCGTTTCCGTATCGGGAGCGCGCGCTGCGCATTTCGGGGGCGCGTCGCCGCGTGGTCCGTGTCGGTCTTCCCCAATTCCCTCCGGCCCGAGTCGCGCGGCTCTCTACTCAAGCACGGCCGCCACCAAGCGATATCGCAAATCAGGCCCGAGATATTCCCGATTTCCAGAGGCGCCTCGATCGACGCGGTGCGGTTTTCCGGCCGGGTCTTGTCGCGCGTCAATGCGCCGGGACGCGCTGTGGGTTTCGCCACCGGGCAACCCTCCGAATGGCGGCCTGCGTCTCACGCAGAGGGCCTTCCGTCATTGCGCGGGCGCAAGCGAGACCGCCATCGCCCGCACCCCATCCGCTGCAACGCTCCGCACGCCCGCGTCACGCGATGACCCGTTCGGGGCACCTGCGCGGCCATATGCGCGCAGTGGCCAAGGATATCGCGTCTGGCGGACCACTTGCGCCGGTGGGTGAACTATCGCGGGCGGTCCGCGGTCGGGCGGTGCCGAAGGGGCAGCGTTCAGGCCGAAGCGCATGGCGATCGGGGCGTCTTCGATGATGTTTGCGTCCCCGATCCCGGCGCAGCTCCGGCGTAGCGTGGAGGAACGATCGGGACGCGGATCCGGATCGATCAACATTCTTTAGTCTGGAGACCATCACCATGAAACATCTGCTTCTCGCCACCGCTGTCGTTCTCTCCGGCGCCGGGGCCGCCCTCGCAGGCGGTAACGTGTCGCTCACCGACCAGATGGGCTGGTTCAATGGGTCGAGCACGACGCAGCTTGGCATGAACAACTCGGCCATCACCGTGCAGCGCGACTACGGCAACACCAGCACCACGGTGCAACGTGGGATCGCCAACTTCTCGGGCACCGGTCAGACCGGCGCGTTCAACAACTCGATCACCGATCAGTTGGGCCTCGGGAACTACTCGTCCACCATTCAGGGCAATGTCGGCAACTCGTCGGCCACGGTCCAGACCGGTGTCGGCAACGTGTCGAGCACCGTTCAGAACTGACGTCCCATGGTTGATCGGGCGGGCTGCGATCCGCCCGATCAACGTCTTGAAGGCGGCTGCTGTGCCGTCGCGACAGCAACAAGGAGAAAGGTTATGAGTTTCGCAACACAGATGAGAGCCCCCACGGCGCCCCCCGCGATACTCGCGACCGGGCTTTTGGCCGCTCTGGGATTGGGCGTTTTCGCGAAGGAAGCTGCGGCGCAGAGCCGGCCTTTCTATGATCCGAGTAGCGCCCCCATCGCATCCATCACCCCGCAGCCATCACGCGGCAATGTGGCCGTCACGCAGCAGCAGGGCAGCTATAATGACGCCTCAACCACGCAGAGCGGCCACAACAATGTCGCGGGCACCGTCCAATCGGGCTCTGGTTTCGGCAGCTCGATCTCTCAGCTCGGCAACTACCAGACGGAGACCCATTTCCAGGGTGAGACGCGTCTGGGCGTGACCCGCAGCGGGAGCGGCGTTGGCGGAAACGGCTCGATCGGCATTCAGTTCGAGCTGAAATGAAACCGATAGCCGTCCGTTTAGCCCCGCCCGTCGCAACGCGTGCGGGGCAGGGGGACGAGAAAGGAGGCACACCATGCCTCGGAACCTGCAAATGCTCGACTACCTGCGTCGCGGAGGGCTGCTTGTCCTCATCGGAGGGATGCCATTCGGAATGGCGCTCGCGATGAGCGCGCAAAGCTCACAAGGCGCAGCCCCTCTCAGCTGCGAGATCGCAGAGCGCCCCGCAGCTCCGCATCTCGAGCTGACCGCGCGGGTGCAATCGGCGCGCGCAATGCGCGGGCGCTACTCCTTCACCGTGATCTCGAGCGGTGCGGGCGGCACCTCCAGCACCACGCAGGGCGGCGCTTTCGCCACCCGCGCGGACGAGGCGCAGACGCTGTCCAAGGTCTATGTCTCCGCCGGTCCACATGCCGTCGTCTCGGCGCGACTGGACGTCGAAGGCGAGGGTGGCGTGACCTGCAGTGCAAAAAAGTGATCGTCGGGACCCGCTGATTCCGCCTCTGTCCGCGCCGCACATTGTCGGCGCGCATAGGCAGGCTTGATGACTGTCATTGTCGAAATTTCTCCGTGGCGGAGGATTTCCTTAATCAAAGGGTTAAGGGGATTTCGCCATGTCTTTGAGCATGCACGCTGAGAACGGCGCAGCGGTCGATCAAATTTTCACATCTGCCATCGAAGGGGATCTATTTCGGTCCGTGCTCGCGGTCGTCGCGATGAATTTTCCCGAAGCGACGCCGATGATTGTCGGGCTGGAACGGATGCAGGGCGCAGGGAACTTCCTGCTTCTCGATACGCCGAACCCGGAATTGCGCCGGGCCTTTGCCGAGGAGATGCGCGCCCCCGATGGCTGGGCGCACAGTCTGCACGGGCAGGAGATCGGCCGGGTCTATGACGACGGCGATCTCGGTGCGGAGACGGTAAATGGCGGGCCGATGGGGCAGGTGCTGCGCCGGACGAGCCCGCCCAAAACCTGTCTCGCCGGTGTCCTGTTCGATCGTGGTGAGCGTCATCTTCTGGGGATCGAACTGCGCTATCCGCGCCATCTGGAGGCGGAGCTGCGGCGGCCTTTGAAGGACTTCCTGACCCGGCTCGCCCGGCAGCTCGATGTGGCGACGCGGATCATGGAGGTGCGCCAGCGGCTCGACGCGGCCGAGCGTCTGAGCGGTAATCTTCTGGAAATCCTGCCCTTCTCGGTGGTGCTGTGCAACGAGCGGCGCAGCGTTTCGCGGATGAACGGGCGGGCGCGGGCAATCCTGCGCAATGGCCGCGCGCTGCAGGTCTCGCCCGACGGGACGTTGCGGCTGTCCGATCCCATCGTGGATGACGAATTCGCGACGCAGATCCAATCGCTGCAAGGCAGCCTGCGCCAGCGCGTCGCGGTCATGTCCGTGCCGCGAAATCGCGGTGAGCCGCGTGAGATCCTGACAATCATCCGGCTGGCCGCGGGCGAGGCGGTTGGCCTGCCGGGCGCCGGGCCGAATTTTGCGGTGATCTACGAAGACCTCGATATGCCGCTCGAACTGGATCAGGATTTTCTCTGGCGGCTCTTCGGCATGAACGCGAAGGAGGCCGATCTCGCTTTGGCGCTGCTGGCGGGGGAGTCGATCGGCGAGCTGGCTTTGCGCAGGCGGATGTCGAAGGAAACCTTGCGCAATCAGCTCGCGGCGGTGATGCGCAAGACCGAAACGTCGCGCCAACAGGAGCTGGTGGCCCTTCTGAGCCGCCTTGCTACGATCAATGCGACGGCGTGAGCGCATATTTCACCCCCTCGGCTGCGCCCTTGGCGGGCTGGTCGCGCTGGCCGCTCTGACGCCTCCGGTTCAGGCGCAGCCGCCCTCGATGTGGCAGGGCTGGTCGCTCGCGCCGCCCCAACGCGGACCGTTCGTGCCGGGGCTGGGCTCTCAGATCACCGGAGAGGAGGGGCGCGGCGTGGAGTTCGGGCTGCAAGGCCCCGTGCGCCCTCTGCAAATCCTTCCGCAGGCGGGCTGGACCCCGGATTTCTCGACCCGGCCTCAACTCGGTCTGAGCTTCGGGCGCGGCTCCGGTTTCGCGCAGGCGCAAGCTGTGTCGGGTCTGCCGAGTTCCGGTACGCTCCTTCTGACGGGGCCGCGCACGGGACAGGGCAATATCGCGATCGATCTGAACCCGATGCTTGGCGCGGGGGGCACGCTGTCGGGGGCGAATGCGACAGCCTCGCTGTCCCTTCCCGACGGGCATGGCGGCACCGTTCATATCGAGCAACAGTCCTTCTCGCCCGCAGTCACTGGCAATCGCATCGAGACCTACGCGTTTTCGCCCGGCGCAGGCGGAGGAGGCTTCGCGGCGCTCAGTCTCGATGGCGCTTCCGGAGAGGCCACAGCTCTGGCGGCGGTGTTCGATCCGGGCGGGTTCTCCGTCATCGGGCTTGGAGAACCGGACAGCGTGAAGGTCGCGCAACGGGTCAGCGCGCATAGCCGGGTGCGCGAGCTGGGCGGCGTGATCGCGAGCCCGCTGGGTCACAGCCGCGACTGGAGCTGGGGCCCGCGTCTCGGCTTCGGGGATCTGTCGCGCCACACGGGCGAGACCTACACGACGACGGCTTCCCTCACGGCGAGCCGGGCCATCCCGGCCATCGAGAGCGCCCGTCGCACGCGCCTGCACGAGCGCAGCCAGAGCCTCACCTTGGGGCTGGGCGGGCGGCGTCTGGTGACCAGCGACCTGTCCTTCGGCCTCTATCTCGACCTCGGCGCGAAGGCGGTGTCGGCAAGCGGGCGCAGTGAGGAAACCCTCTCGATCCCGGGGCTCGCCTCGGCCAGCAACGCGCCCGAGCGGTCCCGATATTCCCGTGTGGAACCGGTCCTGCGGGCGGGCATGGTGTTCGAACAGCAAATCGGCCGGAACAGCGCCTTCGCCGTCTCTCTGGGGGTGCAGGAGACGGGGCAGGCGTCGCTCATTTCGCGCTCTTCGGGGACGACGACGGTGGGCTCCGGTTCGGTCTCGGCGGCGGCGCTCTCGACCGCGGGCGAGACCATCCGGCATGACGAAATCCGGTGGCGGCACGGGTTTGAGGGAACGATCACGTTTAATTTCGTGTACCGTTTCTGAAGCTTGATCACCATCAAAGACAGGGCGGACAGGGGGCGCCGATCATGACATAATTCGGGACAGGGGTTTGCGGTGCCATGGAAAGCGCCGGGACGCTCCCGATAGGTGCGGAGGGGATAGGAGGTCGCGCCTGTGGAACAGCAGACAATTCTCGTCGTCGAAGATGATCCTTGCGTACGCGGAGCGCTGCGGGACTGCCTTGAGGCGGAAGGCTGGGCGGTACGCGAGGCATCGGACGCCACTGGCATGATGCAAGAGATCGAAGCGGGCGACGTCGATCTCGTGACACTCGATCTGGGGCTGGGCGCGGATGACGGGCTCGCACTCGCCCGTGTCCTGCGCGGGCGCAGCAATATTCCCGTCATCTTCATCACGGGGCAAGGGCAACCGCTCGACCGGGTGCGCGGTCTGGAGGCGGGGGCGGATGACTACATCGTCAAACCCTTCGCCGCGCGCGAGGTCGCGATCCGCATCCGTCGGGTGCTCGATGGCTATCGGACCCGCAACCTGCCGCGCGAGCGGCTGCGCATCGATCACAGCAGTATCGACCTGCGTCACGGCGTGATCGAGCATAATGACGGTCGCCGCGAGGATCTGACCGGAACGGAGGCGAAACTGCTCGAACTGTTCCTCAGCCGCCCGGAGCAGGTGCTCTCGCGCGACGACATCAACCGGGTGCTGCACGGGCGCGACTGGTCGCCCTATGACCGGACCATCGACACCCATATCGCCCGGCTTCGACGCAAGATCGAACCGGCGGATGATGCCAATCGGATGATCCGATCCGTACGCGGCGTGGGCTATGTCTTCACCGGCCAGATCACGGGGGAGGTCCCTCCGGCTTGAGCGCACGCGCGACCGCCGCACTCAACGTCGAGAGAGAATAGGGCTTCGTGAGCAATTCCACCTCGCGTTCGGCTTCGGGGCGCCCGGAGAAATGCTCGGACGTATGGCCAGAGGTCAGAAGGACGGGCAATGCGGGATCGCGGGCGCGGGCGCGATCGACAAGGTCGAAGCCCGAAAAGGTGCCGGGCAGCACGACGTCGGAAAACAGTAGCTCGACCGGCTCGCCCGCCTCGATCTGCTCCAGCGCCTCGGACGCGTTCGCGGCCTCGATCACCGCGTAGCCCAGAGCCTCCAGCCGGTCGAGAACCGCCTCGCGTACGAGCGGATCGTCCTCGACCACCAGCACCAGCTGACCATCGCCCATTCGCAGCGCGTCGTGATGGTCGGCAGGCGCGGGCGTGGGCTCCCCCTCGGTCTCGGGCAGATAGAGCGTGATCGTGGTGCCTTTGTCGGGGGCGGTGTCGATGTGTAGAAACCCGCCCGCCCGCGCGACCGAACTCGCCACGCTGGTCAGACCGAGCCCGTTCCCGACATGCGCATCCTTGGTGGTGAAAAACGGATCGAGAGCCTGCCTGCGCACGTCCGGGGGCATGCCTTGCCCGGTATCGGTCACGCTCACCGTGAGGAAGCAGCCCGGCCGCGCGCCGTCGATCTCGGCGGCCTGATGCGCGTCAAACCGCGCGCAGCCGGTCTGAATGGTGATCGTACCGGTGGCCGTCATCGCGTCGCGCGCATTGATGACGAGATTGAGCAGCGCGCCGTCCAACTCCCCGCGATCCATGTAGATCTGGCCATGATCGGCGCCGGGCAGGAGACGCAGATGCACCTGTTCGCCCAGCACCCGCTCTAGCAGCGTCCATGTCTCGGCGAGTTGCGCATCGAGGTCGAAGCACACCGGTTTCGGCGTCCGCGCTCCGGCAAGCGCCAGAAGCCGCTGATTGAACCCAGCGCCGATCTGCGTCGCGTCGATCGCGCGTTCCAGATGGTCACGCGCGATCTCGGCCATCTCGGCGCGCGAGGCAAGCTCCAGATTGGACAGGATGACGGTCAGCAAATTGTTGAAGTCATGTGCAATCAGGCCTGCCATTCGGCCCACGGTTTCCAGCCGCTGCGCCTGTACCAGCGCCTCCGATATCCGCGCGCGTTCCGTGCGATCGAGGATCGCGCCGACGACGCCCAGCGGACGGGGCGGATCGCAGGCCTCGTCGAACCGGATATTGCCGCGCAACTCGATCACTTTGGGCTCGGCGCTATCGGCGAGCTTGAACTCGATCGAGAACTTTCGGCTGCCCGTCGGGTCCAGCGCCGCGCGATAGACCGCGTCGAACTGCGCACGATCTTCCGGCGCGGCGAGGGCGAGCCATTTCTCGTAGCTGTCGGGCACCTCCTGCGTCTCCAGAAGCTGCCGGGCGGATCCGGTCGCGAGGAACGCATCGCGGTCGAAATCCACCTCGAACAGGGCGATCCCGGCGGCATCCATCGCCTCGGCGATCCGTTCCGCGCGCAGGGCGGTCGGCGGCTGTAGCTCCTTCCCGGCGCTGATATTCTCGATGATGAGGATGATCCCCGCGACGCCGCCGTCGCGGTGGATCGGTGCGGCAATCCAGCGGTTCCGGATCACACGCCCATCGGGGAGCGTCGTCCGGGTCTCGTCGCATTGCACGACCTCTCCGGCGAGCGCTTTATCGCGCGCGGCGGGGTAGCCCTCTGGCAGCCAGGGCAGCAGGTCGCCGTCACCCGGTCCGCTCGCGCCGGAGAGATCGACGCCGTAGCTCTCCTGAAACGCCGCCGAGGTCGCAACCAGACGCGTTGCGGTGTCGAACACCGCGACCGGGATCGGCATCAGAGAGATCATGTCTCCCATACCATCGGCAAGCGCCGTGCGCGAGGCATGCGTCTTCGATCCGGTCTCTTCGCGTTTGGAATTTACCACTGGCGCCACCTCATTTCGCGCTTGGCACCACTCCCTGATCACTCATGAAATCATACTCGGTTTCGTGTCCCGCCGTGGAGGAAAGACGAAAAATCGCACAAAACTATACCTGCCGGGCCCGCCGCTGAGAAGCAGATCCGGCCTTCCCATTGCGGTCGCTCAGACCGGGGTCGCGTGGCGGTGCTCGCCGAAACCCGCCCCTTGCAGGGAGGTCATTAACAGGTCCTGCACCTGCTTCTGGCTGTCGAACACCGCCTCCGTCATCTCCTCGGCATATTGCCCCCAGAGGCGGCGATAGAGCGCGGAATAATCGTCGATCGCGCCGGAGTAAAACTCCGACCAGGCGGAGGCGATTGCAGCGGGATCGCCGGGATTGGACAGGCTGGCGAGCAGGGCGCGGTCGCAGGTGATGCGATCGGTGGTGAAGCGCAGCCATTCCTGATTGAGCTGCAACAGTCGATCGGCCGCTTGAGTTTGCATCGCGACGAACGGGCCAAGCAGTGCCGGGTCCGGCCCGTCGGGCGGAAGCAGGCGCTTCACGAGCTCAGCATAGCCCGCGTTGGTGCGGGCGGTCGCGTCGGATTTGCGTGGCATAGGGGCCTCCCGGGATGTGATCTGACACATCGCGAGCTTTGCCGCGCGTGAGGCCGCGCGCATTGACCACGATCAATGCAGGTTGCGCGATGTGTGATCCACCGAGACATTCCGGGCCGGCGCGTCCTCGTTCTATCGCTGCCCTCCGCGTGTGGCGAAGTCCGGTGTGCGCCCGGGCGCATGTCCCTCGGACCCGAGCTTTGAGACGGCGGCTTTTCCGCCCCTGGACCATGTCTCGCGTTGAGACAGGCGCGGTGCGGGATCGGGCTCGGCAAGGGCCGCGCCGATCCGCTCGTTCTGGTATTTGGCAAGCCGCCGCAGTCGTCCGAGATCCCTGACTTCGAGATGGTCGGGCGCAAGCAGGCGGATCGCGCCGCGCTCTTCGATCTGGTGCAGCGCGCGGCACAGGGTCTCCACCGTCATGTCCAACAGCGACGCCAGATCGCGCCGGGTCAGCACGATGCGAATTTGCGGTGTGCTGCCGTCGGGTGCACCGGGGAGCTGTTCGATCAGCCAAAGCGCGAGCCGCTGCACGGTGCTGCGCCCGCGCATTTTCACGACGCTCAACTGCAGCTCTTCGAACTGCCGGTTGAGCGCCGACAGACAGCCGCGGAAGATTTGCGGATGCGTTTGCAGGAAATTGTGCCATGTCTGGCGCGGCATCCAGCAGATCGCGGTATCGGTGGCGGCCTCGCTGGAAAACCCGTTCACCTCGCGGTCCGGATCCCCGATCAGGTGCCCCGCGCGTAGGATTTGCAGAACGTATTCGTCCCCGCCTTCGGTCAGAACGACGACCTTCACCAGCCCGGAGGCGACGATGCCGACCCGTTCCGCCACTTCGCCCTGAGCCGCGATCTCGGCCCCCTGGTGATAGGTTTCACGATAGCTTCGATGCGCAAAATCGAGGAGCGCTTCGCTCTCGAAGGCGCTACAAAGTCCTGTCTGGCGCGCGATGCAGTCCTCGCATTTCGCGTCGACTTGCGGCCGTATGGCCTGAGTATTGAACATATTCCCCCCCTTTATGCCCCCCGATCGATGGCAGTGGTCGGGCAACACGCGTCTTTTGTGACTGCAGGAATCTTGCCGCCTCAGGGGCCATCTGTCAGGCGAGAAATTGTAGAGAAATGTAGATTCCCGAAATATGAGAGGCATTTCGCGCAATAATATTGCGTATCGTGGCGCGCTCACTGATCTGCAGTGCGCCATCGGCGGAGTTTTGAAATGCGCATGAAAACGGCCCCGCCGGCCGAGCCTTGGGGACAGACGCGCGGTGGCCGGCGGGTTTCGCGAAAGGCTCTTCGAGCAGACTCGAACGGGTGAGGTAGCCCCAACCCTCCGCGAATATCCAAGTATACCCCCGCGCGGCGCGCGCGGCATTATTGGGCGTCAATCGCAGCCATGACCGCGCAGGCTGCGGCCCTTCGTCAGGTTGCGCATCAGCGCTCGGGTTTCGGTCCGCGCTCCGACCCAGTTCAGTGCCTGAAGTGTGAAAAGACGTGTTGCCCCTCCGGGCGCCCTGCGTGGATTGGCAAAACCCCGCCCAGAGAGCGCACCGAACCGGGTCTGCGCGGTTTGCATTGACGGCGGTCAATGGCGCGGCGGGCCGGATGCGGTTTAGCTGAACGGGCCTCATAGCCAAGCTCGAAGGAGTGTGCGGATGTTTCGTTGGATCACCCCAGAAAACAGCCCTGACCTTCTACCGCTGCCGCGTAAGCCACGGCAGGACAGCCGCGCGACGAAGACCATTCCCTGGCCTTTGTCGGGCGCGCGCGCTGAGAAAACGGGACCGGATCGCGCGCTGGAAGTTTCGGCGCTGAGCGATCTCGGGCTCTCGACGCAGGAAATCGCGCGCTATCTCGGCCTCGCCCTGCAGGAGGTCGCCCGGCTGCAAGAGTCGGATCTCGACCTCGGCGCAAGCCTCGACAACAACATGACCCCGGTCTATCGCAGCCGTGCGGACGGGATGCGCCGCGTGGGCTGAGCGGGCAGCTCTGCGATCACCCGCGGGTCATTGTCACCGCCATCTGGCAGAGAATCTCGAACATCACCGAGACGCCGAGGAAAGCGGTCGCACCGGAGGCGTCGAAGGGCGGGGAGACCTCGACCAGATCGGCGCCGACGATGTTGACCCTGTCGAGCAGGCGGATCACCTGCAGCGCCTGATAGGAATTCGGGCCGCCCACTTCGGGTGTGCCGGTGCCGGGGGCGAAGGCCGGGTCGATGAAGTCGATATCGTAGGAGAGATAGGTGGGCTTGGTGCCGACGATCTCGCGCGCTTCCGCCATCACATCCTCGACGCCGCGGGCATGGAACTCCTCGATCGGGATCACGCGCACGCCGACGCTATCGGCGAAATCGCGATCCTCGCTGTCATAGGTCGAGCCGCGAATGCCGATCTGCACGACGCGTTTCGGGTCCAAGAGACTCTCTTCGATGGCGCGGCGGAAGGGCGTGCCGTGGGTGTACATATTGCCGCCGAAATAGCTGTGGAACAGGTCGGTATGGCTGTCGAAATGCACCATGCCGAGCGGCTCGGGCGTGCCCAGCGCGCGCAGGATCGGCAGCGAATTGAGGTGGTCGCCGCCTGCCGTGATCGGGCGGATGCCATGGGCGCGGACGGTCTCGAAGAACCGGGTGATCCGGTCCATCGCATCCTGAATGTCGGCGGGGTTCGGGGCCACGTCGCCGAGGTCGGCGCAGTTGACCATCTCGAAGGGGCGCACGCCGGTCGCACCGTTCTGCGCGCGGATCATCGTCGAGAGATCGCGCAGTTGGCGTGGCCCGTGGCGCGGGCCGGGACGGTTGGTGGTGCCGGAATCCCAGGGGCTGCCGATGAACCCGACCTGCACATCCTTCAGGCGCGGATTGTCGAGTTCGACATGCGGCAGGCGCATGAAGGTCGGCACGCCCGCGAAGCGCGGCAGATCGAAGCCGGAAACCGGGTGGAAAAAGGAATCGCTGGACATGGGGTCGCTCCTGTCAGGTCATGACACTGCCACCGTTCACGCCGAAGCATTGACCGGTGATGAAATTGCTCTGCGGGCCTGCGAGATAGCAGGCCATCGCGGCGATATCCTCGGGCTGGCCGAACCGGGCGAGCGGCGTCGCCATGTCGATTGCCAGCTGTTCGGGGCTCATCGAGGCGGGGCTCGTCATATCGGTCTCGATCGAGCCCGGCGCGATGGCGTTGACGAGGGTGTTCGGCGCCAGCTCGCGCGCCAACGTCCGGGTCAGAGCGATGATCGCACCTTTCGAGGCGGTATAGGCGGACATTTCTTCGCGCCCGAGAATGCCCAGATCGCTTGCGATATTGATGATCCGGCCTTCCTCGGTGCGGCGCACGAAGGCGCGTGCGGCGAGGAAGGTGCCGCGCAGGTTCACCGCGATCACGCGGTCGAATTCGTCAATCTTCGTCTCGGCGAGCGGGCTTTCGCGCAGGATGCCCGCGTTGTTCACGAGGATGTCGATCCGCCCGAAGCGCGACATGACGGCGTCGAACATCCCCTCGACCTGCGCCTCGTCGGCGACATCGGCGGGCAGGGATTCCGCCTCGGTCAACTTTTGAAGCTCGGCCAGCGTGTCATGCGCCTGTGCATCGTCGGGATGGCAGAAGGCGACTTTCGCGCCCTGTTCGGCCAGCGCCAGCGCGATGGCGCGCCCGATCCCGCGCGAGCCGCCGGTGACCAGCGCGACTTTTCCCTGAAGGCTCATGACATTACCTCGCCGCGGTCGACGTTGAGCGCCTGACCGGTGATATTCGCGCCCGCCTCGGACGCGAGGAACATATACGGATCGGCCATATCGGCGGGCACCATCAGCCCGTCGATTGCTTGTGCGGCCATGATCTCGGCTTCGACCTCGGCCTCGCTGCGGCCGCTGGATTCCGCCAGCTCCCTCAGTGAATTGGCCGCCGGTCCGGTTTTTACCCAGCCCGGGCAGATCGCGTTGACGCGGATGCCGCGGGGGCCCAGTTCTTGCGCCCATGTCCGGGTCAGGCCGAGAAGCGCGTGTTTGCTCGCGACATAGGCCGAGAAGCCCGGCACGGCGGTGCGCGCCCAGATCGAGGCCGTGTTCAGGATGCGCCCGCCTTCGGGGATGCGCGAGATCAGCGCGTCGGTCACGTTCTGCGTGCCGGTGATGTTGATCGCCACGATCCGCTCGAAGGTCGCATTGCCCAACGGGTTCGCACCGTTGAGCGGGGTAGGGCGTTCGAGGCCTGCATTGTTCACCAGCACATCGACGCGTTCGATATCGGCCAGCGCCTCGGTCACCATCGCGGCGTCGGCGATATCGCAGCGGATCGCGCGGACCTTGCCGGGCAGGCTTTCGGCAGCCTCATAGATAGTCTCGGTTTCGGAGAGGATGATCAGATCGGCGCCGGCGCGTGCGAAGCCTTCGGCAATGCCATAACCGATCCCGCTCGAAGCGCCGGTGACCAGAACGGTCTTGCCGGTGAAGTCGAATGTCACGCTCATTCCTTGCCGCGTCCTTCCTCTCGCATCAGCCGCATCAGATGGGCTTCCAGATCGGAATAGCCGTCAAGTTTCACGGCTCTTTCCTTGTCGGCGATCCGTGCGCCTTTCTTGAACTCGGGCACGATCACCTCTTTCACGCGGCCCGGATGGCTCGACAGGAAAACGATCTTGTCGGCGAGGAAGATCGCCTCCTCCAGATCGTGGGTGACGATCACCATCGTCGTGTTGGTCTTCTCGGCGACGTCGATCATCAGCTCCTGCATCAGCCAGCGGGTCTCGGCATCGAGCGCGCCGAAGGGCTCGTCCATCAGCAGCACTTCCGGGTCGTTGGCCAGCGTGCGCGCGATCGCCACGCGCTGACGCATCCCGCCCGAGAGCTGCGACGGGTAGGCCTCGGCGAATTTCCCGAGCCCCACGAGATTGATGAAACGTTCCGCGCGTTCGCGGCGCTCGGCGGCCGGGACGCCGTTGATCTGCATCCCGAACTCGACATTCTTGCGCACCGTCAGCCAGTCGAAGGAGGTATAGGCCTGAAAGACCATGCCCCGGTCGCGGCCCGGTCCCTCGACGCGGCGGCCGCCGATGACGATCTCGCCGCCGCTCGGGGTCTCGAGCCCTGCGATCATGCGTAGGATCGTCGATTTCCCGCAGCCCGACGGGCCGAGCAGGACGCAGATGGAGTTGCGTTCGACGGTGAAGCCCGCGCCCTCGACAGCGACCAGCTTGCGGCCGCCCGAGAGTTCGAATTCCTTCGAGATCTCGCGGATTTCCAATGCGGTTTCGGCACTCATGGTCACGCCTTTCTCAGATAGGGGAAGGCCCAGCGGTGCAGGGCGGAGAAAGTGAGGTCGAAGAGCAGCCCCAGCACCCCGATCACGACGATCCCCGACAGGATCTCATCGGTGTTCAGGAAGCGCCGCGCGCGCATCATCATCGCGCCGATACCGGTGGTGGAGGCGACGATCTCGGCGATCACCAGATAGGTCCAGGTCATCGCCAGCATCTGGCGCATCGCGGTCACGATATCGGGCAGCACGGCGGGGAAGATCACCCGGGCCACGACCTTGTGGCGCGGTGCGCCCAGCGTCAGGGCGGTCTCGACCAGCTCCTCGCGCACATTTTTGGTGTGATCCATGATCAGGGTGATCAGGAAGAAGATCACGCCGAGGAACAGCAGCGCCAGTTTCGGCGCCTCGCCGGTCCCGAACCACATCAGCAGGATCGGGATGAAGGACGGCGCGGGGAGGTAGCGCCAGGCCGAGACGAAGGGGGCGAAGAAAGCCTCGATCGCGGGGAAGGAGCCCATCATCACGCCCAGCGGCACCGCGACCGCACTGGCAAGCGCGAAGGCGATCAGCACGCGGCTGATGGAGATCAGGACGTCGCTGCCGAACCCGCGGCTGAAGAACAGATCGAAAGTGGTCGCGAAGACCTGTTGCGGGGCGGGGACGAGAAGCGGGTTCACCAGACCGCTGGCCGAGGCGACGATCCAGATGCCGAAGAACAGCACCCAGATGGCGAGCGCGGAAAGCAGCTTCTGACGGCGGCTCACGGGCTTGCGCAGCTGGAGAAAGGGAGTGGGTCGGGCGCTCAAGGTAGATGCTCCGGCTTGGGGGGAAGGGAAGCGCCGGGCATCGGCGCTTCCCGAGGGGGTCAGTGTGCGGTCAGGCTCTGGCGGTATCCGGCTTTGACCAGATCGCCCATCAGCGAGCAGTCGATGCCTTTCGACGCGTCGATCTTGTTTTCCATCAGACCGAGCTTGATCCACCAGTCATTGGTCATCGCGATCGAGTCGACCATCGAACCGTTGGCCATGCCGAGCGGGCCTTCGCCGTCGAGCACGCCGCACAGGCGGGCGGATTCGTCGAAGTCCATCATGTAGATGCCGCCCTCGAAGGACTTGCCGTTGGTCCCGATGACGTAGCCAATATCTTCCTCGGGCCACTGCAGGAACGACGCGAGCATCTTGTTGGTCTCTTCGGTGTGCTGGTTCCAGTAGGCCAGCCCTTCCCAACGCGCTTTCAGCACGGCCAGCGCCGCCTCGCGGTCATTGGCGATGAAGTTCTTGTTCATATACAGAGCGTCCATGAAGATCCCGGTCTTCAGCATCTCCGGATCGGCGGTGTTCACGATGGACCGCGCGCCGGGTTTGGCTTCGAGGACCTTGGAGATCCACGGCTCGTACATGTAGGCAGCCGACAGATCGCCCGACATCATCGGACCGACGGCTTCATCGGCATTCAGGTTCACCCACTCGACCTGATCGGGGGTGATGCCCTCGGAATCGAGCCAGATCCCCATCAGCAGCTGACCGATATAGGCCTGCGGGGCCGAGACCTTCTTGCCGGGCAGGTCGGCGGGCTCGGTGTCGGGCGCGAGAATGACGTGATCGACCCCGTAGGAGGGGTTGAGCTGGGCCACGTTCACCACATCGGTGCCGCGATCCACGACCAGCGGCGTGTAATCGGCGGTGCAGCCATAGACGTCGAGCTGACCTGCGGCGAGGGCGGCATGACCGCCCAGCGGATCTTCGAAGATCGTGATGTTCAGGTCGTAATCGGGGATCAGGTTCTTTTCCTTGGCGACTTCGAGCATGGCATAGCCCGGCCAGGAGACGCAGACCCCGACATTGACGGTTTCAGCGGCGGCAGCGGAGAGGCTGCCCGCGGAGAGGGCGACCGCGGAGGCGGCGGCGAGTTTGAGTACGGAGCGCATAAGCGGACCTCGCTGTTGGTATGGATTCTTGATCTTGTGCAAAAACTTTATTCGATAAAAACTTTTATGCAATAAAAAATTTGTCTTGACCAAAGATGGGCAATTGCCGAAAACTGTTCGCAACCCTAGGAGGACTTAGTGAGCAACCTGCGCGCCCAACAAAAACAAGACCGTCGCAACCGCATCGTCACATCGGCCAAAGAGCTTTTTCGCGAGAAGGGCTATGACAAGACGACGATCGAGGCGATCGCGGTGGCGGCCGGCGTCTCGGGCGTGACGGTCCATAACTACTACGGAACCAAGGCCGGGGTGCTGCTCGCGCTGGTGATCGAAAGCGACAAACAGCTGCTGGAACGGCTCGATTCGACGCTGCCCGGACCGGAGGCAGAGCTCGTCGAGCTGACGGTGGCCTTCGCGCACGAGATCATGGTTCACGCGATGCAGACGCTGGAGAAAGACATCTGGCGTCAGGTCATCGCGGCAGTGACGATCGAGGCGGGGACGCAGCTTTCCAAGGCCTATTTCAAGCTCGACGAACAGCTTGCCTCGGTGCTGGTGCGCCGGATCGAGGCGATGCAGCGGGACGGGAGGCTCAGCGCCGATCTGAACCCGCTTCATCTGGGCCGGGCGCTGTTCCAGCTGCAAAACGCCCGTTTCATCCAGTTCATTTCCACCGACGCCGCGCGCCGGGACGAGATCGAGACCTGGCTGCGCAACGATCTCGTGGCGCTGTTCTCGGTGACGCTCCCGGTGCCTGCCGATCCTTCCTGAGCGGAGAGTGACATGTTTCTCAACCCGATCACCTGGCCCGAGGGCAAGCGCAGCGCCGCCTGCGTGACCTTCGATATCGACGCGGATTCGCTGATCCGTACGGCGCGGCCCGAGGACGCCGAACTGCGTCTGCAGCCGATCTCGATGGGCCGTTACGGGCCGACGGTCGCCGTGCCGCGCATCCTCGAGACCTATCGTCGTCTGGGCCTGACCCAGACCTTCTTCATGCCCGCCTGGGTGATGCAGACCTACCCGGAAACGGTCGAGGCGATCCTGAAAGCAGGGCACGAGATCGGGCATCATTCGTGGATGCACGAAGATCCGATGGAGCATTCCGACGAACGCGAAGCGGAACTGTTCGAACGCGCGCTGGAGGTCCATGTCACGATGACGGGCCGCAAGCCGCGCGGCTATCGCGCCCCGGTCTATTCCTTCACGCCCGCGATGCTTAACCGGCTGATTGAGCACGGGTTTCTCTATGACAGCTCGATGATGGCCGACGAGTTGCCCTATCTGGTCGAGACGCCGAAAGGCAGCCTGATCGAGGTCCCGCCGCATTGGGGCACCGATGACTGGCCGCCCTTCGCGCATTTCGGCGAGATCGACTACCTGATGCCGATCCGCGCGCCCTCCGATGGCATCCGTGCCTTCGCAGAGGAATTCGACGCGATGCACGAGGCGGGCGGGTTCTGGATGCCGGTGCTGCACCCGTTCCTGACGGGCCGTCTGGCGCGCTGGCGCGAGATGGAGCGTCTGCTGGAGCGTGCCGTGGAGGCGGGCGACGTCTGGTTCGCGCCGATGGAAGAGATCGCCAGCCATGCGAAATCCGGGGCGTCGACGCTGCGCCGGGAACGGATCGGGATGCAGGGGTAACGCCCGCTCGGCGCGGAATAGCCGTTATCGACCTGTGAATATAAATGCACCGCGGCGCCGAAAAGCGCCGCGGTGTCTTCGTTTAGGCCTGTGAGCGCTCAGAACTTCGCGTTGAAGGAAAGCTGCAGCGCGTGGCTCTCATAGTCGCTCGAGAAGGTCCCCGAGATCCCGGCATGCAGGCTGGAGGAGAACGTCCCGGTCTGGCTGAGCGGCACGTCGATCCCGACATCCGCCGTCACCCAGTTCATGTCGAAGCCATCGACGGGCGTTGCACTGGAGGGCAGCCCGACGAAAGCGGTCTGAACGAGCTGATCGTCGCCGCTGACCTTGTTGTACTTGATCGCACCGGACAGGGTCGGGGCCTGTGCGCTGGAGGACAGCGCATATTGGCCACGCATCCCGGCGGAGGCGACGGTCACGGTGCCGGATTGATCCCCGACGGACAGGTTCCACGCGCCCGCGCCGGTCTCGTCGAAGCCGTCCACCGAGAGGTGATACATTTCGAGCGAACCCGTCGGGCCGAAGCGAAGACGATCTTGCCCGAACATGTACTCGGCATCGATCGCGCCGAAGACCTGATGGCCATCCGTGCTCGCCCGTGCGGTCGATCCCATGACATTGCGGCTCATGTCGTAGGAAAGATCCTGATAGCCGATCATGAACTGCGCCGCGCCGCCATTGCCGAAGGCTGTTCGCACGAAGCCACCGACGAAGCCGCCGGAGCCATCGATGCTGCCACGGCTCTGATCGGCATCGGACGTGCCGTCCGAGTAGCCGCCGAAGAGGCCGACCGAGACTTGATTGCCGACGAATTTCTCGCCGCCCAGCATCATGTAATGCGATTTGACGTCGTAGCCGATCGCATTGGTGGTGCGGTCGTAATTGGCTTTCTGCGCCCCCGCCGAGACGAAGGCATAGGTGTCGTCGCCGATCTTCCACGAGGTCGGCCCGCCCATCGTCGAAAGCGTGACCGATCCGTTCTGCGTCTGCGCAACCGGACGACCGATCCCTTTCGTGATGTTCTGCCCGAACTCGAAGCCGACAGCGCCAAAGGCGGGCAGGAAGCTGTAGCCCGTCGTCTCGAGCATGTCGTTGCGCGCGACCGGATCCGTGATCGCCATGATGTCGCTGATCGCGGTCTGATAGGTCTCCGCATTCCCGATATCGAGATAGGGGATGTTGGCGGCCGCATCGAGGCGACCGGCGGTTGCGAACTGGTAGCGGGTCGCGGTCTGCTCGACGATCGGCGCGAAGATCGGCGCGATGCGCATCGTGACGTTGCTGCCTGCGACATCGCCGAGATCGATGATGTAGTTCAGGTTCAGGTTGCGAAGATCCTCGACCACGTCCTGCGTGTAGAGGCCATTGGCCTGCATCGCCGCGACGATATCGGCGGGCACCGCGCCGCCGCCGGTATAGCCGAGATCCGCGACCGTCACGCCCAGCGAGTCGGCCATCGCCTGCAGCTTGCTGTCCAGATAGGTCGAGCTGTCGACGCCCAGATTGCCGTATTGCCACTGGCCGGCGCTCAGGTTGTACCACGCGATGAGCTGGGCCTCGTCCGAGGCGACGGCCGTACCGGTCGCGTCCCAGAAGATCGCTTTCGGCAGCATGCTGTTGTCGATCAGCGAGTTGCCGAAATAGGTGGCCAGAACGCTATTCGACAGGTTCGTCGCGTCGAGCGTGTTGGCGGTGTTCGCGATGGTCATCTCGGCGGAGGTGCTGTCGAAGAAGCCGATGCCTGCCTCTTCCTGACCGCCATCGCCGAAGAGCCCGTCGGGCAGGTTGAACTTCGAGATGTAATCGGGATCGAAGAGTGCCGCGGTCTGGGGGTCGCTCGGGTCGAAGGGGGTGAAGCTGTCACCCGAGCCGGTGCCGAGCTGCACCTTGAAGGCGATAATGCGGGCGCCGGTGAGGTTCGAGGTCTTGCCGTAGGTATAGTATTCCGTGATGCCGCCGCTCGATTGGGTCGAGAGCATGATATCCATCGGCGTCGGGCCAGTCAGCTGCGTCTTAACCCGTTTGCCCGAGCCGGGAGGGGCCGTGCAGGTGAAATCCGGCGTGTTCGCCATCAGGCAGTTGGTGATATCCTTCGGATTGTTCGTGTTGGGAAAGTCGGCGTTGACCTCCCCCGTCACGGCCTTGAGGCCGGGCGGCTGCACGCCTTCCGCCGGATCGGAGAAGATAAGACCATCGCCGGTCACGCTGATGACGGGTGCGTCATCAAAGGTGCCCGACCAGGCCGGATTCCCGAGGCACAGCAGCAAAGCGGCGGGCGCTACGGTGCGTTTCAAATTGGTGAGTAGTGTATTCGACATTCTTTGTCCCCATTCCCCAAGGCAAACGCTACGACAAGAAATCGTACGTCAATCGAGCCACTCTTTACGTAATTGAACTGACAACCTGTCCGTGCGTTTGCCTCGGCGCGTTTCTGAAGTTCCCTCGCACGGACTTCAGCTCCCGCGCTAAACGTCTGCCCGGTCGCTTTCTTTGATTTGCATCAATGATTTGGTGGGGTGTTCGGGGTGTTGCGGAAAAGAAACGGGGTCGATGTCGCTTTTGCTTTGCCGCCTATGAATGGTCTTGAGAAGGGGTTGCGATTTGCAACCCGAAAACGGCCTTGAAAGCACAGGGCGGCGCGGAGAGTTCCGCCCGCCCTGTGCGCGGTTTCGTGTTATTCAGCCGCCGTCTCGGTCGGCATCGCGGGCAGGTCGCTATCCGCCACGAGATGCCCGTCTCCGAGATTGCGCAGCATCAGGCGCTGCGGGCCCGTGCCCAGCTTGTAGACCGGGCTCGGCACCTCGCCGGACAGGCGCGGGGTGGGTTCGCGGACCTTGTCGGGATCGGGGATCGGCACGGCGGCCATCAGGCGCTTGGTGTAGGGATGTTGCGGCGCGCCGAAAATCTGCGCGCGCGTGCCCATCTCGACGATTTGGCCCATATACATCACCGCGATCCGGTCCGAGATATTCTCGACCACCGCCATGTCGTGGCTGATGAACAGATAGGCGATGCCGAATTCGCGTTTGAGCGCTTCGAGCAGGTCCAGCACCCGCGCCTGCACCGACACATCCAGCGCCGAGACGCTTTCATCCGCGATGATCAGTTTCGGCTTCAGCGCCAGCGCGCGGGCGATGCAGATCCGCTGACGCTGACCGCCCGAAAACTCATGCGGATAGCGGTCGAGCTGATCGCGCGTGAGACCGACGCGCTCGAACAGGCCCGCGACTTTCTCGCGTTGCTCCTCGGGGGTGCCGATGCCGTGGATCACCAGCGGCTCGGCTACCAGTTCGCCCACGCGCATCCGCGGATCGAGCGCCGCCATCGGGTCCTGAAACACGATCTGCACGTCGCGGCGCATCTCTTTCATCTTCGCGCCGCTCAGCCCGCCCATCGTATGACCTGCGACCTCGATGCGGCCCTGATGCGGCACGAGGCCGGTTAGCGCCTTCGCAATGGTGGATTTACCGCAGCCGCTTTCACCCACAAGCGAGAAGGTCTCGCCCTCCATGATGTCGAAGCTGACGCCCTCGACCGCGTGGACGCGATGCGTCACCTGCGACAGGATCCCGCCGCGAATGTCGAAATGCACCTTCACGTCGCGCAGCCGCGCCACGGGTTTCGCATCCGGGGACGCGCCCGCAGCACCGCTGCCATCGCCCATGCGCGGCACCGCGGCCAGAAGGTCCTGCGTATAGGCCTCGCGCGGGGCGGTGAAAATCTGCGAGACAGCGCCGGTCTCGACCGCCTGACCCTGTTTCATGACGATGACCCGCTCGGCCATCTCGGCCACCACGCCCATGTCGTGGGTGATCAGGATGATCGCCGTGCCCATCTCGCTTTGCAGATCGCGCAGCAGGTCGAGCACCTCGCGCTGCACCGTCACATCGAGCGCGGTGGTCGGCTCGTCGGCGATCAGCACGTCGGGGCGCAGCGCCAGCGCCATCGCGATCATCACGCGCTGCCGCATACCGCCGGACAGCTCGTGCGGATATTGGGTCATCCGACGCTCGGGTTCGGAGATGCGCACGCGGCGCAGCGCCTCGAGCGCGCGGGCGCGGGCCTCGCGTTTCGAGACCGGCTCATGCGCGCGGATCGCCTCGGAAAGTTGCAGGCCGATGCTCAGCACCGGGTTGAGCGACGTCATCGGCTCCTGAAAGATCATCGCGATGCGGTTGCCGCGCATCGCGCGCATCCGGCTTTCGGGCAGGCGGGTGAGGTCTTCGCCCTGGAAGCGGATCGCGCCGGAGCTGACCCGCAGGGCAGGGGGCGGCAACAGCCCCATGATCGCCAGAGAGGTGAGCGATTTGCCCGAGCCGCTCTCGCCCGCGATGGCGATGGTCTCGCCGCGCGCCAGCGTGAATCTCAGATCGCTGACCAGCGCCCGCTCGCGCCCCTCGGAACGCACCGAGATCGTGAGACCCTCGACGGACAGCACCGGCTGGGCGGGCTCCGGGGCCGTGACAGCCCCGGCTTGCGTTTGTTTCATTTCGATCATTCGAACACGTTTCTCGGGAAATAGAAGCTGACGACCCAGTTGGGCATATCGACGATCTCGGAAATGCGCAGATCGCCACAGGTCGAGACCAGCATATAGGCGTCGACCGCCGACATGCCGCGCTGTGCACACAGAAGGTCGATCATGCCCGAGACCGCATCGCGCGCGCCCGACATCAGGTCGGGGCCGATGCCCGTCGTGACCTCGTAGCCCGCCGTGTCGAGGTGGCGCGTGACCGGCCCCGGCGTGGTGAAGCGCGGGAATTTCAGCGTCTCGTTCTTGATCAGATCGAAGCTGAGCACGCAGTTCATCGGGCTCTCGATCGCGGTGCCGCAGACCTCGCCATCGCCTTGGGCGGCATGGGTGTCGCCTACGGAGAACAGCGCGCCGTCGACCTCGACCGGCAGATAGAGCGTGGTGCCCGCCGCCAGATCGCGAATGTCGAGATTGCCGCCCACGCGGCGCGGGGGCACGATGGAATGCAGGCCCTTTTCGGCCGGGGCGACGCCGATGGTGCCGCAAAACGGCTTGAGGCCGACCTTGCCTTCGCTGCCCCAGAGCGCCTTGTCGGGCGAGGCCGCGTCGTATTTCCAGATCGTCAGTGCCGGATCTTCGAACTGATCCGCCAGCAGGCCGAAACCCGGGATATTCGCGGTCCAGCCCCATGCGGAGCCTTCCTGCTCGCGCGGGGTGAAGCTGTCGATGGTGACTTTGAGCACGTCGCCGGGCTTCGCCCCTTCGACATAGATCGGCCCGGAGACCGGGTTGATCTTGCCGAAATCGAGCGTCTTGACGTCTTCCACCGTCGAGGACGGCCCGAGCTGACCGGCCGAGCTGTCGTGGCAGTGGAATTCGATGGTCGATCCCGGGGCCACCGTCTCGGCCGGGACAAACGAGTTGTCCCAGCCGAAATGGTGCTGTGCGCCATGGATCGTATAGTCACAGGCTTTGCACATGCGCGCTTACTCCGTCACGTACACGTAGTCGTAGTTCACCGGGATCGAGACCGGGTCGACATAGAGCGCATCCGCGCCACCCATACGGCCCGACTTCATGGTGTAGCGGTTCTCGTTGAACACCGGGACCCACGGGGCGTCTTCCATGACCTTCATGTAGACGTCGGACCATTTCTGCAGGCGCTCGTCCTGCTTGGCCGGATCGGTGATCGAGTCCGCCTCGGTGGCCATCGCGTCGAGTTCCTCGTTGCAATACCACGACCAGTTCCAGCCGCCCTCGACCGCGCCCGCGCAGCCCAGGATCGGCCCGTAGAAGTTGGACGGATCGGGGAAGTCGGCGATCCACGCCATGCCGCCCGACCAGATCATCGGCGCGGTCTTCGGCGTGCCGCCCGCCTCGATGACGTTGGCTTGCGCCAGCGCCTTGATGTCGACCTTCACACCGATCTGCGACAGGTCCTGCTGGATCGCCTGCGCGATGCGCGGGTTCGGGTCGGTGTTCATCACGTAGAGCTCGGTCTCGAACCCGTCGGGATAGCCCGCATCGGCGAGCATCTGCTTGGCCTTCTCCTGATCGAAGGGATAGCCCTCGTAATCCTTGGTATAGCCCGGCATCGACGGCGGCAGCGGCTGGTTGGCGGGCGTGGCGCGACCGTTGATCATCTGGACGATGCGGTCCTTGTTGATCGCCATGTTCATCGCCTGACGCACCTCGACTTTGTCGAAGGGCTCCATCTGGACGTTGAGCGTGATGTAGCCGGTATGCAGCTGGCCACCCACGACGACCCGCTTGGCCTCATCGGGATTGTCCATCACCTCGTTGAACTTCGCCGGAGGGATGCCGTCGCCGGGCACGTCCACCTCACCCTGCTGCAGCCGCAGCAGCGCCACGATGGGCTCCTGACCGACCTCAAAAGTGATGCTATCGAGATAGGGCACGCCCTCGCGCCAGTAGTCGGCGTTCTTCTCGAACACGAGTTGCTGACCGATGGTCCAGTCAGACAGCTTGAACGCGCCGGTGCCCACGGGGTGCTTGCCGAAATCGGTGCCGTATTCGTCGACCGCTTCCTTCGGCACGACCGAGGCGAAGTTCAGCGCCATCACGTGCAGGAAGGTCGCGTCGGGGCGCGAAAGCTCGATCTTGACCGTGTAGGGATCGACGACGGTCACGCCTTCGAGGCTGGTGGCCGAGCCATCCGCCATCGCGTCATAGCCCTTGATCGAGCCGAAGAAGCCAGCACCCGGCGACTGGGTTGCGGGGGTGGTGACGCGGTCGAGCGAGTATTTCACGTCCTCGGCCGTCATCTCGCGGCCGTTGTGGAATTTCACGCCCTTGCGCAGCTTGAAGGTGAAGGTCGTGCCGTCGTCGGAAATCTCGTAGCTCTCGGCAAGACCCGGGCGCAGCTCGGTGGTGCCGGGGACGTAATCCATCAGACCGTCGAAGACGGATTTGATCATCGACCAGTTCTGCCAGTCATAGCCGATTGCCGGGTCGAGCGTGGCCACGTCGTCCTTGTAGGTCACGATGATATTGCCGCCGGGCTTGGCGTTCGGATCGGGCTGGTAGTCCTGCGCCGAGGCGAAGCTGGCAAGACCCAGCGAGAGCGACAGCGCGCTTGTGGCAAGGATGTTTTTCATCAGGCTCATTTGAGGTGTTCTCCGTCAGTTGGACTTTTCTTTTGGTTCGCTCCCCGGTTGGCCCGGGGTATCTGATTGCGATCAGCGCAGCTTGATGCGCGGATCGATGAAAGGTGTGATCAGGTCGGCCAGCAGGTTGCCCAGCACGATGGCGCAGGCGGACACGAGCGTGACGCCCATGATGATCGGAATGTCGACGCGCTGGATCGCCTGCCAGGCGAGCTGCCCGATACCGGGCCAGCCGAAGACGCTTTCCACGACGACGATGCCGGACATGAAGATGCCGATATCGATCCCGATCATTGCGATGATCGGTAGGATGGCGTTGGGCATCGCGTGCAGTGCCAGCACCCGGAAGCGCCGCAGCCCCTTGGCGCGCGCGGTGCGGATATAATCCGAGCGCAGCACGTCGATCATCGAGGAGCGCATCATCCGGCTGTACCAGCCCGAGCCCATGATCCCGAGCGTGAGCGCAGGCAGCACGAGGTTCGAGAAGCTGCCGTAGCCGCCGATCGGGAACCAGCTCAGCTTGACCGCGAAGACATAGAGCAGCAGCAGCCCGACCACGAATTGCGGCGCCGAAACCGCAACGAAAGAGGTGATCATAAGCGACTGATCGAGCGCGCCGCCGCGCCGGATCGCGGCCACGATCCCCAGCGTGAGCCCCATGATCAGTTCGGCCACGATCGCGCCCAGCATCAGAAGAAGCGTCGCAGGCAGACGCGCGGCAATCAGGGTCGCGACTTCGGTTTTCTGCAGGTAGCTGCGCCCCATATCGCCTTGGACCAGCCCGGTCAGATAGTGCCAGTATTGCACGATGAAGGGCTGATCGAGGCCAAGCTGGTGGCGGATATTGGCCACCGTCTCGGGCGTGGCCGAGCGGCCCGCGATCTGGCGCACCGGGTCGGCGGGCAGCACGAAAAGCAGGAAGAAGGTGATGAAGGACACGCCCAGCAGGATCAGGGCGGCCTGGATCAGGCGGCGGATCAGATAGGCCAGCATCACTCACGCCCTCTCTGCGTCGGGTCGAGCACGTCGCGCAGCGCGTCGCCCACGAGGTTGAAGGACAGCGCCAGCAGCAAGATCGCAGCGCCCGGGATGAAGACGAGCCACGGGGCCGCCTGGAAATAGGTCTGGTTCTCGAAGATGATGTTGCCCCAGCTTGGCGTCGGGGGCTGAACGCCCACGCCGAGATAGGACAGCGTCGCCTCCAGCAGCACGGTGGTCGAAATCCCCAGCGTGCCCCAGACGATGATCATCGGCACCAGATGCGGCAGGATATGGCGGAACAGGATGCGCACCGTACCTGCGCCCAGCGTGCGCTCGGCGGCGACGAATTCGCGCTCGGCCAGCGCGGAGGTCTCGGTGAAGACCACGCGGGCCGTCTGCACCCAGTTCACCAGCGCGATCACCATCGCGACGATCCACAGCGACGGCGTGAAGATCGCGGCAAGACAGATCGCCAGCAGCAGCGCCGGGAAGGCCATCATAAGGTCGGTGAAGCGCATCAGCACCGCGCCGATCCAGCCGCGGAAATAGCCCGCGGTGACGCCGATCAGCGTGCCGATGATCAGCGCGAGGCCATTCGCGACCACGCCGATGATCAGCGAGGTCCGCGCGCCATAGAGGATGCGCGAGAACAGGTCGCGGCCCAGCAGGTCGGTGCCGAGCCAGAACTTCTCGCCCGGCGGCATGGGCGAGCCTTCCAGCGTCAGCCCGTCGAACATCTGCTCCTGCGGCTCGAATGGCGCGATCCACGGCGCGAAGATCGCACCGAGCGTCACGATCGCGATGATCGCGAAGCCCAGAAGCGCGAGCTTGCGGCGCATCAGGCGGCGCAAGGCGCTTTGCGGTCGGGCCGGTCCCTCAGCCAAGGTCGCGTCGGTCATCACTCTTCCTTTGTTCGTCATGGTTGGCGACGATGCGGCGCGCGGCATCCTCGAACGTCACGCGCCAGGCCATCGCCATCTGGCGCAGCTGGTCGTAGGCCTCGGCCTCGCTCTTGCCGCGCGCGGCGAGCAGCGTGACCGCCCGCACCACCGTCTGGCGCTCATCGAGCCTGCGACGCAGATCCGCGATCTCGCCCGAGAGCTGCGCCCGCGCCTCGAAGGCGAGCTGCGCGATCAGCAGCGCCGAATAGACCCCGCCATCGCCCACGGGTTTGAGGATCTGCGCATGTGCGCCGGCCTCCAGCGACCATTCGATCCGGCCGGGCGCTTCGGTGCCGATCAAGGCGATCATCGGCATCGGGCTTTCGCCGGGCTTCCACGGGAATTGCTCGTCATAGCCCTGATCGGCGTCGAAGAAGACGAAATCCCCCGACAGGGCCTCGGCGGGCAGTTCGGGCCAGCAATGGACGACCGTCAGGCCGATCGCGCGCAATTGCCGCTCGAGCGCCTGCACGGTCGCGTGGGGGCGATGCAGGATGTAGGCGCGCGCGCCGCCGAGATCGGGGATGCGGATCTTGCGCTTCATGAGACCACCTTCAGCCGGGGCGCTCCGGGCGCGACCGGATTGCGGCCGCGTGCGAGATAGGGATCGCCCGCGACGGCCTCGAACCGCTCACGAACCGCGAAGGCGCCGTTCTCGACCTGCGCGATCAGGACGGGCAGGGCGGTATGATGGGTCGACAGGTCGATCCCTTCCGAGCCCTGCGGCGCATCGTGCAACAGCTGCGCGAGGCTCTGCTCGGTGGCGTCCTCATGCCCCGAGAGCAAAATCGCGAGGCGATAGACCGACGACCATGCGGCCGCTTCGTGCGAGGAGCCGAAATTGCGCTGCGCCTGCGGCCAGCCGGTCGCGCCCCGGAAATAGGGCCCTGCGGCGACCAGCCCCTCGATCGCGGCGGGGTGGATCGCGGGCAGTTCGCATTCGGTCAGATTGCACGACAGGATCGGGCAGGTCTCGGGGCGGAAATGCGCGTCTTCCTGCCCGAGCTTGTGATAGGCTTCGAGGAAGGCGTATTGCGACGGGCCGATCAGGTTGTTGAGGATGAAGTCGGGCCGGGTCGCGCGGATCTCATTGATCATCCGCTCGACATCCAGCGAACCGAGCGGCAGGTAACGCTCGCCCAAAACTTCGCCGCTGGCGCTGAGGATCACGTCCCGCGCAAGACGGTTCATCTCCCAGCCCCAGATGTAATTCGAGCCGGTCAGGAAGCCCCGCCGCCCGAGCCGCGCAAAGGCCCAGCCAAGCAGCGGCAGCAGATGCTGGTTCGGGCAGGCATGGGTGTAGACGACATGATCGGAGGCCTCGAACCCCTCATAGGGCACCGCATACCAAAGCGTCCCGCCCGCCTTCTCGAGCGTCGGGATCACCTCCTTGCGGCTCCACGAGGTGACGCAGCCGACGACATGTCGCGCATCGCTGTCGCGCAGGATCTCCTCGCAGAGCGGGCCGTAGGCGTCGATATTGCCCTGTGGGTCGCGCTCGATCGGGGCGAAGGTGATCGGGAGATCGGGCATCGAATTGATCTCGGCAATCGCGCTGAGCGCCCCGGTCCGGCAGGCTTCGGAGATCAGCGAGTAGCTTCCCGAGCGGGAATACAGCAGGCCAAGTTCAATCCGTTTCTTCATTTCCACTCTTGCAGACCCTCTGAGCCAAAACGCAAAACGCCCCGCTGACTTGCCGCGGATGTGCGGTGTCAAAGCGAGGCGCGAATGCCGTTCGGGTTATTCCGATGTGTCTTAAGGTTTGCAGCGCGCCCGTCAGCCGACAAGCGCAAATTGCGAAACCGCGCCGGGATCGGGAGGCAGAGCGGGATTTTCGGGGTGAGTTGCATAAAATTTGTGCACAAAAGCGTCATGTGAGAGCGGATTGGTCTCACGCCGCAGTGAGAATCGTCCATGATGAACCGGGCGGTGTCTTCGGACATGGCGGCGCGAACAGGAGCGCGGGTGATCTCATTTGGGGGCGATCAGGCATCGTCTGACGGAGGGGCGGGTTGCCTGGTCTGAGCGTGTCACGGTCTCGACGGTGACGTTCGGCGATTTGGGTGAGAGCCATGCGGGGTAGCGCGATGGAGAGCGCTCTGAAGTGGAGCAAATCCCAGTTTCTGACGGTCTATTCCAATCGGCTTCGGTTTGGAGCATTCGGCGGCTAATACGCCGAATGAGGCCGATGCCGATCTACCAGTAACCCAATACCAGCAGGCCGGTGGCGAGGCGCCTATCTATCCCTACCTACTCACAGATCAGCGCGTGGGTCGCCCGAACAAGGCCTGGCGCATCTCGCAAACTCGCTTAGTGAATGTTGAGAGCATTATACTTTCCCCTCTATCCACACATATAGACTCATCAAAGAGTAAGACACACCAAAGATAAATAAGAACGCCCCCAAGCCTAGCACAAGAGTTTGAACAACAATAAGCAGCAAAGGCGCAACACACAAAAACTTCCCATCAAAAAGGTCAAAATCTGTAAAACTCGAAAAACCAAAGTTATACAAAATTAAAGTACCAAACCCAGTAATAACGATCGACACTCCAGCGGGGTTGTTTAGGAAACTAAATTTAGAAAAATCCCTCGCCGCGACAGCGACGGCCGCCGCCCCCTTCGTTCGGAGAACAGGAGACAGAAAAAAAATAATTGATAGAAATGCACTTATGGCAGAATAAAACAATAGACCAAAATTCATAAGCCATAGAGAGAACATTGGAACCTGCGCACCGCAGGCGTTCCCACGCAACCAAGTCGCATCCAAATATGACGCTGGAAGGAACGACGAACTTGATACATCAAAGTTCGAGAACAACGAGCCAAAAATACCACCGGAAATGAGAACCAAAAAAGCGGGAAGGAGCCAGCCGTAGATAAAGAATACTGCCGCTACCCGAAGAGATAGCTCCAAAAAAGACCTCAAACACGGCCGTTCTCGAAAGCAGATTACTGCGAGTCTCAGCTCTCTTAACAAAGACTTTCCTCTCTAAATATTTTGGCATTTATTTACACTGCCACACTTCGGGAGAGCCCACGAAACACTTCAAGTCTCACTCCATAAAAAGACTGAGAGCCAATGCCGGGTTTTCGAAGTAATCCACATAAAAATGTGCACAAAAGCGTCATGTGAGCGCGGATTGGTCTCACACTGCAGTGAGAATCGCGCGTGGCGATTTCTCAAAAATCGTCTGCAATGACGGTCCAGATCGAAGGGCGCCCGGGTCCTGATGGCGACCGGAGTTTCGGATTGCGACCTGCTCCGTCGCAGCAGTTCCGGGGGTGAGACAGGACGTTCGCCTTTCCCGGGATCACGGACGCACGCAAAATCGTGAATACTTGCGAAATGACATAACCCGTGCAAACCTCGCACACACAGGGGGAGGAAAGAGAGTTTCCGCTTTTGAGGAGAAGCCGGAAGCTTGGCGTTCACGCCGACTCACGAAACCGCGATTCGCTTGGAGGAGTGCTGTCGCGTGTTTTCGACCTCTCTCTCACTTCGGTCCCGCATCTGTCGGGGTCGCAACCAAACGGGGAGGAACCATGAAAAATCTGACCACTCGCAGACATGCGTTACGCACTCTTGCCGCGGCGGGGGCTGCCAGCCTTGCTGCTCCGCATATCGCCTCGGCCCAAGCCAATGGCACGACCTGGAAAATCCAGACCTCGTGGCCGGGCGGCGTCGGTCTCCAGACCTTCAAGGACTGGTGCGCCACGATTCAGGAAAAGACCGGCGGCGAGCTGGCCTTCCAGCCTTTCGGCGCGAATGACGTCGTGGGCGACTTCCAGCTTTACGACGCGGTGAAGAACGGCGTGCTCGACGCGGTCAACCCGTTCACCATCTACGTGCAGGGCATCATTCCGGCGGGTGTGTTCCTGACGTCCTATCCGCTCGGTCTGCGCAACCCGCATGAATTCGACGTGTTCTATTACGGCCTCGGCGGGCTGGAGATGGCGCGCGAGCTTTATGCGGCGCAGGGCATGTATTTCGTGGGCCCCGTCCATCACGGCCCGAACATCATCCACTCGAAAGTGCCAATCCGTTCGATCGATGACTTCCGCGGCCGCAAGATGCGCCTTCCGGGCGGCATGGTCGCCGATGTCTTCGGCGAGATCGGCGCGGAGACCACCGTGCTTCCGGGCTCGGAGATCTTCCCGGCGCTCGAGAAGGGCACGATCGATGTGGCCGACTATGTGGGCCCGGCGGTGAACTACGCGCTCGGCTTCAGCCAGGTGACCAGCTACATCTCGATGGGCCCGCCCGGCATGATGTCGCTCTACCAGCCGGTGGATATCATGGACATCACCGTGGGCATGGATGCGTGGAACAAGCTCAGCCCCGAGATGAAGCAATTCGTCGAAATGGAGACCCACGTCTATTCCGACATGCATCACGCGGCGATCCAGAAGGCCGACCAGGAGGCCTGGGCCAAGTTCGAGGCCGACGGCACCGAGGTCACCCGCCTCAGCCAGGACGATGTGGAGCTGATGACCGAAGTCGCCGTTCCGATCTGGTTCAAATACGCCAATCGCGACAAAGACAGCGCGCGGATCTTCAAGACCCAGCTCGATTACATGATGTCCGGCTCGCTGGGCTATGTGACGCCCGATCTGGTCGACGGGCTGGAACTGAAGCTCTGATTTGATCCGACAGACAGTGTGACGGGCCCGCCCTTTGGCGCGGGCCCGGTTCAACTGATGGCCGGGCATGACCCGGCAACAGGGGGTGGGCAATGCCCAGTATCGACTTTACTCTACCGCATTGGGCCTATTGGGCGGGGCTGATCCTCTTCCCGATCATTGCGGCGACGCTGGCCAACCGGCCACGTAAGACGGAGCGGCGTTATTCGCTCTCCTTGGGCTATTTCATTCTCGTGACCGGGGGGATGCTGGGACTGCATCGCTTCTACGTGAAAAGCCTGCTGGGCTTTCTCTTCATCCCGGTCTTCATCGCCATTCTCTATGCGAATGCGCAAGGTCACGACGCGCGCGGCACGGTCTCCGACATGTCGAACGTGGTGCGCATGGCCGAGCGCTCGCTGGAGCGCGAACAGGAACGCGTCGACACGGCGCAGGCCGATCTGCCCAAGCTGCGCGAGGAGCTGGCCGCCGCCGAGGAAGGCAGCTTCGCTCAGAAGCGCGCGCAGCGAAATGTCGATCGCGCCGAGAAGCGGGTCACGGATGGCGAGGCGGTGATCGAACAGGCGCAGGCCGATCTCGTCGAGGCGCGCCCGAAGCGGGACGCGGCGGCAGCCGTGCTCGCGAAATGGCGCAGCATCTCGAAATATGCCTTCTGGGTACTGCTCGCGGGGATCGTCATCGACGCGCTCCTGCTTCCGATGCTGGTGCGGCGGGCGAATGCCGCGCTGCCCGAGCATGAGGAGGAAAGCGAGGTCGAGCGGCGTCTTGAGGCGCTCGAAGACGAGGAGATGAAAGACGACTCCCGCCACGTCTCGCCGGGCTGGACGGGCTGGATCGACCGACTGTCGCTCAAGGCGGGCGAATTCGTCAGCTACTGGGCGATCATCGCGGTCTTCGTCTATTATTTCGAGGTGATCAGCCGCTACGTCTTCAACAGCCCGACCAACTGGGCGCATGAGGCGATGTATCTGATGTTCGGGATGCAATACCTGATCTCGGGCGCCTATGCGATGCTGACCGAGAGCCATGTGCGCGTCGATATCTTCTACGCGCCGCTGTCGAAACCGCGCAAAGCGTGGGTCGATCTGCTGACCTCGGTCTTCTTCTTCATCTTCGCGGGCACGCTTCTGGTGACGTCGTGGATCTTCGCGATGGACGCGATCGCCGTGCCCACGGGCAACGGGCTCATCTCGCAATGGGCGCGCGGCGAAATTCCGACAGGCGAGATGCTGGCGAACTGGAACCTCGGGCAATGGACCGATGCGAACGTCCGCTGGGGCGAGATCAGCTTCAACGAATGGGAGGTGCCTCTGTGGCCGATGAAATGGGTCATGGTGATCGGCGCTCTGCTGCTTGTTCTGCAGGGCATTTCGAAATTCGCACAAGATCTGCGGATCGTAATGGGCAGGGGCTGATACATGGGACTTGAAATTGGAATTGAGTGGCTGACACTCATCATGTTCGGCTCGCTGGTCGTCCTGCTGATGGCAGGGCTTCCACTGGCCTTCGTCACGGGCGGTCTGGCCTGTGTCTTCCTGTTCGTGCTGGGCGACGAACGCGCGCTCAACATCGTGCCGAGCCGCATCTTCCCGCTGATGACGAACTATCAGCTCTCGGCGATCCCCTTGTTCATCTTCATGGCGTCAATGCTGGAGAGGGCAGGGATCATCAACGAGATGTTCGACGTCATCTACAAGGTGCTGGGCGGGGTGCGTGGCGGTCTGGCTGCGGCCACGATCATCGCCTCGACCGTGCTCGCCGCGATGGTGGGCGTGATCGGGGCGGCGGTGGTGACGATGGGGATCATCGCGCTGCCGGCGATGCTCGATCGCGGATATAACGCGAAGATCGCGATGGGCTCGATCATGGCGGGCGGCACGCTCGGCATCCTGATCCCGCCGTCGATCCTCGCGATCATCTATGCGGTCGTGGCCGAGCAATCGGTGGGCGAGCTGTTCATCGGCGCGGTCATTCCCGGCCTTCTCCTGTCGGGCATGTATGTGGCCTATGTGCTGATCCGCTGCGCGATCAACCCCGAGATGGGTCCGCCGATCCCGCCGGAAGAGCGCATCTCGGGACGCGAGAAGATCCGCCTGATGAGCAATATGTCAGCACCGATCTCGCTGATCGTGATCGTGCTGGGCGTGATCTTCACCGGTGTTGCGACCCCGGTGGAAGCGGCTGGCATCGGCACGTTCGGCGCGATCATCGTGGCGGCGATCCACCGCAAGCTCGACTGGCAGACGATCCGTGAGGCCGCAGTCACGACGCTCAAGGCCTCGGCGATGGTCATCTGGATCATGTTCGGCGCGACGATCTTTGTCGGGCTCTACGTGCTCGAAGGCGGTCAGCAATTCGTGCAGAACGCGTTGCAGGCGACTGGGCTCGGGCCGTGGGGCATCCTGATCATCATGCAGCTCGTGCTGATCATTCTCGGGATGTTTCTCGACTGGGTCGGCATTCTGCTGCTCTGCGTGCCGATCTTCGTGCCGATCGTGAAGGCGCTCGGCGCCGAGGCCTTCGGGCTGAGCGATCCCGACGATCTCGTGCTGTGGTTCGGGGTGCTCTACCTCGTGAACATGCAGATGAGCTTCCTGTCGCCGCCCTTCGGTTACGCGCTGTTCTATCTGCGCGGGGTGGCGCCGCCGGAAATCCCGATGGGCGACATCTTCCGCTCGGCGCTGCCGTTCCTGGCGCTTCAGGTGGTGGGCTTGCTGCTGTGCATGTTCTTCCCGGAGATCATCATCTGGCTGCCGAAGCTGGTCTACGGTTGATCGCTCGCACCCGGACCGAAAGAAATGACAAGCCCCGCGCAGTGCGCGGGGCTTTTTTGTCTGTCGGTTCAGGTTCCTGCCGTAAGCCTTGGCAGGGTGCCACGGGGCATCCTCACGCAGAAAATCGCCGTCTGCGAAAGTCTGCCGGCGACTTTCGGACCTTGAGCGATACTTCTCCGGATCAATCTCCGTTGCGGCAACCGACCCGTCCAAGCCGTTGACTTTACCGCGGCTAATTGGCTTACCTGCTGTATTGAAAAGAACTGGAGTGCCCGCACATGCCGCAAACAGCGACGGCAAATATCCTGAACATCCTCGAATCCGATTTCTCCGGCGTCGTGGAGGAGTGGCTTGGCACTCAGGTGAAAGAGGGCGTGAAACGCTCTGACCTGTTCTCCGACTCCGAGAGCCGTGCGCAGAACCAGGAACTTCTGAAAGCCTTCACCAAGGGTGTCCGCGCGGGCGTCGTGAATGAAGAGTTCAGCCTGGACGACGACGAATGGGAAGACCTGCGCGCCGTCCTCGCCGATGTCAGCAAGGAACGCGTCGGCCGTGGCGTGACGCCGACCGAGATGGCGACCTTCGTGCTGGCCCTCAAAGCCCCGCTGTTCACACGGCTCGAGGCGATGACGGATATCGAAAGCGGCAAGCTCATCAGTGACGTGCTGATGGTGACCCGTCTCGTCGACGCCTTCGCGATCTACACCAACGAGATTTTCATCGGCGAGCGCGACCAGATCATAGAGCGCCAGCGTCAGGAAATGCTCGAACTGTCGACTCCGGTGGTCGAGCTCTGGGATCGCGTCCTCACGCTGCCGCTGATCGGCACGCTGGATTCCGCCCGCGCGCAGGAGGTCATGGAGAACCTGCTGGAGACCATCCTCGAGCGTCAGGCCGAGGTGGTGATCATGGACATCACCGGTGTCGGCACGGTCGACACGCAGGTGGCGCAGCACCTTTTGCGGGCTGCGGCCGCCGTGCGCCTGATGGGTGCGGAATGCATCATCAGCGGCATCAGCCCGATGATCGCGCAGACCATGGTGCAGCTCGGCATCGACGTGGGCACGGTCTCCACCCGGTCCAGCATCCGCACGGCTCTGGCCGATGCATTGCAGAAGGTCGGCTACGTCATCAAAACCAGCGAGGTTTCCTGACGTGTCGGGTGTGACGTCCATAAACCTGGTCGAGAACGCGCTTCTCGTCTCCATTCAGGACGACGTCACCGATACGGAAATCGTTGAGCTGCAGGACACGCTGTCGAACCGGATCGCGAAGGAAAACGTCAAAGGCGTGATCCTCGACATCAGTTCGCTGGAGATCGTCGACACCTTCGTCGGCCGCGTCATTGCCCAGCTCGCTGGCATTTCCAAGCTGCTGGCCGCTGAAACCTACGTTGTGGGGATGCGGCCCGCGGTTGCGGTGACCTTGGTGGAACTGGGAATGTATCTGCCCGAGACCCGTACGGCGCTCAGCCTGACCCATGCACTCACTCAGTTGCGGCGTGCCTGATCCAAACGAAACATCCAGCAGACCCGCGGTTGCGGAGATAACGCTCGCGACCAGTCGCGATGTCGTCGCCGCGCGCCAGGCGGTCGCCCGAATTCTCAAGGAACGCGGGTTGTCGGCGGTGCGGATCACCCGGTTCGCGACGGCTGTGAGCGAAATCACCCGCAACGCCATCGTCCACGGTGGCGGCGGCAAGATTTCAATTTATCTCGACGGTCGTAACGAGTATCTGCGCGTCGAATGCCGGGACCAGGGACCGGGGATCGAAAATGTGACGCTGGCCATGTCCGAGGGCTATACGACCGCGGGCGGGCTCGGCAAAGGTCTTGGCGGGGCCAAACGCCTCTCACATGGGTTCGAGGTCCACTCAGCGCCCGGGAAAGGAACAACCGTTTCCATGAGCGTGAAGCTATGAACCAATGGGTCGAAATTGATGATCGCAGCGCCGTGGCCGTCGTGCGGCGGCTTGCGCGACGTCATGGCGTCGAGATCGGTCTTCCCGAGACACGCGTCGGCGAACTCGCGATCGTGGCCACGGAGGCCGCGACGAACATCCTGCGTTACGCGGAGCGCGGTCGCGCCCTGATCGAACTCGTGCGGCAGCCCGGCGCCGATGTCATCAACATGATCTTCACCGATCGCGGGCCGGGGATCGCGGATATCGACCGGATGTTCCAGGACGGCGAAAGCTCCACCGACTCCGCAGGGCTCGGGCTCGGGGCGATCGTGCGCCTGTCGGATACGTTCGACATCTTCAGCTCGCCCGACACCGGAACGACCATCGTGTGCACCTTCGGCGGGCGACGCGACGGGGCTGATTGCGGCGTCGACGCGGTGGGGCTGCGCGTGTGCCACCCGAACGAAGACACCTGCGGCGATGATTTTCAGATCCGGCAGACCCCGCGGGCAACCGATGTGTTGCTCTGCGACGGGCTCGGGCATGGTCCTGCCGCCGCCGAAGCCGCCAGCGAGGTCATCGAGGCCGCGGGCGCTGCGGGCGGTCTGTCGTCCGAGCCGGGCAAGCTGATGCGCCAGATTACCGAGCGGCTGGTCGGTCGGCGCGGCGCGGTGGCCGCGCTGATGCATATCGCCCAGCCGCAGATGGAGCTGCGCTACGCGGCGCTTGGCAATATCTCCTCCTTGCTGGTCGGCGCGAATGGCATTCGCCGAATGGCGGTACGGGACGGCCGCATCGGTGGCGCGGCGACCCATGGCTATGAGGAAGTCGTGCAACTGGAGGCGGGGGACATGGTGATCCTGCATAGCGACGGTTTGAAAACCCTGCGGGAGGCGCATTTCCCGCCCGGACTGCTGAAGAAAAGCCCGCTCTTGATTGCCGGATTTCTTCTGGATCGGGCCTTCCGCGGACGCGATGACGCCAGCATCGTCGTCTTGCGCATCAACCGGGAGCGCGAGCAGTGAAAACGACGAAGCTCACCACCGTGACCCTTGAAAAAAGCACCGACGTCGCCCGGTTGCGCGATGTCGCGATGACATTGACCAGCGTGCTGCAGTTCAGCTCCTTCGAGCGCACAAGGACCGTCACAGCCGTCGTCGAACTCGGGCGCAACGCGATCGAGCATGGCCAGAAAGGCCGCGCGACCTTCTCGCTCACCGAGGCGGGGGGCAAACCGGCGCTCGGTCTTCTCGTGACCGATCAGGGTCGGGGCATCCCGAAGGAGAACCTTCAGCCCGATGGCGCGCCCTCCTCGGCGACGGGGATGGGCCTCGGCCTTCGCGGCGTACAGCGGATCGCCACGCGTTTCGATGTCCAGACCGGCCATGAGGGCACGCGCATCGATGCGGTTTTCCTGTCTTCGACCGTTCTGCCGGCGGGTGCCCAACTCGTCGACCAGGCGACCGAGGCGCTCGACGCCCTCAGCGCCAAGGATCCGACGGCGGCCCTTAACGAGCAGAACCGCGAGCTGAGCGAGGAAATCACGGAACGCGACCTGCTGATGCAGGAGCTTCATCACCGCACGGGCAACAATCTGGCGCTCATTGCCGCGCTCATTCGCATGAGCAAGTCGCGGGCCAAACAGGATGAAACCCAACAGGTTCTGACCGAGCTCGAAGTCCGCGTCGGGGCGCTCTCCAAGGCCCACGAGCTGATGCAACGCGGAACCGACACCGGTAAGGTCGATCTGGCGGAGATGGCGGCGGAAGTCGCAAGGACGTCGGAGCGCGCCTTCAGCGGCGGAAGCCTCGACGCCAATATCGAGGTGAGCTGCGCAGAGCTGCAACTCGACAGCAAGCTTGCGATCGACATCGGGCTCATCATCGGCGAACTCATTACCAATGCGTTCAAATATGCTTTTGTCGGCAGGGATAGCGGGACCATCCGCGTCGATGTCTCCGGCGATGTGCACAGCGGTATCGCCTTGGTGGTGTCCGATAACGGCATCGGCTTGCCCTCGGATGCCGAGCGGCCGGAGCGGTCGAATTCTCTGGGTTGGCGATTGATCCGAACGCTGACCTTCCAGCACGACGCCACCCTGACCGTGGACGGTACGGATGGGCTGCGCGTGTGCATCGAGTTCCCCGCGCAGGCCTGACAGTCGCGGCATGGCACAGGGATGCGCGCGGTGCAGAAGGGTGCACGGCGAAGGACGCAGGAGCATGAGCCGCGCATGTGGGGCCCCGAGGGTCCGATTGCAGTCGCATTTTCAGGGATTGCGCACTTTCAGAGTGTTGATGTGTCGATCAACAAAGGAAAGTGGCGGAGAGACAGGGATTCGAACCCTGGGTCGGCTCTCACCGACAACGGTTTTCGAGACCGCCGCATTCGACCACTCTGCCACCTCTCCGCATCAGGGGTCGTCTTGTAGGGCGGGATTTAGCCGCCCTCGCGCGCCCTTGCAACCCGTTTTTCGACGAAATTTTCAGATCTTTCGCAAAGCCGTCATAATCGCTGCGTCAACGCATCCGCAGCGCCCCGTCGAGGCGGATGACTTCGCCGTTCAGATAGCTGCTCTGGACGATGAAACCGGCGAGTTTCGCGTATTCCGACGGATCGCCGAGCCGTTTCGGGAAGGTCACTTCCGCGGCGAGACTGTCTTGCACCTCCTGCGGCAGACCCTTCATCATCGGCGTCGCGAAAATGCCCGGCGCGATGGCGCAGCAGCGCACGCCCTGACTCGCGAGATCGCGGGCCAGCGGCAGAGTCATCGCGACGATACCGCCCTTCGAGGCCGCATAGGCTGCCTGACCCTTTTGCCCGTCGAAGGCGGCGATGGAGGCCGTGTTGACGATCACGCCGCGCTCGGGGCCGGGATTGCGGGCCATTTCGGCGGCGGCGAGGCGGGCGACGTTGAAGCTGCCCACGAGGTTGATGTCGATCGTGCGCGCGAAGCTCTCGAGCCGGTGCGGACCCTCGCGGCCCACGACGCGCTCGCCGGTGGCGATGCCTGCGCAATTGACGGCGACGTCGATGCCACCCATCGCGCTCACAGCGGCGGCGATCCCGGCGGCGACGCTGTCCTCGGAGGTCACGTCGACCTCGGCGAAGGTCGCGCCGATCTCGGCGGCAAAGGCCTCGCCGCCGGCGCGGTCGCGGTCGAAGAGCGTCACCTGCGCCCCCGACTCAGCGAAGTGCCGGGCGGTCGCAGCCCCGAGACCCGAGGCGCCGCCGGTGATGACGGCACGAATTTCACTCAACTCCATGTGATCCTCCCTGGAAATGAACGTGTGTTCATTAACCAAAGGAACCCCCGCTTTGTCCAGTCTTGCCAATGCATTTTGCGCCTGCAGCATTCGTCACTTCGATCACGTCTTGTGACACGTTCGGCAAAGCGCCGCTCATGCTTGGAACCAACCGGATTGATTTCGCATTCAGGGGGCATAGGTCCGGGCAACGGATCTGATCCAAAACGTCTCAACGGGGGATGAACCCCCAAGACAGGAGAGAGAGAAACATGAAACGTATCATCGTTACGTCGAGCATTCTGGCACTCGCTGGCTCCGCCGCAATGGCGGGCGGTTACACCACCCCGGCACCGGCCCCCGAGGTCACCCCGGCTCCGGTCGCAGTGGCGCCCGCACAGTTCAGCTGGGACGGCTTCTACGCCGGTGTTCAACTTGGCTACGGCAAAGCCAACGAGTCGATCGACGGCGACGGCGTCGTCGGCGGTGCCCACGCTGGCTACCTATATGACTTCGGCAACTATGTCCTCGGTGGCGAACTGGCCTATAACGCTGCGAACATCGACGACAGCAACTCCGGCGCGAAGGTCAAATCGATGACCGACCTCAAGATGATCGCCGGTGCGCCCTACAACAACATGCTGTTCTACGGCACGCTCGGTGCGTCCTATGTCGACGCCGAAGACGGTGCGGGCAACGGCTATTCCGACACCGTTCCGCTGGTTGGTATCGGCATGAAATATGCCATCAACCCGAAGTGGACCGTCGGGACCGAGCTCGACTATCGTGACGGCAACAACTTCGACGGCACCACCAACGATCTGAACACCACGACGCTGAACCTCACCGCGTCCTACAAGTTCTGATCTCGGGCGGTTCGTCTGATCTACGCGGGCGGGGGAAACCTCCGCCCGTTTTTCTATGTGCGGGTGATGCCGCGGCGCGGCAAAATCGGGGCAGGGCGGCTCAATCCGGGGCGATCAGGCCGAGGCCCCGCAGATAGACGCCGATGCCGCTTTCCAACAGATCCTCGGGGGCGTAGGGCGAGCGATTTCCCTCACGCGCGTAGAGTTCCACCACGCCGTGGCTCATCGCCCAGACATGCGCTGCGACCATCGCGACGGGAGGGCGTTTTGTCGGCGGCACATGTTCCATCAGGGCCCGCGTCGCGCGTTCCATCGCGGTGCTCGATTTACTCGCCACCGCTGCAAGGTCGGGCGAGCGGTTGGGCGAGATGCCGCTTTCGAACATCGCCATGTAGTGACCCGGATATTTCCGGGCGAAAGCCAGATAGGCCCGGCCCACCGCAGAGAACGCCGCGAGTGCCGAAGGCTTCCCACCGTTCCATGCATGATCCAGAAGATCGCCGAAAATCAGATAGCCCTGACGCGCGCATTCCGCGATCAGGTCCTCGCGCCCCTCGAAATGGCGATAGACCGCAGCCGGGGTCACGCCTGCGCGTTTCGCCGCCTCCGAGAGCGTGAACCCGGTTGGGCCCTTCTCCTCGATCAGCTCCAGCGCGGAGGCTACGAGCGCCTGACGCAGATTGCCGTGATGATAGCCTTGCTTAGACATTCAGAACGTCGATGCCGCCGCAGATTTTTTCGTCGATCTCGCCAATCGCCTCGGGGTCCTTATGCGCGTAATCGACGGCGTTCAGCACCGTCTGGATCGCGGCGATCCGGGCGCGTTTCTTGTCGTCCGAACGGATCACGGTCCAGGGTGCATGGTCGGTGTCGGAACGCTCTAGCGTCTCTTGGATCGCCTCGGAATAGGCGTCCCAGCGCTTGAGCCCCTCGACGTCGATCCAGCTCAGTTTCCACTGCTTGAGCGGGTCCTTCTCGCGCTTGAGGAAGCGGCGCAGCTGTTCGGCGCGGTCCACGTTCAGCCAGAGCTTCACGAGGATGACCCCGTCATCCACCAGCATCTTCTCGAAATCGGGGAGCTGGTAAAAGAAATGCTCGCGCTGCTCGGGCGTGCAGAAATCGAAGACATGCTCGACCACGCCGCGGTTATACCAGCTCCGGTCGAACATCGCGATCTGGCCCGCCGCGGGTAGCCAGTCGATATAGCGCTGGAAATACCATTGCGTGGCTTCGGTCTCGGTGGGTTTGGGCAGCGCCACGACATAGGCCGAGCGCGGGTTCAGGTTCTGCCGCATCCGCCCGATCGTGCCGCCTTTGCCCGCCGCGTCGCGCCCCTCGAAGATCACCGCGATCCGCTTGCCGGTTTCCTTGGCGTCCCAGAACATCTTGACCAGCTCGACCTGAAGCGCATCCATCTGGCGGTCGTATTTCTTGCGCTTCATCTCCTCGTCATAGGGGTAGGAGGGCGAGAGCATGTCATCCTTGCCCGCCTCCTCGATCGCCTCGCGCACGGCATCGGGCGCTTCGTCTTCAAGGTAGCGGGTGATTTCGCCCACGAAGGGGATGTCGAACGGCGGGTCGCTCTTGTCCTTGGCCATGATCTGCCTTTTGTCGTTTCACGGCAGTATGCTGTGCGGGCAGGGGCGGTGCAAGCGGCGCCGCATCCGCAAGGGGCGGCGACCGCGCGTCTGTGATCTGCGTGCAAAGCCGGAGGCCGGGCGCTCAGGCGTCCCTCATTCCGCCGCCGGGCGCATCGGGATCGAATAGCCCGCGCGCTCGGCCACACGATCTACCGCAGCGACCGTCTGCTGCAGCGCGACATGCGGAACCATATGGCCGATCCCGTCGAGCGAGATCAGCTCCGCTCCCGGCACCTCGTTTGTGAACGGCACCGCGTGGATCTGCTCGCCTACGATGGTGTCGGCCGTGCCATGAACCGAGACCACCGGCAGGTCGAGATCGGGGTAATGCGGGATCATCGCCTGAATTTCCGACTTCAGGCTGGCGCGCTGACGGGCATTCACCCGCATCGTCTGCACCCGCAGCGTCATGCCGGGGCCGAACCAGTGCAGATAGCCGATGGGCATCTCCTGCGGCGTGAAAACGCTCTCGACCTCGGAGCGGATGATCGCAGGCGGGGTCCAAGCCGAGATCAGCGGCACGACAACCGCCTGACCCAGCGGCGGCGAGGTTATCTCATAGAGAAGCGGCAGCCCGCTATCCCAGCTATGCGAGGGCGCAGAGACCGGCACCAGCCCCGAGAGCGTGTCGGGCTGATACACCGCCCATGCAATCGCCACCGCGCCACCATAGGAATGGCCGAGCACGATAGGATCGTCCGCGCCCGCCACCTTGGTCGCTTTCTGCAGCAGCTTGGCCTGATTTTCGATCGTGTCCTGATCGACGGGCAGCGGGTCGGAATAGCCAAACCCCGGACGGTCGGGCACGAAAACGCGATAGCGTTTCGCCAGTTCCGGGGCGAGATCGAAGGTCAGATCGCGGGCCGAGCCCGACGCGCCGTGGATCAACACCACCGCCGGGCCGTGATCGCCCTTGATGACCATATGAACGCGCTGGTCGCCGACATCGACGAAGATGCCGTTGGGGGGATAGCGCTGCTCCGCCATGCGGGCCCGCCAGATCTCCAACCCCCAAGTCGCGCCGCTCAGGATGAGCAGCAACACGACAAGGCTAGTTACCAATCTCGGCCAGATCATACGGCGTTTCCTGATAAATCTCGTTTATCCAGTTGCCGTAAAGCAGGTGGGCATGGCTTTTCCACCTGTTGGTTGGCACCCGGCTCGGGTCGTTCTCAGGATAGTAATTCGCGGGGACGTTGATTGGTTTCCCCGACGCGACGTCACGATCGTATTCTTCTTTCAGCGTGCCGCTGTCATATTCGAGATGGTTGAAGATATAGAGCGCGCGATGGGCACGATCTTCGACCAGGCAGGGCCCGGTTTCGTCGGAATGGATCAGCGTCACCAGCCCCGCCGCTTCCAGCTCGTCGCGCCGCATCTCGGTCCAGCGGCTGACCGGGATCAGCAGATCGTCCGAGAAGCCCCGCAGATAGGGCGAGGCGGGCGCGCAATTGCGATGCCGGAAGCAGCCGAACGCCTTGTGATCGAGCATATGCTTGTTCACGCCATGGAAGTAATAGGCCATCGCCATGCCGCCCCAGCACACGCCGAAGGTGGAGAAGACATGGGTCTGGGTCCAGTCGAAGATCCGCTTGAGCTCTTCCCAGTAAGTCACTTCCTCGAAAGGCAAATGTTCGATCGGAGCGCCGGTGATGATCAGCCCGTCGAACTTCTCGCCGGTGGCTTCGACCTCCTCGAACGGACGGTAGAATTCTTCCATATGCGCGGCGGCGGTGTTCTTCGTCTGGTGCTCGCTCATGCGGATCAGTTGGAAGTCGATCTGCAGAGGCGTCGCACCGATCAGCCGGGCGAACTGGTTCTCGGTCTGGATTTTCTTCGGCATGAGGTTGAGAAGGCCGATCCGGATGGGGCGGATTTCCTGCCGGGATGCCCGTTCGGGCGACATCACCATCACGCCTTCCCGCGACAGGATGTCGAAGGCGGGGAGGTTTTCAGGCAACTTGATCGGCATGTTTTCTCAGTCTCTTACAGGGTGAAGTTAAAGCGATGCGTGAAGTGTCCAGACTCACGCGGGCAAAGCATCAGCGATCAGCGATGTAAAATCTTTTGCATCGCGGACAAGGTAGAGATCTTCGGCGCGGATCGTCACACCCCAGCTTTTCGCCATCGCCGCATAGCGCGGCTGACGATGCGCCAGCGCCTGCGCATAGGTCCAGCGCACGAAATCGTCGGGGTCGACCTGCGCCTCCGCCACGCCTTTCAGCGCGCGATATTCGGCCCATTTCGCGGCCAGAAACTCGGGCTGATAATACATCGGCTTCGGCGCACGCGAGAAGCGGTTGATCAGCTCCTCGGTATGGGCCTCAGAGCCCTCAATCCAGACCATCAGCAGGTTTTGCGACAGCGCGGTCAGGATTGGATCCTCGGGATCGTCGGGGTCCACGACCTCGCAGATCGAGCCGCCGGAATCGCACAGGAAATTCTCGATCCCGTAGATCTGCTTCGCGCGGTCGATGAAATGCGCCGTATCCAGCAGCGCCGCCATCTCCGCCGTGCGGTGCTGGCTCTGCCGTTCCAGATATTCCTCGAAGGGCAGCCCGCCCTTGGCCGGATCGCCCGGCTTGCCAAGATAGGTCGAGAGCGGCGCGAGGTTCTCAAACGTGATGTTCGACGCGATATAGACCGAATCCGATAGCAGAAGTTCCGCCAAAAACGGGTTCTTCATTGCCTCGCGCTTGAAGTTGTCGGCGATATATTCGCCCATGTAGCGCGTGCCGATCCGGTAATCGACGGAGTAGTGGAACCAGCCCTCGTCGCGCAGCAGGTTCGCAGCCCAGGTCTTGCCGAGGCCGGACATGCCGAACAGCGCAACCTTCCTCGATTTGGCGGCCAGCCACTCGGCGCGATTGGAATAGATCATGTGGTCCCCATTGGTCTTTCGCCCCGGTGTAGCCCGGCAAGGCGCGCGCGTCACGGGGTTTTGGGACGGCGGTTCAGGATCATCAGGCCAAGGGCGAGGATCGCGAAGCCCAAGGCCTCCGCCCAGCCGAGACGCTCGCCATAGACCGCCCAGCCCGCGAGGATCGCGACGGGCGGGATCAGGAGGGTGACGAGGGCGAGGTTGGCCGCCCCCGCCAGCGCGAGAATGCGGTAATAGAGCAGGTAGGCCAGCGCCGAACAGCCAAAGCCGAGCCAGAGCATCGCGATCCAGACCGAGGGCGCGTAGTCGAAGCTCGGCATCCCTTCGGTGAAAAGCAGGATCGGCAGGGTCCAGATCGCGCCGCCGGTGAGCATCCCGGCCGCTGCAACTTCGGGTCGTAACCCCTTGATCGCAAATCGTGCATAGGCCCCGGCGAAGCCGTAGCTCAGCGCCGCGCCGAGCACGGCAACTTGGCCGGCAGAGGTCAGATCGAACCCTTTCAGCGCATCCGGCCCGATCGCCACCACGACGCCCGCGAAGCCGACCGCGATGCCGGTGGCCTTGCGCGCGCTCAGCCGCTCGTCGGTAAAGACAACGGCCGCGACGAGCGCCCCGAAGATCGCGGTCGAGGCGTTCAGGATCGAGGCCAGCCCGCTATCGATATGCTTCTGCCCCCAAACGATGAGCGAGAAGGGAATGGCGTTGTTCAGCAGCCCCATGATCAGGAAATGCCCGAGATAGATCGGGCGCCGTGGCACCGGCAGGCGGCGCAGCGCGACATAGGCCCAGATCAGCGCCGCTCCTGAAGCCACGCGCAGGAAGACCACGGTAAAGACGCCCGCACCCTCTAGGGCCGCGCGGTTCGACAGGAAGGACGAACCCCAGATCAGCGCCAGCGTCGTGAGCAGCGCCCAGGCAAGCGGGGTGAGGGATAAAGGGGCGGGTGCGTGTTTCATCGCTTCGATCTAGCGGGCGACGGCGACACGCACCACCCGGAACTTGCGGCATTGCCGAGGTCCAAAGAAAAAGCCCCGCACGAAGCGGGGCTTTTGTAATAAGATCAGAGGCTTGCGATCAGAAGTTGATCCCGACGCGCAGGCCCGCGCCCCAACCGTCATTGCCGGTGAAGTCGCCGACTGAGGTGGTTGCGTCGCCGATATCGACGTAGCGCACGCCGCCCGTAATCTTGATGTTGCTGGTCGCTTGGTAGCTGGCTGCGAGCGAAACCGATTTGAAGCCGTCGGTTGGGCCCAAGTTGCCGACGATGCCGCCTTGATGCTTCTCGTAGCCAAACATGACCGCACCAGACCATTGATCGTTAAACCGACGACCAACACCAAGATTGTAGGTGATGGTGTTGTTGTCGTAGCTTACGAGCGGACCAAGTGGCCCTGCCGGACCGGGACCGTCAGGGTCAACACCAGCATAGACCGGCGGTGTAATGTCGAATTGCGTCCAATGGACCCAGCGTACGGACCCCATCAGAAGTGTGTCCTTCATAATCCCAGTCTGGAACTCGAGATTCACCGATTCCGGAGTCGTGGTCGAGAAGCTCGTATCGAAGCTATTCGGGCCGATCGTCTCCGTCGCATCGAAATCGTGAGTAATCTTCGAGTTGTAGGTAAGTGCAACGCGTGCAGCAATCTCGGGCTTTTCCCACGCGACGCCAACCACATAACCGAAGTCAGTCTCGCTCGATGTTTTCATCGAGTATCCCGGGATGGGGAAGTTTAGGCTAACATTGCCTTTCGCTTCTTGGCTCCGAATGCCGCCGATAAAAGAAACATTGTTCGGCATCTTGTAGCGCACCAAAGCGGTGATTGCAGTGGAGTCGATCGACGCGTTTGCGCCGCCAAGGGGATAGCCCGTGGACGTAGCTGCTGGATAGTTAACTTTGGCTCCAATGGGCTGATCGACGGTGATCGCCAGATCCCATTGATCGCTGAGGGATTGCTTGTAACCGAAGGTGAAGGTGCCATACCCCGGTGCCATGTCACCGGATTTTGCGCCCGGAATGCCAAAGGGGCTGGTGTTCGTCCCCGACACGTCCGGATTGAACGCACCGAAGCCGATTTCGGCGTAATTGCCCTGTTCGAACAGGATGCCGACCGATTGCGTCGAGCGCTCCACCCCGCCCGCATGGGCCGCGCCTGCGCCAATCGCGAGTGCGGCCATCGAAGTCATCACACGTTTCATAATGTTCCTCTTCCCTAACGTGTCCCGAAGGAGATCCTAACGTCTCGAAGGAATTCCTTTCGGTGACGCTACCAGCCGGAAGATCTAAATCAATCTGCGCTTCACGATGACGTCACGTTCTGTTGCCGGCATGCACGGAAAAATGTGGCTTTGCGGCCACTCGAAGGTGACGTTCGCGTCAAGTTCTGAACTGAAGCGTTTAGAAGCCGTTGGAAAACTTGAGAATCGCAAGAAGGCCGAGCCAGAGAGCCGCGCCGAAAAGCGCGACCAGAAGCGCACTCCATAGCGTGGCGCGCGGAGCTGGCAGATGTGGCGGCCCGTCAATCTTGCGCGCCTGCAACGATGTCCCGGCAGGCGGAGGCTGTCTGCGCTTTGCGCGCGGGGGATTTTCAGGAGCGCGGGCCATTTTCGCCTCAAGGTTGTCATGTTTTGCAGCGCCATTAACCCCGGCTTAGGTAAAGCAAGCCTTAATGGCGACGATGAAACCTGTCCGTCTCACGCTATTTTCAGGCCCCGATACGGGCTGGGATCGGGCGTTGCGCGCGATCGCGCCGGGGCACCCGCCGGCCTTTCAGCAGGCGGCGCTCTATGGGACGCTTGCTGCCGCGCGGGGGCGGCGCGTTCTGCGGCTCGAGATCGCGGAGGCGGGCAGGCGGATCGCACTGGCCCAGATGATCGGGCGCGGCGGGCTGTGGCTTTTGTCGCGCGGACCGGTCTTCGCCCCTGGCCTTGATCGCGACAGTCAGATCGCGGTGCTGCGCCGGATCGCGCGCCGATGGGGGATCGTCCTCGCGACGCCGGACGCGCCGCTGGCGGGGGTCGGGCTGGTGCCGCTGATCACGCCCCGCCACCATGCGCTTTGGTCCTTGCAGCCCGAGACGGAAGCGCTGCGCGCCGGGCTCGTCGGGAAATGGCGCAATCGCTTGGTGGCGGCGGAGCGCGCGGGGCTGCGGGTGAGGTTAGAGCCCGAGATCGACTGGCTCCTCGCCGCCGATGCCGCCCAGCAACGGGCGCGTGGCTACCGCGCCTTGCCTCCCGGCTTCTCCCGCGCTTGGGCGGACCGCAGTCCGGCGGATCTTCTCGCGCTGCACATCGAGGATGCCAAGGGACAGCGCCTCGCGGGCGGCATCTTCCTGCTCCATGGCGACGGGGCGAGCTATCATATCGGCTGGACCGGGCCGCAGGGGCGCGCGTCCGGCGCGCATAACGTGATGCTCTGGCACGCGGCGCTGCGGCTGACGGCGCGTGGGATCCGGCAGCTCGATCTCGGCGCGGTGGATGGCGAGGATGGGGCAGGGCGGATGCGCTTCAAACTGGGCACCGGCGCGCAGCCTCACAGCCTCGGGGCGACTCTGTGGGTGCTGCCCCGTTAACCCTTCTCCTTGAGGAAAATATCCCCGCCGGAGGCTCCCTCAACCTGCCGCAGGCGCACCGCCGGACTGTCGCGCGTGGAAGATGAAGCCGAGGAAATTCAGCAGCACTTGCGCGGCAAGGATCGGGGTGGAGCCGGTGGGGTCGTAATCGGGGGCGACCTCGACCAGATCGATGCCCACCACCTCGTGCCGCTTCGCCACGCCCTGCAGGATCTCCAGCACCTCGTAATAGAGAAACCCGCCATGGCTCGGCGTGCCGGTGCCGGGCGCGATCGAGGGGTCGAACCCGTCGATATCGATCGTGACATAGATCCGCGCGCCCTCCGGGATACGGGCCAGCACGCCCTCGGCCCCCAGCTTGCGCACCTGCCGCACGCTCAGGAAATCGTCGCCCATCGCGCGGGCGGCGTCATAGCCTTCTTTCGAGGTCGAGGACACGTTGCGAATGCCGAGCGCGGTGATCCCCGAGACATACCCCTTCTCGGCGGCGCGGCGCATCGGGTTGCCGTGCCCTTCGGTCACGCCGTGACGCTCGTCCACGAAATCGAGATGAGCGTCGATCTGCAGGATATGGATCGGGCCCTTCTCGGCGCAATCGGCCTCGAAGGCGCGGATGCAGGGGATATTGATCGAGTGATCGCCGCCGATCACCACCGGCAGCACGCCCGCCTTCAGCATCGCACGCACGCCGGTCTCGATATTGGCATGGCTCTTCACCGTGTCGGTATGGACGATATCCGCATCGCCGATATCGACGATCGTGACCTCCGGCCCGAGATAGGTCGCGTCATCCTCGTGATCGTAAGCCCCGGCATGACCGAAGGAGAACAGCGTCGAGGCCTCGCGCACCGCCCGCGGCCCGAACCGCGCGCCGGGGCGGAACTGCGTGCCGAAATCGAAGGGCGCGCCCATCACCGCCACATCCGCCTCGATCGCATCCCAATCGGCCACGTAAGCGCGCTTGCCGAAAGTGGAAATCCCCACGAAGGGCAGGTTCAGCCGCCCCGATTCATATCCATGTCCCGCCATCTTGCCTCCAGACACCCTGTCGCACCTCGGACAGCTTTTCGCCGCGCGCGAAATATTGCAAGCTTCTGCGCGACCGAAATGATTTGCCGATTGCCCGAGGTAAGCACATGTCCTTCGCCCCGCCCAAGATGACGCCCAAGGGACTGTTTCGCCGCACCCCGCCCGCGATGTTCCCGCCCGTGCTGGGGCTGATGGGCCTCGGGATCGCGTGGCGGCGCGGTGTCGGGCAATTCGCACTGCCGCCCGATCTGGCGGAGTTGTTTCTGGGCGCGGTGACGCTGCTCGCGCTGTTCACGCTGATCGCCTATGGCGCGAAGGTCGTGCGGCGTCCGGGCGTGGTGTTCGAGGATCTGCGCGTGCTGCCGGGGCGTGCGGGGCTCGCCGCGGGGACGCTGACGATCTATCTGATCGCGGCTTCGCTTGCGCCCTATGGCGGGCTCGCCACCGTCATTTTCTGGCTGGGCGTCATCGTGCATCTGGGGCTGATCGCGGCGGTGATCTACACGCTCGCAACCGGCCCGGCCGAGCAGCGCCGCGTCAATCCCACATGGCAGCTGACCTTCTCGGGCTGGATCGTCGGCGCAGTGGCGGGGGTGATCCTCGGGCTCGATACGGTGGCGCTGGTGATGTTCTGGGTCGCGATGCTGTCGGCGGTCGTGATCTGGATGATCTCGCTGCAGCAATTCTCCCGCGAGCGCGTGCCTGCGCCGCTGCGCCCACTGCTGGCCATTCACCTCGCGCCGGCCGCGCTGATCGGCACGGTGGCGAGCGCGTTCGGCGCGATGGGGATCGCGCAGGCGATGGCGATCCTCGCGGCAGCCTTTCTTCTGGCGCTGGTCGTGTCGATACGCTGGCTGCTTGCAGGAGGCTTCTCGCCGCTCTGGGGGGCATTCACTTTCCCGGCGGCTGCGACGGCAGGGTGCTGGCTCGCGCTTGGCGGGGTCTGGGCGTTGCCCGGCGCGCTGATGCTGACGGCAGCGACGCTGATCGTGGTGCCGATTGCGCTGAAAGTGCTGCAGCTTTGGGCGAAGGGTCAGCTCGCGATGAAGACCAACGCCGCGATTGCGTAAGGCGAGAGGGCGGCGCCCGAGCCTCGGGTGGGCGCTTTGCTCCGCACGTGCTGGGCGGTTTATCCCGCAAGCCCGTAAGTCGGTCGTGCCTGCGCTGTCTTCGCCAATGCGCCCTCCCGGGGGGAGGCTCGGGCGCGGCCCGGGGCTGGTTGCCCCGCGCCACCGTAGGAGGCTGACACGATGGCGCTATACCCCTCGTTCGCGCACACCCCCTGCGCAGCGCGTCCGCGAGGGGTTGCCTTCGCGTCCATTGCGTGAAACAGCAAACTGCCAAACGCATCTGGACACTGGAGACCCCCCATGCAGATTCGCGAGGCGCTCACCTTCGACGACGTTCTTCTTCTTCCCGCAGCCTCTTCGGTGCTTCCTGCAACCGCAGATGTCTCGACCCAGGTGACGAAGAAAATCCGGCTCAACATCCCGCTTCTGTCTTCCGCGATGGACACCGTCACCGAGGCGCGCATGGCGATCGCTATGGCGCAGGCGGGTGGCGTGGGCGTGATCCACAAGAACCTCACCGTCGAGCAGCAGGCCGACGAGGTCCGCCGCGTGAAGCGCTTCGAGAGCGGCATCGTCTACAACCCGATCACGCTGCGCCCCGATCAGACGCTCGCCGATGCGAAGGCACTGACCGAGCGCTACGGTTTCTCCGGCTTCCCGGTCGTCGATGAAAACCGCCGCGTCGTGGGCATCGTGACGAACCGCGACATGCGGTTTGCCCAGAAGGACGAAACCCCGGTCTCGGTGATGATGACCACCGACCGTCTCGCGATCCTGCAAGAGCCCGCCGACCGCGCCCAAGCCATCGCGATGATGCGCGAGCGCCGGATCGAGAAGCTGCTGGTGACCGATGACGAAGGCAAGCTGACGGGCCTCCTGACGCTGCGCGACACCGAGCAGGCCGTCCTCAACCCCACCGCCTGCAAGGACGATCTGGGCCGGTTGCGCGTGGCCGCTGCGACCTCCGTGGGCGATGCTGGCTTCGAGCGCTCCGAGGCGCTGATCGACGCGGGCTGCGATATCGTGGTGGTCGACACGGCGCATGGTCACAGCCAGGGCGTGATCGACGCGGTGAAGCGCATCAAGCAACTGTCGAGCGACGTGCAGGTGATCGCGGGCAACGTAGCCACCGCCGACGCCACCAAGGCGCTGATCGACGTGGGCGCCGACGCGGTGAAATGCGGCATCGGCCCGGGCTCGATCTGCACGACGCGGATGGTCGCGGGCGTGGGCGTGCCGCAGCTGACCGCGATCATGGATTGCGTAAGTGCGGCGGGCGACGTGCCGATCATCGCCGATGGCGGCATCAAGTTCTCGGGCGATTTCGCGAAAGCCATCGCGGCGGGCGCAAGCTGCGCCATGGTCGGCTCGATGATCGCGGGCACCGATGAAAGCCCCGGCGAGGTGATCCTCTATCAGGGCCGCTCGTTCAAATCCTATCGCGGCATGGGTTCGCTCGGCGCGATGGCGCGCGGCTCGGCGGATCGCTACTTCCAGAAGGATGCGGCGAACGACAAGCTCGTGCCGGAAGGCATCGAGGGGCAGGTGCCCTACAAAGGCCCCGCAGGCGCGGTGATCCACCAGCTCGTGGGCGGTCTGCGCGCGGCGATGGGCTATACCGGCTCCGCCACGGTCGCCGAGATGCGGACGAACTGCAATTTCGTCCGCATCACCGGCGCGGGCCTCAAGGAAAGCCACGTCCACGACGTCGCGATCACCCGCGAGAGCCCGAACTACCGGATCGGCTAAGGGGCGCGCAGCGCCACCTTGCCATAGACGCGAAAGGCCCGGCCAGCGATGGTCCGGGCCTTTTCCATAACAAATTACGCAGCGTAAACTTTTCATAGTTTCGCCGTAATCGCCCGTTAACCAGAGGGGATCACCCTCAAACCGTTCCTTGGTTTCGAGATGGAGGCCCGACATGATGCACCGAATTGCCGTGCGCAACTCTCAGGCGCAAATCCCTACGATCGCGAAACTTTTCGCGGCGCTGGCGCTTGGGGCGACCGGGTTCTTTGCCGCGCAGCAGATCATGCCCGCGATTCCCGCCGGGACCGACGGGGCGAAGGAATTGTGGCTGATCATGGGCTCGTTCGGGCTGCTGTTCGGCTGGCGCGTGGTCGGGGTTTCCGCCGGGCGCCGCTGGGTCGATGCGATCAATGACGGTCTTCGCGGCGGTCTTTATGTCCTGCTGTGGACATTCGCCTTCCTCGGCGTGATGCAGATGCTGAAACTTGCGCTGCGCATGCGCTATGACGATGTGCTCTCCGCCGTGACCGATGTCATCGGGCAGGGCACCGCGATCGGGTTGGCCTCGCTTGGGGTGGCGCCGGTGATCACGCTGGGCTTGGGCGCGATGGGCGCCGGCGTCCTGTCGGAACTCGCGCATCGCCGCTACGGGCGCTGAGCACGAAACCCACCACACCCTCCGCTTGACATCGCGCGCCTGCCTTGCAGGTTGTGGCGCATGATGTGCCAAGCTGCGGGGACGGTCATGCAACCACATTTCTTTTACGGCACGCTGTGTCATCCGCCTCTGCTGGAGGCCGTCATCGGACGTGTGCCGCAACTCGTACCGGCGCGGCTGGAAGGTTTCGCCCCGCATGAGGCCTGTCGCGAGGGGCAGGGCCTGGGCTTTCCGATCCTGATTGCGACACCGGACGCGGTGACGCGCGGCGTCATCGCCGATCTGACCGAGGCCGAGGCGGAGCGCATCGCGTGGTACGAGGATGGATACGACGCCGATTTCCGGGAACTCGAGACCGGATCGGGGCCGCGCGAGGCGAAGCTTTGGCTGCCGAAAGCGGGGCGCTGGGATGTGGGCGACGCGTGGACCCTCGGAGATTGGGCGCCGAAATGGGCCGCGCTGAAGACCGAGGCCGCGCGGCTTTTCATCGCCGAGGCACAGGCCGTGGGGCCCGACGCCGCCAATGCGCGCTATCACGCGATCCTCGTGCGCGCGGCCTCTACCTTGCGCGCCCGCGCGACCCCGATGGCGCAGCATTTGCGCCGGGACCTGCATGAAGGCGACATCAAGATCGACGCGCAACAGACTGCTTACGCGAAGTTTTTCGCCGTCGAGGATTACAAACTCGAACATCGGCTGTTCGCCGGCGGGATGAGCGCCAAGCTCGACCGGGCCGCCTTCGTCTCGGGCGATGCGAGCGTCGTTCTGCCATACGATCCGGTGCGCGACCGGGTGATGCTGATCGAACAGATCCGCACCGGGCCACTGGCGCGGGGCGAGCCGAACCCGTGGATGATCGAGGCGATCGCGGGCCGGGTCGATCCCGGTGAGACCCCCGAAGAAGCGGCGCTGCGCGAGGCGGGCGAGGAGGCCGGGATCACGATTGCGCGCCTGATCGAGGCCCCGCGCTATTACCCGTCGCCCGGCGCGAAAAGCGAATTCGTCTATTCCTATATCGGGATCACCGATCTGCCCGATGAGGCCGCACAGCTTGGCGGCAAGGCCGATGAGCACGAAGATATCCGCGCGCATCTGGTGCCGTTCGAGCGCTTGATGACGCTGGTTGCGACCGGCGAGGCGGGCAATGCGCCGCTGGTCGTGCTCGCGCTCTGGCTCGCCGGGCAGCGCGCCGCACTGCAGCGGATGGCTGGCGTCGCGTAATCGCGGGGTTGAGGTGGCGCGCGCCGCGTCCTAAGTCTGATTTCAACGGCCCCGTTGGGGGTTACTCGATACGGGAGGAATGCGCGATGCGTATCTGCAGCGATCTGGCGTCGGCGGTGGGAAATACCCCGCTCATCAAGCTCAGGAAGGCATCGGAAGAGACCGGCTGCACGATCCTCGGCAAGGCGGAATTCCTCAATCCCGGCCAATCGGTGAAAGACCGCGCAGCGCTGTTCATCATCCGTGACGCGATCCAGCGCGGCGAGCTTGCGCCCGGCGGCACGATCGTCGAAGGCACGGCGGGTAATACCGGCATCGGTCTCGCGCTCGTGGGTGCCTCGATGGGCTTCCGGGCGGTGATCGTGATCCCCGAGACGCAGAGCCAGGAAAAGAAGGACATGCTGCGGCTGGCGGGGGCCGAACTGGTGCAGGTTCCGGCCGCGCCCTATCGCAATCCGAACAACTACGTGCGCTATTCCGAGCGGCTCGCGAAGGAACTCGCCAAGACCGATCCGCATGGCGCGATCTGGGCGAACCAGTTCGACAATACCGCGAACCGGCAGGCCCATATCGAGACGACCGGCCCCGAAATCTGGGATCAGACCGGCGGGAAGGTCGACGGCTTCATCTGCGCGGTGGGCTCAGGCGGCACGCTCGCGGGGACCGGCATGGCGCTGCAGCCCAAGGGCGTGAAGATCGGCCTCGCCGATCCTGACGGCGCGGCGCTGCACAGCTATTACACGACCGGCGAGTTCAAATCCGAGGGCTCCTCGATCACCGAAGGCATCGGGCAGGGGCGGATCACCGCCAATCTCGAGGGCTTCACCCCGGATATGAGCTTCAACATCCCCGATAGCGAGGCGCTGCCGGTGGTCTTCGACCTGCTGCAGGAAGAAGGCCTTTGCTTGGGTGGCTCCTCGGGGATCAATATCGCGGGCGCGATGCACATGGCGCGCGAGCTGGGCCCGGGCCACACCATCGTGACGGTGCTGTGCGACTACGGCAACCGCTACCAGTCGAAACTGTTCAACCCCGACTTCCTCAAGGGCAAGGGGCTGCCTGTGCCGGAATGGCTCGACCGGGCTCCGCGTGAGATGCCGGAGGTTTTTGAGGGATGATCCTGCGTCTGGCGCGTCTGCTCTTGCTGGCCGTCGCGCTGGCGCTCCCCGGGATTGGTTTCGCGCAAAGCCCCGACACGCCCGATTACAAGGCGTGGGAACAGACCGCGACCGAAGCCGAACAGATGGTGCAGGCCGACAAGGCTCAGCGTCCTGCCTTCGACAAGATCCGGCAGGAGGTCGTCAACTGGCGAGAGAAGTTCAAGGCGGCCGAGGATATCAACGCCAGCCAGATCTCTACCGTCAAGGCGCAGATCGAAGCGCTCGGGCCCCCGCCGAAGGAGGGCGAGAGCGAGGATCAGGCGATTGCCGACCGGCGCAAGAAGCTGAACGACGAGCTCGCTAAGCTACAGGCGCCAGCGCTGCGCGCGACCGAGGCCGCCAGCCGCGCGGATTCCATCGTCGCCAATATCGATCAGGTTCTGCGCGCGCGCCAGACAGACAAGCTGTTGCGGCTGACACCTTCGCCGCTCAATCCGATCAACTGGCCCGAGGGGGTGAAAGTTCTCACCGGGCTGACCTCCGAGCTTGCCTCCGAGATGGGGCAGCAACTCGATCAGCCGGACCCCTACGCCAATGCGCGCAACAACGCCCCTGCGATCGTGGGCCTTTTGTTGGTGGCGCTTATGCTGGTGCTGCGCGGGCGGACATGGATCGACAAATTGGCCGATGTGCTGGAGGCGCGTCTGGCGCGCAACGCGCAGCGGGTGATCGATTTCATCGTCTCGCTGGGTCAGCTCCTGCTGCCGATCGCCGGGATCGCGCTGCTTGAAGCGGCGCTGGTGCAGACGGAGCTGTTCGGCGCGCGCTGGTTGGAGTTGTTGCTCGCGATCGGCGTGGTTCTGAGCGCGGCCTTCGTCGCCTTCTGGCTTTCGGGCCGCATCTTCCCGCGCAATGACCGGCAGGCCGCGCCCTTCACGCTGCAAAGCGAACGGCGCCGAGAAGGCCGGGTGCTGACGATCTCGCTGGCCGTGTTCGCCGCAATTCAGGGCCCGTTCGGCGACTGGCTGGTGGCCCGCGGGCAGGATGTGTTCGAGGGCAGCGCGAAAACCGCCAAGGAGATCGATGCGGCGGGGCACACGCTCGACGCCGGTTTCGGCGTTCTGGTCTTCCCGCTGCAGGTCCTTGCCGCGATCGCGCTGTTCCGCTTCGGCCAGCTGCTGCGCCGTCACCTGCGCAACGAGACCAACGGGAGCGAGGAAGGCGCGTTTCGCGACCGTCTTGTCGGCGCGCTCGGCAATGCGCTGATTGGCGTCGCGGTGGTCGCGCCGGTTCTTGGCGGGATCGGCTATATCAACGCCGCCAATGCGCTGATCTTCCCGACCATCCTGACACTGGGGCTGATCGCGCTGGTTCTCGTGCTCAACCAGTTCTTCACCGATGTCTACGTGCTGGTCACCCGGCGCGAGGATGACGGCCGCGACTCCCTGATCCCGGCGCTGATCGGCTTCTTGCTGGGCCTGCTCGCCATGCCGCCTGCGGCGCTGATCTGGGGCGCGCGCCCGGCCGATCTGGCAGAGATGTGGACCCGGTTCCAGAACGGCATCTCGGTCAGCGGCGTCACGATCTCGCCCGGCATCTTCCTGACCTTCGCGATCGTCTTCGTGATCGGCCTGATGGTCACGCGGCTCCTGCAAGGGGCGCTGAAGACCTCGCTGCTGCCAAAGACCAAGATCGACAAGGGCGGCCAGAATGCCATCGTCTCGGGGCTTGGCTATTTGGGGATATTCCTCGCTGCGGTGATCGCGATCTCCTCGGCCGGGATCGATCTGAGCTCGCTCGCCATCGTCGCCGGTGCGCTCTCCGTCGGTGTCGGTTTCGGTCTGCAGACCATCGTGCAGAACTTCGTCTCGGGCATCATCCTGCTGATCGAGCGTCCGATCTCCGAGGGCGACTGGATCGAGGTCAATGGCCAGATGGGGATCGTGAAGGCGATCTCCGTGCGCTCCACCCGGATCGAGACCTTCGACCGCACCGAAGTCATCGTGCCCAATGCGGACCTGATCTCGGGGCAGGTGACGAACTGGACGCGCGGCAATGTCACGGGCCGCCTGATCGTGCCGGTCGGCGTGGCCTATGGCACCGACACGCGCAAGGTCGAGAAGATCCTTCACGAAGTGGCCGAGAACCAGTCGCTGGTGATGATGAACCCCGAGCCGGTCGTGATGTTCAAAGGCTTCGGCGCGGACAGCCTCGATTTCGAGGTCCGCGTGATCCTCTCGGACGTGAACTTCATCCTCCGCGTCCAGAGCGAGATGAACCACGAAATCAATCAACGCTTCGCCGAGGCCGGGATCGAGATTCCCTTCGCACAGCGCGACGTGTGGCTGCGCAACCCCGAGGTTCTGCGTCCCAAGGACGAGCAGACCGAAGAGGACGCGGAGGAGGCGGAGACCTCCGGGGACGCGGGCGAAGACGACAGCGACACCAAGCACCCCGTGACCCGCGCCGATTACGGCAAGCCCCAGCCCGGTGAAGGGCCCGAGGGGATGGAGGAGCAGCGCCACGACACTTCAGACGGAGAGGCCGATGCCGGAGACCGCTAAACAGCCGCAGCAGCAGAGCTACCGCATTCACCCCTATGCCCGCGATCTCGAGGTCCGGGTGACCGGGCTGACCGATGAGGGCGGCATCTATTGCGCGGATTCGATCTTCTACCCGACCGGCGGCGGCCAGCCCGGCGATAGCGGCAAACTGGTCTGGGACGGCGGTGAGATCGAGATCGCAACGGCGGTGAAGGCCGAGTCCGGTGCGCTCGGTGCGGTGATCCTGGTGCCCGCCGAGCCGCAGCCACTGCCGCCTGTTGGCGCGCAGGTGCAGCAGCATCTCGACTGGGAGCGGCGTCACCGTCACATGCGCGTCCATACCGCGCTGCACCTGCTATCGGTCGCGATCCCGCTGCCGGTGACGGGCGGGCAGATCGGTACGGAAAAGGGACGGCTCGATTTCGATATGCCCGAGCGACCCGAAGATCTGGAAGCGATCGAACGGCAGCTCAACGACTGGATCGCGCAGGACCTGAAAGTGGTCGAGCATTGGATTACCGATGCCGAACTCGAGGCGCAGCCCGATCTGGTCAAGACGCTCTCGGTCGCGCCGCCCAAGGGTCAGGGCTGGGTGCGTCTCGTGGCAATCGGCGAAGAGGCGGACCGGATCGACCTGCAGCCCTGCGGCGGCACGCATGTCGCCTCGACCGGCGAGATCGGCGCCCTCAGGATCGGCAAGATCGAGAAGAAGGGCAAGATGAACCGCCGCGTTCATCTTCACCTGGCCTGAGAGCTACCGGCCGGGCAGGGGCGCTGCCCCGCTGCCTGCGGCATTCACCCCGGGATATTTGAACAAGACGAAGGGGGCGAGCACCCCGAACGCAAAAGGGCGGCCACCGGGGCCGCCCTTCGTCATTCATGGAAGCTGGATCAGGCTTTCGGGCCGATCATCTGCTCGGGACGCACAACCTTGTCGAAGATTTCCTCGTCGACGAAGCCAAGCTTGATCGCTTCTTCCTTCAGCGTGGTGCCGTTCTTATGCGCGGTCTTCGCGACCTTGGTGGCGTTGTCGTAGCCGATGGTCGGCGCGAGCGCGGTGACCAGCATCAGCGACTCGTGCAGCAGCTTCTCGATGCGCGGCTCGTTGGCCTCGATGCCCGCGACCATGTTGTCGGTGAAGGCCGAGGCGCTGTCGCCCAGAAGCTGCATCGATTGCAGCACGTTGTAGCTCATCATCGGGTTGTAGACGTTGAGCTCGAAATGCCCTTGCGAGCCGGCGATGCCGACGGCTGCGTCGTTGCCCATGACATGCGCGCAGACCATGGTCAGGGCTTCGGCCTGCGTCGGGTTCACCTTGCCCGGCATGATCGAGGAGCCCGGCTCGTTTTCCGGCAGGATCAGCTCGCCCAGACCGCAGCGCGGGCCCGAGCCCAGCAGGCGGATGTCGTTCGCGATCTTGAAGAGCGAGGCGGCCACGGTCTTCAGCGCGCCCGAGAACATCACCATCGCATCATGCGCGGCGAGCGCTTCGAACTTGTTGGGCGCGGTGACGAAGGGCAGGTCGGTGATCTTGGCCATGTTCGCCGCGACCGTCTCGGCCCAGCCCACTTGCGTGTTCAGACCGGTGCCGACGGCGGTGCCGCCTTGGGCCAGTTCGTAGATGTCGCCGAGCGAGGCCTCGACGCGCTCGATCCCCTTTTTCACCTGATGGGCGTAGCCGGAGAATTCCTGACCAAGCGTCAGCGGCGTCGCGTCCTGCGTATGCGTACGGCCGATCTTGATGATGTCCTTGAAGTCTTCGGACTTGGCTTCCAGCGCCGCGTGCAGCTTGCGCAGACCGGGCAGCAGCACGTCGCGCGCCTGCATTGCGATCCCGACATGCATCGCGGTCGGGAAGGTGTCGTTCGAGGACTGCCCCATGTTGCAGTGATCGTTCGGGTGGACCGGATCTTTCGAGCCCATCTCGCCGCCCAGAATTTCGATCGCGCGGTTCGAGATCACCTCGTTCGCGTTCATGTTCGACTGCGTGCCCGAGCCGGTCTGCCAGACCACCAGAGGGAAGTTGTCGTCGAACTTGCCTTCGATCACTTCGCCCGCGGCCTCGATGATCGCATCGGCGATCTTCGCGTCCATCTTGCCCTGCGCCTTGTTGGCCATCGCGCAGGCTTTCTTGATCACGCCAAGCGCGCGGATGATCGGGACGGGCTGGCGCTCCCAGCCGATCGGGAAGTTCATGATCGAGCGCTGCGTCTGCGCGCCCCAATATTTGTCGGCGGGAACTTCAAGCGGGCCGAAGCTGTCGGTCTCGGTGCGGGTCGCGGTCATCTGGGCCTCCATGATTGCGCGCAATCTTTCGCTCGCACTGATAGGGCGCGCGGAGGGATTTTGCAACGGTATACGGAGGTATACTTGGGGTGGCTCTCAGATCTGTGCGGCGATCGCGTCGCGGTCGATCAGGGAATGCACCTCGCGGATGCGGCCATCGGTGACGCGATAGAAGACATGTTCGTCGAACGTCACGCGGCGGCCGTCCACTGGCAGGTCGAACAGCATCCCCAGGGGCGTGCAGTCGAAGCGCAGCCGTGCGGCAATGACTGGCGGATCGGCCACTAGCGTTTCTGCGCGGAAGTGCAAGTCGGGGATCGCGCGATGGTCGTCCTCGAGCATCGCTTGATACCCCGCGAGGCCGAGCGGGCGCGCGTTATGCGTGACCTCCGGATGCACGAAATCGCCGAGCTGCGCCCAGTTCTGTTCATTCAGGCAAGTGAGATAGCCGCGATAAAGCGACAGGAGAGTGTCGCGGTCCAGAGGCTCCGAAGCCACCGGGTTACTTGCGGAATTGATCGAGGCTGACGACCTCGGCCTCGCCACGTTCGGCGGGGGCGGCCTCTTCCTCCTCGGCCACCTCATCCTCTTCGATCTCGTCGTCTTCGTCATATTCCTGCGTCTCGAAACGCAGGCCGAATTCGACGGAGGGGTCGACAAAGGTGGTGATCGCGTCGAGCGGCACATAGAGCGGCTCGGGCGAATTGCCGAAATTCAGCGTGATCGAGAACCCGTCCTCGCCCACTTCGAAATTGTCATACCAGTTCTGGATGACGATGGTCATTTCTTCGGGGTAGCGTTCGCGCAGCCAATCGGCCAGCTCGGCATCGGGGTGACGGGTGTCGAAGGTGATGAAGAAGTGGTGCTCCCCCGGCAAGCCATTGGCTGCGATGTCGCTCAGCACTGTCTGGATCAGCCCGCGCATCGCGTGATGCATCAGGTTGCCGTAATCAATGGATTGCGTCATGGCCGGGTCCCTTTCTTCTCGGGCTCAGCATAGGGGATTCGTGGCGGGCCGCAAGGCGGGCAGAGTGGCGCGAAGGCTGACGTCGAGGGCATGTGCCGGGTGAGCCGGAATCGGATCTCGCGCAACCTTGGGGAGAACCTCGCGGGGGCGGCGCCTATCCCAGCACTTCGCCCGACAGGCAGAGCGCGACGGTGTCGCGCGGCATCATCTCCAACGCCTCGAAGAGTGCGATCACATCGTAATTATTATACGCCTCCACGATCCTGTCGCCGCGAAACCGCATCGTCAGTTGCCCGGTGAATTCCACCGCGCGCGCCGAGTGTGCGGATTTTCCGGCGATTTTCAGAAGCGTCCAAAGCCAATCCTCCGTCTCGACATGGCGCAGCACGGTGATCTTGATGTCCTGCAGATGGGCGCGCAGGGCCGGAACCAGCTCGCGAAACTCCTGCGGTCGCAATTCGAGCCCCGGCATCAGCCCGTTGGTCTGCGCCTCGGCATCGAACAACCCGTCGACCTCGTCCAGCCGCCCTTCGCCCCATACGGCATGGAGCCACGTTTCGATCCTCGCAAGCCGGGACATCGCGCCTCTCCGTTTCCCGTCGGTCCTGGGGGCACCATGGCAGGTACGGATTTCAAACCGGTTAACGCCGGTCGCATCGAAAGAAGAGGGGGGAAAGTGCAGGATTCTGTTGCAAGGCTCCTGCGGGCCCCGCCTTACGCGGCTAAGCGCAAGGAGTTAAGTTTCGGTTACCCGAGCTGCTTACGCAGCCAGAGCGACCGGAGCACGGTTGTCGTTGGCAACTGTACAAATCGCACCGATAACGGTGGTAGCTCACCGGGACAAAGCAAACATCTTTACACGTTCGTCGATCCTATTTCGGCCCCATTCTCCCCCAACGAGGGTTGATTGGTGGAGCCGCCGGGTACCGCCCCCGGGTCCGATCCGCTTATTTCATGCGCGTTTATGCCCATAGTCCCCGTTGCCGGGAACGTCTTGGAATATAGGGGGAAGATCGGGGGCCTTCAAGGCGTCGCGCGCGCCTGATGCGCATTAACCGGACGTGAACTTGCCGCGCGCTATAGCTCGAGTCGGGCCAAGAACTGGCCACGGAGGGACGCGATGAGCGACAAGTCGATCCTGATCGATCTCAGCACCAGCTATCAGTTCCGCCATTGGCGGCCGATGGGCATCTTGCGGGTGGAGCATGAGGTCTGGCGGGCGTTTGCCGCCCGGTTCGGGGCGCGCGCGGTACCGGCGGTCTATGATGAGGCGCGCGGCGGGTTCTATCGCATCCCGCAGGCAATCTTCGAGGAGGTGATCTTCCGCAATGGCTGTCAGCCGGAGGCGCCATCGCGCGCGCTAACCGCGCCGAAGCGCTGGCGCTCCTGGGCGCGGATTGGCCGGTTTCTCTGGCGCGCCCGGCGCAGGACGCGGGCTCTCGGGCAGGGCGGGCGATGCGATGAGACCGATACGCGCCTGCGCCGCGAGAGCGCGGTGGCGGAGGAATTGCTTCGGCTGAGCGGGGAGGAATATGCCCTGATGCGCCAAGGGCTCGTGGCTCTGGAACGGGTCGCGCCGGGGATCGCACCGCGCATCCGGGCGCTCGATGCTCTCAATCACCGGGCGCATTACGGGCTGGTGCATACGGTCCACGACCAGATCTGCGCGGATCGAAATCGGATCGCGCCGGAAGAGGTGGGCGAGTATGTCTCTGCCGGTGGGTTCTGGGGCGATGCGCGCTACCGGGCCGCCTATGAGATGCGGGCCGCTCATGGGTGGCGGCTGAGCTATTACATCCATGACCTGATCCCGATCCTTTGGGGGCATGTCGCCGAACCCACGACGCGCAAGACCTTTCCGCCCGCGCTGCATTGGATGCTCTGGGGCGTGGATCGGGTCTGGACGAATTCAGAGGTGACGCGGCGCGATCTGCTCGTCCATGCCGCCAGCTGCGGCTATCCCGAGTTGCAACCGGAGAAAGTGCGCGTCGTGACGCTTGGCGCGGACGCGCTGCGCGAGACCGCGCCCGCCACCGATCTCGCGGGCCTCTTCGCACATCGCGATCTGGAGCCTGGGGGCTACGTTTTGATGGTCGGCACGCAGGAGCCGCGCAAGAACCATGATTTCACCTATCGGCTCTGGCGCGAACTGGCTGCGCGCCGCGACCATATCATGCCGCTGGTCTGGGTCGGGCAGCCCGGCTGGTCGATCGGCCCGCTTCTGGAAATGGTGCGCGCGGACCCCGGCTTGCCGCATGGCGCGATCCGCATCCTCGATGATGTCGACGACGCCGAGTTGCAGGCGCTCTATGCGCATTGCCGCTACACGATCTACCCGTCCCATTACGAGGGTTGGGGGCTACCAGTTGTCGAGTCGCTTTTGCATGGCAAACCCTGTCTGACATCGGATGCGCCCGCCTTGATCGAGGCGGCGGAGGGCTGCGCGGAGGCGATCGGGCTTCTCGAGGGCGAGCGGTGGCTTGCCCGGGCCGAGGCGCTGATGGAGGACGAGGCAGCCTATCGCGCGGCCTGTGCGCAAGCGGAGCGGATCACGCCGCATCGATGGGCCGATTTTCGAGAGGCGCTCACCGCCGGGTTCGACGCGGCCGGCGATGACACCTCCACCCGCGACCCTGCATGGACCCACCAGTCGCGCCAGCCGATTCCCTATCGCGAGGATGCCGCATGAAGATCGCAGCTTTCGGTCATTACCCGATCCACCGCCCGCTGCATGGCGGCCAGCGCCGGGTCGCGGCCATCGCCCGGCAGGCGCGCGCGGCGGGCCACATCTTTCGCTACGTCCCGATCTACTCGACGCGCGGCTATCCCGACGGCTCGCCCGATGAGCGCCGCACGGCGGTGCCGGAGGCGTTGCTTTCGCGTCTCCACGATCCGCAGCGCCGCGAGGATCTTCATATCTCCGACACGCTCAAAGATCGTCCGCTGATCGAAGGGTTGATCAGGGAACTGCGCGATTTCGCCCCCGATGCGGTGCAGTTCGAACATCCGTGGCTCTATCCGCTATTCGCCGAGGCGTTGGACCGCGATCCGGTCTTGCGCCGCGCCCGGCTGAGCTATTCCGCGCATAATGTCGAGGCCGCGCTGATCGATCCGCATTGGCGCGCGGAGGCTGAGGCGCTCGAGGCCGCGCTCGTAGCGAGGGCCGATCTCACCATCGCCGTCTGTGAGGCTGACGCGCGCCATTTTGCCGGTCTGCCGGGTGCGACAGAGGTCGTTGTCGCGCCAAACGGCTGCTGGGCGCCAGATCCCGAAACGGTCCCGTCCGCGCCGCTCGACGGACTCTACGCGCTTGTCGCGGGCTCAGCCCATCCGCCGAACGCGCGCGGCTATTGGGCGTCCTTCGGCGACATTCCCGGCTTCCTGCCACCGCGTAGCCGCCTCGCCGTGGCAGGCGGAATGACCCATCTGATCACCGCCGACGACCGCTTCCGCCGCTATGCGCAGATGAATGCGGAATTCGTCGTGCCCCTTGGTGTGGTGGAGGAAGAAGCCTTGAGCGGTCTTCTGCATCGCGCCAGCGTCATCTGCCTGCCGATCACCGAGGGCGGCGGCACCAATCTCAAGACCGCCGAGGCGCTTATGTCCTGCAAACCTGTCGTCGCGATGCGCCCCGCAATGCGCGGGTTCGAAGAGGCGGAACGCCTCAGCGGCGTGCATGTCGCAGACGACCCGGAGCAGTTCCGCCGTCTGCTGCGCGATGCCATGACCGGCGCGATAGGCTCGCAGCGCCGCCCGGACGAGGTCGCGCAATATGGCTGGCCCGCGCAGCTTGCGCCGTTGATCTCCCGCTATGAAAGTCTTGCCGCATGAAAGATTTACCTCCGCACCCCTTCATCTTTGCTGATCCCGATCTCGCCGCGCAGATGCAGGCCACGCCCGCCTCGATCGACACCTTGTTCCAAGCCTATCTCGGACGCCCTGCGAAAGAGGGGGCGCAGAGCGCATTGAAGGAGCGGCGCGCGAGCGTGGCCGATGTCGAGCGGGAACTGCGCGGATCGGAGGAATATCGCCGCAAGGCGCGGCTGCTGCGCGATCACGATCGCAGCCAATACGACGGCGCGATGCTGTATATCGCACCTGCGCGCGCCGTTTTCTGCCCCATTGCGAAGGTCGCCAATACCTCGGTCAAGGATTGGGCGCTCCGGCTTGTGGGCGACGGGCGGCCCGAACCCGGCATGTCGCATTACTGGCTCGATTCCGGACAGAGCCGGATGCAGGCGCGCCATTGGGCTTTCGCCGCACGCGACCGCGTCGATCACGCGCCGGACTGGGTCTCGGTCGCGCTGTTGCGCGATCCTGTCGACCGGTTGGTGAGCTGTTATTGCGACAAGTTCGGACGCAACCGAATGCAGGACTCGGTGCTGCATCATACGCGGCCGGTCTATGCGTTTTTCGCGCGCGGGGGCGATCCGGACCGGGAGATGATCGAACGCGGATTGAGCTTTCGGCAGCTCTGTTTCTACATCAACGCCACTGCGCGCGAGGTGCAGGACAGCCATTGGGCCGCGCAGTGGAGCTACCTGCAAAATCGGCGCTGGGATCGGCTGTTCGCGCTGGAGAAGATCGAGAGTTTCGAGTATTTCATGCGCGATCGCTTGCCGGAGGAGCTTCGCAACATCCGGTTGGGGCTGACCAATGCCGCGCAAAAGGCGCGCGGGCGGTCGTCCCATAATCTCTCCGATGCGCTTCCGGGAGAGTGGATGGGCGCGCGCACGCCGCCTTACGACGCCTTTCTGAGCGACGATATTCGCGGCTTCATCGGCGATTATTACGCGCTCGATGCACGGCTGCATGCGCAGGCGCTTTCCGAGAGTTGAGCCGCGATGGCCCCGCCGATCAGTCGCCTTCGGCCGGAATGCCAAGAAGCGTGATCGCCACCCCCAATGCAGCGAGCGCCCAGAACGCGTAGCGCTTCGTGCCCTCGGTTTGCAGTGCGGCGAGCACCGCCTGCAGCGTGTAATAGCCCGCGAAGGCGCGCGACGCGTAGGAGATGATTTGGAACAGATCGGTCGTCCAGGTCAGCGCGATCCCGGCGCCGATCAACACCGGATAGGCCGCTTTTTGCGGGATTTTCCCGCGCGAGAACTCCGCGATCAGGCCGCCCGCGCCCCCGGTATCGGCCACGGCGGCGGAGAATTGCGCCGCCAGCGCCGCGGCCACCAGCATCGCGGGCAGGATCGGAGCGACGACGCGCATCATATCGATGATCGCGGTCTCGGTCAGGTTATGGGCGTTGGGCGTGAAGATGTAAGCCAGCAGCGCGATATAGACCATGTAGATCGCGGTCGCGAGCATCTGCGCCCATTTCATCGCGGCGACCCGGGTGTCGGCATCGTAGCTCTTGCCCAGATAGCGCGCGGTCTCGAACCCCTGCACGGTCACGATCAGGCCGAAGAGCAGCCGCAGCGAGTCCCACGGCCCCAGCGTCGGTGCATCGACCACAAGATCGCCGGCGACGGCCACCTTGCCGAAATAGGCCGCCAGCCCGAGGATCAGCCCGGCGATGATCGCGAGCTTGAGCGCGACCGAGGCATATTCCATCTGCTCGAGCCGTTTGAACCCGCCGGAGAACCCGGCGATGGCGACGATGGCGAGCATTGCCGTGGTTACCGCGCGGGCCGCGAAATCCGTGTTCCACGGCGTAAGCGAAACGGCGAAGGCCCCGAATAAATTGAGGTAATAGGCGACCGAGATGACATAGGCGAAGGCGAGCGCGAGCTGCGCAACCTCTTCGATGCGTTTGATGACGGGCGTGTCAGGCACCTCCTCGGCGCGGATATTGGCGCGCACTGCCGCGCCGAAAAACCATCCCAGACCGCACAAAGCCGCCATTGCGAGCGGGGCGAAACTGCCGTAGCGGACCTCCAAAATCGGGCCCAGTACCAGAAAGCCGGAGCCAATGATCGAGGCCAGCGGGGTCACCATCGCGCGCCATTTCGGGCGGTCGCGCAGTTGGGGCAGGAACATTGCGGCAAGGACGATCAGGGCGAGAAGGATAATGGCTGCGTCGAGTATCATGGGCTGTCTCAAATGGTCGATTGGACGCAGCTAGCGCAGCAGGGGGAATTAAAAAGGGCCGCGTCAGACGCGGCCCTTCGCTGTGATTTATTCGGCGCAGTGATCAGAAGCCAGCCTTGATTTTCTCGAACTCGGCCAGCTGCTTTTCGCGCAGTTCCGGCGAGTTCGGCGTCTGGGCGAGGATTGGCGCGTTGATCTCGGTCAGGCCCGCCGTTTCCAGCTGCTCCGGCGGGATCAGCTTCATCGCTTCGGTGTTCGTGTGACCGTAGCCGATCTCGTCGACGAGAACCGGGCCCGCCTCGGGGCGCAGCCATGCGTTCATGAAATCGTAGAGCTTCTCTTCGGAGCCGGGGCCATCCTTGAGGTTCACGAAGCCGCAGAACCAGGTCGACGAGCCCTCTTTCGCCTCGCGCTGGAAGGCGACTGGGTAGTTGTCGTCCTGCAGATAGGCGACGCCGTCATTCCACGACCACGCGACCAGCACCTCGCCCGAGGCCATCAGCTGCGCCTGCTGCGAGGGGTCGGTCCAGTAGCTTTGGACGTTCTTGTTGGCCTCGCGCAGCCAGTCGGCGGCGGCCTGGAACTGCTCGTCGGTGACATTGGTCCAGTCGGTCACGCCGGTCGCGAGATAGGCCAGCGCCCAGACATCGTCCGAGCTGTCGGGCAGCGAAGTGCGGCCTGCATATTTCGGGTTCACGAAGACATTGAGGCTCGCCACATCTTCGGCCGGGACCTTGTCGGGGTTGTAGGCGATCGCGGTCGCCCCCCAGTCGGTCGGCAGATACCAGACGTTCTTGTCGTCATCGACGAAGATCTTCGAATTCAGATACTTGGGGTCGATATTCTTGAATTCCGGGATCTTCGAGACGTCCCACGGTTCGATCAGCCCGGCATCCTTGTATTTCGAGATCATCTGCGAACAGGGATGCGCCGCGTCTGCTTTGAAGCCCGAAGCGAGCTTCTGATAGGCCTCGTCGTCATCGCCGAAGAAAGCGTAGGTCGGGCTGTCGCCGTATTTATCGATGTAAGGCTGGAAGAGCCCCGGAATCTCGAAGCCGGCCCAATCGAAGATGGTCAGGTCCGGATCGGCGGCACGGGCCGGGGCGCTCAGCGCGGCCACGGCAATCCCCGCCAGAAGGAGAGCAGAAGTCTTCATTGCATATTCCCTGTTTTGTGTTCGTTTTGTGAAAACGCTAGAGCGGCTTTTTCGCCCTCGCAAGAGGCATTTGCACGGCAGATAGGCAGGAGCCCTGCGGCAAAGTGTGGAAAAGCCTCGACGCGGAGGGGCGTTGCGGAAAAATTGGGCGTGACTGAACCGGATCGGGCGCCGCGCGTAGGGAAAGGGAGGCAAAGGAGACGAGCATGAATGACACCCCCGTCCTGTTATGGCTGCGGCGCGACTTCCGATTCCACGATCATGAGGCGATGGCGGCGGCCGCGAAGACCGGCGCGCCGGTGATCCCGGTCTTCATCCATGACGATCAGGTCGAAGCCTTGGGGGCAGCGGCGAAATGGCGGCTCAGTCTTGCCGTGGAGGCCTTCGCGGAAAGCCTCGCGGAGAAAGGCTCAAAGCTGATCCTGCGCAAAGGCGATTCGCTGAAGGTTCTGCAAGCACTGATCGAGGAGATTGGGGCAGGTGCGGTCTACTGGTCGCGCCGCTACGACAAGCCAGGCCGCGACACCGATACGGAGGTCAAATCCACGCTCTCCGAGGCGGGGATCGAGGCCAAAAGCTTCATCGGACATCTTTTGTTCGAGCCGTGGACCGTGGAGACGAAAACGGGCGGGCCTTACAAGGTCTACACGCCCTATTGGAACGCAGTGAAGGGCACGGACATCCCGCCGGAAGTTAAGACGGTCTCTGAACTTCGCGTTCCAAATACTTGGCCAGAAAGCAAAAAGCTGGACGACTGGACGATGGGCGCGGCGATGCGGCGCGGTGCGGAAATCGTCGCGAAACATGTCAATGTCGGCGAGCGCGCCGCCCAGTCGCGGCTGTCGAATTTCCTGCGCGATCGCCTCTCGGACTACAAGACGCAGCGCGACGTGCCCGCTTCGGGCGGCACCTCGGGCCTGTCTGAAAACCTGACCTATGGCGAGATTTCCCCGCGCACGATCTGGCACGCCGGCTATCATAAGATGGCGGAGGGCAATCAAGGCGCCGAGACCTTCCTGAAAGAGCTCGTCTGGCGCGAATTCGCGTGGCATCTGTTCTTCCACTGGCCCGATATGGCCGAGCGCAATTGGCGCGAGGAGTGGAACGGATTCGACTGGCGGCGCGACAACAATGACGCCGAGGCGTGGCGGCGCGGCATGACCGGGGAGCCCTTCGTCGATGCGGCGATGCGCGAAATGTATGTCACCGGCACGATGCATAACCGCGCGCGCATGATCGTGGCCTCCTATCTCAGCAAGCACCTGATGACCGATTGGCGGGTGGGGCTGCGCTGGTTCGAGGATTGCCTGATCGATTGGGACCCGGCGAGCAACGCGATGGGCTGGCAATGGGTGGCCGGGCCGGGGCCGGATGCGACGCCCTATTTCCGCGTGTTCAACCCCGAGACGCAGCTCGAGAAATTCGACAAGGACGGGCGTTACCGGAAGGATTTCATCGCCGAGGGTCAGGCCAACCCGTCCGAGACGGCGACGGATTATTTCGAAGCGATCCCAGAGAGTTGGCAACTGTCGCCGGATCAGGATTATCCCGAGCGGCTGATCGGTCTGAAGGAGGGACGCGCGCGCGCCTTGGCCGCGTATGAGCAGCACAAAGGCTAGGCTGTCGCGGTAATTGAGAGCCTCAGATCAAGGCGTCGGATGTCGCCTTGATCCGGGTCTCGCGGCCCATGAAATCGAGCAGCAGCCAGACCCGTTTCTCGGCATCGACCTTTTCGACCGTGGCCACGAAATCCGCGAAGGGACCGGTCGCCAGCGTGACCTCGTCTCCCGGCGCGTATTCCGGCAGCGGCTGCAGCTGATCTTGCGTATCGCAGCGCGCGCGCAGCGCCTCGATCATCGCATCGGAAACCGGTGTCGGGCGCCCCGCGAGCGCCACGAGCCGCGTGATCCCCTGCGTGCCGTTCACCGCGCCCAGACGCGCCGATTTCTCTTGTTCGCGCACGAAAAGATAGCCCGGAAAGAGCGGCGCACTGCGGGTCACGAATTTGCCCGACTGGCGACGCGTCGTCTCGACCATCGGCAAGAAAATGTCGAACCGCTGCCGCTCCAGATTGCGCCGGGCGATCGCGGCGCTGTTGGGCTTGAACTGGGCCACATGCCACGCGCGGGCCGGGCTTTGATCGGTCATGAAAGGGCTTTCTGTTCAATCGAATTACGCCCGTATTGGCTGAGGGATCGGGCGCGGAAAGTCAATCAGACAAGGCGAACCTGCGCGGAAACGTGCGCGCTTAGGTTGTCCGTTGTGAAGTTAACCTTGCGTTAGGGATACCTGTGCCAGGCTCGCGGAGGGCAGAAAATCTGCCGCTGATTTGGGGAGGACATACATGATAACTCCGGTTCTTCTCGCGGGCGGATCGGGCACTCGGCTATGGCCGCTATCACGGCGCAGCTATCCGAAGCAATTCGCAGAACTGACTGGCCCCAAGACGTTGTTTCAGGCGACGGCCGAACGGCTCTCGGGCGAGGGTTTCGCGCCCCCCGTGGTCCTGACACAGTCCGATTTTCGGTTCATAGCGACCGAGCAGCTCACCGATACCGGGATCGACCCGGGCGCGGTGATGCTCGAGCCCGAGGGCCGCAATACCGCGCCCGCCATTCTTGCGGCCGCGCTTTGGGTTTCGCAACAGGCCGGGGAGCAGGCGCTGATGCTGGTCGCTCCGTCGGATCATGTCATCGCCGATCCAGACGCGTTTCGGCGCGCGATCGCGGCGGCGGAGCCCGCGGCGCGGGCAGGGCGGCTGGTGACTTTCGGCGTCACACCCGACCGTGCCGAAACGGGGTATGGCTATCTCGAACCCGGTAGGGAAGCAGATGCGCAGGGCGTCGTGCCTTTGCTCCGGTTCATCGAGAAACCCGACATCGCGCAGGCCCGCGCGATGCATGAGAGCGGGGGTTACCTGTGGAATGCCGGGGTGTTCCTGTTTTCGGCAGGCGCAATTCTCGCCGCAGCCCGAACCCATGCGCCGACGGTTCTCGCTCCGGTTGAAGCGGCCTTTGCCGCGGCGCGCACCGATCTTGGGTTTCTACGCCTCGACCCGGAGGCATGGAGCGACGCCCCCGACATCTCTATCGATTACGCGATCATGGAGAGGGCAGAGACCGTCTCCGTCATGCCGGTGCAGGCGGGCTGGTCCGATCTTGGCGACTGGGAAGCGGTGCGCCGTGCTCATGCTTCCTCGCGCCTCGATGGGGTGACGCTCTCTGGACCCGCGACAGCTATTGATTGCCGCGACAGTCTGCTGCGCTCCGAAGACCCGCGCATCGAGATGGTCGGGATCGGGGTCGAGGACGTGATCGCGGTGGCGATGCCCGATGCGGTGCTTGTCGCGCATCGCTCGCGCGCGCAGGATGTGAAGGCGGCGGTGAGTGCGCTCAAGGCGCGAAATGCCGCGCAAGCTACGGATTTTCCGCGCGATCACCGGCCCTGGGGCTGGTTCGAACGCCTTGTGCTTAGTGATCGTTTTCAGGTGAAGCGGATCACGGTCAAGCCCGGCGCGGCGCTCAGCCTGCAAAGCCATCACCACCGGGCGGAGCATTGGATCGTCGTGCAAGGCACCGCGCTGGTGACGCTGGGCCCCGAGACCCGCCTCGTGACGGAAAACGAATCCGTCTACATCCCGATCGGCGAGACTCACCGGCTCGAAAACCCCGGCAAGCTACCGATGGTGCTGATCGAGGTGCAGACCGGCGCCTATCTGGGCGAGGATGACATCATCCGCTACGAAGACGTCTACATGCGCTTGGCCGGCGAATAGCGGCCAACTCGGCGGTGCACCGCCACCCGTCCGTGCAAATCTGCGACAGCTCCTTACGAAAGCATGAATTCGCGTTTCGGAGGAGTATGACTCTCTGCTAGGTCTCCAACTGATTGTGACCGAGCCGGATTTCTACACACATGTTGGTGCGCCCCTACCGCTCCCGTTTCCTCTTCCTCGCGATGGCGAGCAGCGCGCTTGCAGGGGTCGGGTTTGGCCCCGCCGGCGCGCAATCGGCCGACCGAGCGTGGGGCTATAACAGCTATGGCATCCCCGGGCTGATCGACATGCCCGTAGCTGGCAGCCGCGAGGATGCGGAACTGGGCTTCAACGTCTTCACCTTCGCAGGACAAACCCGCGTCTCGGCCGCGTTCCAGATCACGCCGCGCCTGTCGGCTGGCTTCCGGTATTCGACGATCAAGAACTACATGGGCGGCGGCACACTCTACGACCGCAGCTTCTCGATCCAGTATCGTTTCCTCGACGAAGGCCGGATCCGGCCCGCGATGGCAGTGGGAATCAACGACATGGCTGGCACCGGCGTCTATGCCGGAGAATATGTCGTGGCGTCGAAAGCGCTCACGCCGAAACTGCGCGCGACGGCAGGGATTGGCTGGGGGCGGCTGGGGTCGTTCGGCAGTTTTGACAATCCACTGGGCGTGATCTCGGATCGGCTTGACTCGCGGCCCAATTTGGATTTCGGCAAGGGCGGCACCTTCCAGCCGCAGCAATGGTTTCGCGGCCCGTCGGCGTTTTTCGGCGGCGTCGAGTGGCAGGCGACGGACCGGCTGCGTCTGATGGCGGAATATTCCTCCGACGCCTATACCCGCGAGGACGGCCCGACCTTCGATCGCAAATCCCCGATCAACATTGCGGCGCAATACAAGCTCAGCGACAACGCCTCGATCACGGCGGGCTATCTCTACGGAACCGATCTGAGCGTGCAGCTGAGCTATGCGCTGAACCCGAAACACAACGCGCACCCGAGCGGGCTCAACGACGCGCCGCCGCCGGTCGTGCCGCGGGCGGGCGTCGAGGCCGCGCAAAGCTGGACGAACGATCCGGCCTATCTCGCAGCGAAGCTCCGCCCGGACTTGGCGCAGCAAGGCCTCGTGCTGGAAGGCGCGAAGCTCAGTGGCTCCACCCTCGCGATCCAGATCCGCAACGATCGCTACAACGCGCCGCCCGAGGCGATTGGGCGCGCCGCCCGCGTGCTGAGTGCGCAGGCCCCGGCGAGCGTCGACCGCTTCGCGATCACCCTGTCGGAAAATTCGCAGCCAGTCTCGACCACGACGATCCGCCGCGACGACCTCGAGGCCTATGAATTCCACCCGGTGGGCGGCGAGCTGATGCGCGCCCATGCTCAGATCGACGGCGCGCCCGTACAGCTTCCGGTCGCACCGGGCGCCTATCCGCGGTTCTCGTGGAATGTCGGGCCGTATCTGCGCCCGGGCCTGTTCGATCCCGACGATCCGTTGCGCGCCGATCTGGGTGTCAGCGTCAATGCGCAATACGAGATCGCGCCGGGCCTGCTGCTGACCGGGCGCGTGAACCAGAAGGTGATCGGCAATCTCAATCAGGCGAACCGGCCCTCGGATTCGGTGCTGCCGCATGTGCGCTCGGATGCGTGGCTCTATTATAAAGGCTCGGGTCCGACGGTTCCCGAACTGACGGGGGCCTATTTCTTCCGTCCGGGGCGCGATCTCTTCGGGCGTGTGACCGCGGGCTATCTGGAACCGATGTTCGCGGGCGTCTCAACCGAGCTGCTCTGGGCGCCCGAACACAGCCGTCTCGCGCTCGGGGCTGAGCTCAACCGGGTGCGCCAGCGCGGCTATGATCAGCGTTTCGATCTGCGCGATTACGAGGTCACGACGGGCCATCTGTCGGCCTATTACCAGTTCACCGACCAGTTCTATACGCAGCTCGATGTGGGCCGGTATCTCGCGGGCGACTGGGGGGCGACACTGAGCTTCTCGCGCGTTTTCGACAATGGCTGGAAGGTCGGTGTCTATGCGACGAAGACCGATGTGTCCTCGGCAGATTTCGGCGAGGGCTCCTTCGACAAGGGCTTCATGATCACGATCCCGCTGCACTGGGCGACGGGTCAAACGACGAAGCAACGTTATTCGACGGTGATTCAGCCGATCGTGCGCGATGGCGGGGCGCGGCTGGGGGTGTCGAACCGGCTTTACGGGATGGTGCGCGAGGATCAGCCCGCCTCCTTCGACGGCAATTGGGAGCGGTTCTGGCGATGAGATCACTCGTTTTCGGTGCGGCGCTGCTGGCGCTGGGGGGCTGTGCGCAGCTCGAAAGTCTGAGCAATACCGTGACGTTCTCGGGCAGCCGTTCCGCGGGGCAGGGCGCGACTGCGCCGACTGCTACAGCTCAAGGCGAGGGCGTCGGCGTGAAGGTTGTGACGCAGACCGCTCCCGCGCGCGGGCTCGAGGTGGTAATTCCGTCGCGCGACGCCAATGCGACCCTGTCTCTGGCCGGGCGTAACGGCACGGTCGAGACCTGGCGCACGGATGACGACATCACGGTGTCCGTGGATCGTGGCGTGGTGGTTGCAACCAGAGGTTTAGGCGATGATCTGATGGCTGCGGATTCCGGACCGACGCTCGCCGCCCTTCGCGGGGCGAAGATCGGCGCCTATCGCCGGACCTACCGCTTCCTCACGGCGGACGACCACTCGGATTATGTCCTGCTTGGCTGCGAAATGACGACCGCCGGAAATGAAACGCTCGCGGGGCAGAATTTGCTGCGTCACGAAGAAAAATGCAGCAATCCGAAAATGACCGTCACCAATATTTATTGGACCAATAAAAAGGGACGGATCCAAGCCGGGCGGCAATGGGTTTCCCCCACTGTCGGGCAGATCGCGATTGGTGTGCTCAACTAAGCCGGTTGAACCGTTCGGGATTAATTAACCCTATGGTTCACCAAAAGATTAATATAAGATTATCACGTCTTACCTATCCCAACCTAATCGGAGGTTTCGATGACGAAGTTCTTTACCGGTGCCATTGCAGTGGCAGCTACTCTCGCCGGCGCCCTTCCGGGCGCGGCGCAGGATTTGCAAGCGCCGGCCAATCTCAGCCATGACGCGCTCGTCGCTTGGGCAAAAGCCAATAACGTTTGTGAAACGGCCGTTTCCGATGCCGTTTACAACGCCGACGGGAACGTCGCTGTGACTTGCACGCCCAAGGCGACGAAGAGCACTCTTAGCGGCGCCACCCCGGTCGCAGCGGTGATCATTGGTGTCGGTCTTGCAGCGGCTGCGATGGGCAGCGGCGGCGGTACCAATGGTACCAACGGGACCAACGGCACGAACTGATCCGTTCGAGCCGAGAATAAGAAGGGCCCCGCATCTGCGGGGCCTTTTTGATTCGGGCTAAACCTAAGTCGGGCCAGAGAAACTGTCCAAATAGACAGCGGCTCCAGCAACTTTATTTCATGCCGATTCGCGCATCCTGTGATATGACATATTTGTGACGGGTATGAGGTGAATGGGGATTCACGCGATGCTTACGGGACTCGCAATTTTTCCTCTCGCGGCTCTGGTGTGGATGATGCTCTGCGAGAGTGTCGCACCGATGCAGGACGAAGCGCCGTATCGCGAGGTGGCTAAGTAGGGACCGCTTGGGCCGGTTACGGCCCCGGCGAGGTGGTGACGAGCGCCGATCCGCGCAGGATAGGTAAGACTTAATGCGCCAATCAGCGCTCGGCGCCACCTGAAAAGATACACGCAGACATGCTGCGCCACTTTGAGGCCCGAGTTGATAAGGGCCTATTTGCGTTAGATTTTTACCCGTTCACGGCGGGAAGTGGCCATCGCGCGACGCAGTTTGCTGCCAAGCGCGACGCGGCGGTAGATCAGCATGTAGCAGACGAAGACCACGCCCACGCCTGCACCGAGGGCTGCGGGGGAGGTCGCGCTGAGCACAGTGATGGAACATGCGATCAAGCTGAGCGACCAGAGCACAACCGAGGTGATCGGATTGCGCATCTCCGGGCGTCCGAGCGACTCGGCGATTCGTTTCGCGCGGCTGCGATAGACGAGGCTGTGGAGATGCAGGCGGTCCGCCGCCCCAGGATGCGTGCCGTCCCGCTTCACGCGACGCCGGATCGAGACCACGGTTTCGATCCACGGATAGGCGAGTGCGAGTACGGCGATCAGCGGAGAAATCTCATGATTTCGGGCGGGAAGGACAATTCCGATCACCGCGAGCACGAACCCCGTCGCATAGGCCCCGGCATCGCCGTAAAACAGCTTACCGGAGGGGAAATTCATCACAAAGAACCCCGCAATCGAGCCGATCATCAGCAGACAAATCGCGAGGATCGGTCCGTCATTGGTCTGTCCGGCGATCACCGCGAAGGCCGAGAAGACAATGATCGCGGAGCCGGATGCGAGCCCGTTCACGCCATCGATGATGTTGAGCGAATTGGCGATCCCGCCGATCGCGATGGCGCTGAGCGCGATGCCGAAGGCCGGGTAGTGGAGCAGAACGTAGTCGAGGCCGGGAATGTCCGAGCGATGAATATGATAGCCGGATACGAGGCAGAAGATCAGCCCGGCGCACACGGTGGCGATCAGGCGCCACTTGGCGGAGACTTTCTTGGTGATGTCCTCGATCGCGCCGGAGCCGAAGGCGGGAATGGCGCAAAGACAGATCGTCCACCAGAGTGCCTGCGTCTGCGCATCGAGCGTCAGGCCGGCTGCCAACGCGCCTGCGAGGAGCGCAAAGCCCCCGATGCGCGGAGTTGGAGCTGCGTGGATTTTCTGGATACCATGATCGCCGTCGAGCGTGAGTTTGCCATGAAAGCTTTTGGTCGCAACGATCAGGACCGCCATTAACAGCGACGCAAAAAAAGCTGTCACAACATACTCAAGACCAATCATACACTGCCCCCCGGCAATAAAAATCATTATCGCGGCGGCAAATCTTAATATTTTGCTAACGCGATAGAGTGAAAAATACTGAAAATCGTACGAATACCGTCGATAGAGAGATACTTAACTTTGTTCCCGGGGGTCAACGTCCTTTCACACGCCTTAGGCGAGTATTCGCGACAACGCCTCATCACCTCTTCGTTAGACCCGGGGTGACGTGGCGTCGCCTGAACGGTGTCACGAACGCGATGAAATCAATCCGGTTTCACGCTGTGCGCTGCTCGCCACAAGGTTGAAAGGCTTGGCGGGCGATTCATGCCGAAGTATGAATGGGCGGTTGAAAACAGCGACAGCTTCTCTATTCAGAGGCGCTAGATGAAGCCCGTCTCAGGTCCCTTGGCCGAGGAATGGGTGGCAGGCATAGGTTACGAGGCTCAGGAGGGCACGATGGGGGCAATGACGAGGATTTTCGCGGCGCTTTGCGCGTTGCTCTTTTTGGCCTCCTGCGACACCTCGACCACAAATTTCCCGGTCAACACCCGCAATGTCAGTTCCGTCGAGGATCCGGTGGCGGGCGATGTCGCGATCGTTCGGCTCAGCCTCGCCAATGTGGCCACTTTCGGCGCACCGTCCGATCTGAGCGGCGGACGCACGACGCTGCCCTCGAGCGACTACTGGAACTACCGGATCGGGCCGGGCGACCTGCTTGATATCGTGGTTTATGAGCATCCCGAGCTGACCTCGCCCGCGGGCTCGACCCGGACGCCCGCCGAGGGTGGTCTGCGCGTCAATTCGGACGGCACCTTCTACTATCCCTATGTCGGCAATGTGCGCGCCGCGGGCCGCACGCCGGAGCAGGTGCGCGCCGATCTCTCGCGCCAGCTGAAGGAGTTCATTCCCTCGCCGCAGGTGTCGGTGCGCGTCGTGGGCTACAACTCGCAGACCGTCTCCGTCACCGGCGAGGTGGGCAAGCCTGCCCGGATCCCGCTGACCTCCAAGTCGCTTACGCTGCTTGATGCGATCAACGAGGCGGGCGGCCTGAATGAGACGGCCGATGCGCGCCAGGTGCTCGTCCGCCGCGGCGGGCGCAGCTACGCGGTCGACCTGCAGGCCTTCCTCAACCAGGGCATCGCCTCGAACAACCCCGTGCTGCGCAATGGCGATGTCGTCTCGGTGCAGCGCGCGACGAAGCTCGAAGCCTATCTCCTGGGGCAGTTGGTGAAACCCGGCCCGATCGACTTGACCAAGGATGACGTGAGCCTCACCGAAGCCGTCACCTCCGTCGGCGGGCTGAACACCAATCAGGCCGATGCGCGCGGTGTCTTCGTGTTCCGCGACAGCCCGAGCGGGGTGATCGTGTTCCAGCTCGATACCTCGAGCGCGGCGGCCTACGTGGTCGGCACGAAATTCTTCCTGCATCCGCAGGACGTCGTCTATGTCACGACCGCACCGGTCGCGAAATGGAACCGCGTGGTCTCCAACATCCTTCCGACGCTGAGCACGGCGCGCGCGGCCTCCGCGCTCGCGAACTGATCCATGGCGAAAGTCGGATCCATCCTCGTCGTCTGCGTTGGCAATATCTGCCGCTCTCCTGTAGGCGAACGGCTTCTGGCCGCGGCGCTGCCTGACTGCAAGGTCAGTTCGGCGGGCATCGGCGCGGTTGTTGGTGCGAGCGCGGACAAGACCATGAGCGAAGTCGCGGCGGAACACGGGCTGAGCCTCGACGGTCACGTTGCGCGCCAGTTCACCGCCGAGATCGGCGCCGAGCACGAGTTGATCCTCGTAATGGAGGCGGGCCACAAGCGCGAGATCTCGCGTCGGGCGCCGCAACTGGGCGGGCGGGTGATGCTGTTCGATCAATGGATGGGGGGCAAAGGGATCGCCGACCCGTACCGGGAACCGATCGACGCCCATCGCAAGGCCTTCACCGAGATTTCCGCCGCGAGCGAGGCATGGGTCTCGCGGCTCGCACCGAAACGGTGATCCGCGTCACGGCGGCATAGGCGCGGTTTTGAATAAGCATTTGAGAGTTTGAACGGGACAGATGAAGCAAATTTCCGAAATGACGCAGAAACATGCCGCGCAGCCCGAAGTCGAGGATGACGAGATCGACCTGATGGCGCTGGCTGGCGCGCTTCTGGCGGGCTGGAAATGGATCGCGCTGGCCTTCGTCGTCGCCGTGATCCTCGGTGCCTTCATCGCGCTGCGCAAACCGGTGATCTATCAGGCCACCGGGCTCTTGCAGCTAGAGCAATCGCAAAACGCGCTGGCCGCGCTCCCGACCTCAATGCAGGACATTCTCGGCAGCGACGGTGGCGGCAAATCGGAGGCGGAAACCCAGATCGCGATCATGTCCTCGCGGCTCGTTCTGGGGGAGGCGGCCAACAAGCTCAATCTGCAGAATTTCGTGATCCCGCGGCGCTTGCCGGTGATCGGTCTGCTGCCGACCAATCTGCATCTGCCGGATCCGGGCCTGCTCGATCAGTATCAATGGGGCAATGAGAGCCTTCAGATCGGGCGCATGAAGGTGCCGGAGCAATGGTTGGGCGAGATGATCGACCTGCGCGTCACCGGTGCGGATAGCTACGAAGTCACGCTGCCGGACGGGACCGATCTCGCTGGCACGGTGGGCCATGAGATCACGGCGCGTGATGGCGATTTCACCTTGGCCGTGGCGTCGATGGATGCCCCGGCCGGGCGGGAATTCTACGTCGGGCGGCAATCGCTCAACGCTGCGATCAAGACGATGAAGGCGAATTTCTCGGTCTCCGAGAGCCCGCGCGGCTCGAACATCCTTCAGACCTCGTATCAGGACACCGATCGGCAGCGGGCCGAAGCGATCCTGAATGCGATCGCGACCTCCTTCGTGGAACAGAATATCGAGCGCAATTCGGCCTCCGCAGAGAACAGCCTCGATTTCATCGAAAAGCAGCTTCCCGACGCCCGCCAGAACGTGTCCGACGCGGAGCAGGCGCTGAATGCCTATCGTCAGAAGCAAAAATCGGTCGACGTTAAATATGAGACGCAGGCCCTGCTGGAACGCGTCACCAAGATCGAAGGCGAACTCTCCGCGCTTGATCTGAAAGAGGCGGAGCTGAAGAACCAGTACACGGTCAATCACCCGGCCTATCAGGCGCTGCTGCAGAACCGCAAAGAGCTGCAGGCGCAGCTCGATCAGGCGAAGAAGGCGACCCAAGGTCTGCCGGAAACGCAGAAGGACATCTTCAACCTGCAGCGCAATCTCGAAGTGGCGCAGCAGGTCTACACGCAGCTGCTGAACCGTTCCCAGGAACTGAAAGTCGTGCGCGCCTCCACGGTGGGCTCGGTGCGCGTGATCGACAAAGCCTATGCGAGCACGATCCCGGTCGCGCCGCGCAAATCGCGGATCGTGGCCCTCGCGGCCATCCTCGGCCTGATCATCGGGGCGGCCATCGTGCTGATCCGTCGCGCGCTGCGCCGGGGGATCAAGGGCGCCGAAGAGATCGAGGCGCTCGGCCTTCCGGTCTTCGCAACCGTGCCCTTCGCACAGGAAGCCGCCGATCTGCGCAACCGCAAGGGCGATCTGCCGATCTTCGCGCTCGAACATCCCGAGGCGGTCGCGACCGAGGCGCTGCGCTCCTTGCGCACCTCGCTACATTTCGGGCTGCTGGATGCGCAGACCAACTCGATCCAGATCACCTCCGCCGCACCGGGCGTCGGCAAGACCTTCATGTCGATCAACCTCGCCGTGGTTGCGGCGCAGGCAGGGCAGCGGGTCTGCGTGATCGATGCGGATATGCGCAAAGGCTACCTCGCGCGCTTCCTGCATCTGCCGAAAACGGTTGAAGGCCTCTCCGACTATCTCGGCCATGAGAAATCCCTGGCGGAGGTGATGCGCGACGGGCCGGTCGAGGGGCTGAAAGTCATCACCTCGGGCCGTTATCCGCCGAACCCGTCCGAGCTGCTGATGCGGGCCGAGTTCGGGACCATGCTGCGCCAACTCGATAGCGAATTCGATCTGATCATCGTCGACGCGCCGCCCGCGCTGGCCGTGACCGATCCGGTGGTGATCGGGCGCTCGGTCGGGGCGAGTATCGCGGTTGCGCGCCATCTCGAGACGATGCAGGGCGCGGTGCGCGCGGTGCAGGCGAGCTTCGAGGCGGCGGGCACCTCAATCACCGGTGCGGTCCTCAACGGCTTCAAGGCCGAGGCGAGTGAGCGCTATGGCGGCCATTACCAATATCATTATAACTACCGCTACAGCTACAAATCCGACGACTGAGCGGGGGCGTCCCGTTCGTGACTCGGACGGGAGGCGCGAATGCTGCGAAAACTGCTGGGCCGGGCGAAAATCTCGAAGCTCGGGATCACCACGCCCGAGCCGCGTCCGGACCGTCATGGCATCGCCATCGCCGCGATCGTGCGCAATGAGGCGCGGTTCATCGGCGAATGGGCGCGGTTCCACCATGCGGCAGGCGTGCGGCATTTCGTGATCTACGACGATGCCAGCACGGATGAGACCCGCGCGGTGTTACAAGGCGCGCTACCGCCCGAGGCGCTGACGATCATCCCCTGGGCACAACGGCTCAGCGATATCCGACTGGGGCGCGAAATCCACAATCAGGTACTCGCCTATGCGCATGCGGCTGGGAACTTCGGGAGCGACGTGCGCTGGATGGCCTTCATCGACGTGGACGAGTTCCTGATCCCGACCGCGGGTGACGATTTGAACGCGGCGCTTGCGCCTCTGGGCGATATCCCGAATGTCTCGCTGCCGTGGCACATGTTCGGCTTTTCGGGACATGAGACGACGCCCGAGGGCGGGATGCTCGCCAATTTCACCACCCGCGCGCGCGATCCGATGGGGGATGCGCCGGGGCTGCGGGCGTTCAAGATGCTCGTCGATCCGTGCCGCCTGACGGCGCTGCGCGTCCATTCGATGGAGACCGAGGACGGGCAGGCGACGTGGAACGACGCGGGGGTGAAATCCGACATGAGTGCGCGCGACAAGCCGGAGTTCTACTCCACCGCTGCCGTGCAGCTGAACCACTATTACACGCGCTCGAAAGCTGATCTGGAAGCCAAGATCGCGCGCGGGCCGAACCTTGTGGCCAAGCGCGAGGCTTATCGGCGCAAGGTGATGCGCACGGTCAACAGCGTCGAGGCGGATACGGTCGGGGATACGCGCGCCCGCGATCTGGCCGCGCGCCTCGGGATCACCGGTTAAGGATCCTTGCGCCAGTTCTCCTCGACCCATTTCGTGGGCCAGAGGAAATGCCGCAGGTGGCGCAGCATCGAGCCGTCCCGCTCGCCGCGCAGGCCCGCCTTCACATGCTCCATCGGTGTCATGTGGGTAGAGCGGCTGTTCCAGCGCCCCTCGATCGCGTCGATCGGGTTCAGCCCGCCGGGGAAGATCACCACCTTCGCATCCTTCGGCAGTTTTGGCGGCGCGAAGAAGTTGATCGGGAATTGCCGGATGCAGTGCCACTTGAAGGTCGCGACCCAGCCTTTCGGCCAGAACTTCACGCCGCCCGGCGTGCGCCGCGTCACGAAGCGCTGCTCGAAGACGTATTTCTCCGCCGTGGCCTGCGGATCGGCGAGGAATTCCTCGCGCAGCGGTGCCAGCTTGCCAATCGGAAAACGGTAGAGCGAGGTCTGGCCCAGCCGCTCGAACGGGGTGTTCGGGTTGCGGGTCAGGATCACGTCATCGGGGTCGCCGTATTCGAACATCGCATCGAGATTGCCGGTCACGACCACGTCGAGGTCGAGAAACAGCACCGGCCCCGACAGCCCGCCCAGATCAGAGCGCCACAGCCGCGACTTGCCCCAGATGCCCTGACGCACATTGGGCATGTCGCAATCGAGTTCGGGCAGCGGCATCGCGGTGATACCGGGATCGAGCCCCTCGAACGTGTCGGTGAAGCAGTAGAAATCGAAGGGCGGCGTCACATGGCGCGCGACCATACCGTAGAGGCGGTTGACGTAATCGACGCCGTATTTCTCACCCCAGCGGATACAGATGATCTGTTTCTTCATGCGTCACCTTTTTGAGTTACGCGCCCTCAATAGCCCCAGCGGGCGGGGCCGTGCAATCGCGGATCGGAGGGGTCAGCGGAAGAAGCGCGGCCGCAGATGGGCGTTGAGCTTTTTCGCCAAGCGCTTGAGCGGGTGCATCTTCTTGCCGCGCGTGCGCCCGATATCCTGCAGATGGGCCGCATCGAGCCCATAGGCGGGCAGGCGGGCCGCGAGGTCGTCGGCGCTGTCATTGTCGAGATCGAATTCCACGTATTGATCCGGCTTGTCGGCCATATAGGCGCGCACATCGGCCAGATGCGCATCCCATTCCGCGCGCCATTGATCCTTGAGCACCTCGAGATCGCTCAGGCCCCGCGCCGCCAGTTCGCGCTTGGCAAACTCACCATGGCCATGCTTGAGACGCGAGGCGATCCAGCCTTCGCGGTCGCGGAAGTTCAGCAGCAGGATCGTGTCGGGATAGTCGCGCAGGATCTCGCGGAAGGCCGTGGCGCCTTCCCAGCTGACGGTGCCGTCGCTGTAGATCAGGTCGCAATAGAAGGTGAAATCCTCGGCGCTGGCGAAGACCTTGCGCCCGGCGGCGAGATTCTCGCGCATCACCCGGCCGATGCGGCGCGGCACCGGGCGGCCTTCGCGGATCTTGTGATGAACGGCGGGGTGGCCTGCCGCGCGGAACAGCTCGGCCAGCGAGCGCGTGCCGCATTTGTTGAAACCGATTGCGACGACGCGCGGCAGGGAGTGCGGTTGCGCGGAAGCGGCGCGATCTTGCATGGCGACCTCGGAGCGGGTGAGACAGGAGCGGCGAAAACGTAACCTCTCCTATCCCATCTTGGGCGGATCGTTTCAATCGCGCTTTGTGCGTCTGGCGACCCGCCGCAAACCGGTTACATCCGCAGCCGGAAGTAGCTCATCTCGATATTGCCTTCCATCCCGGTATCGCAATGACCGAAGCGCGAGTTCGAGGTGCCGTCGATCTTGCCGCCGGAGACGATCGCGACACCTTCGATCCCCTCGGCCTGTGCCGAGAAGCTCACATCCTTCACCGCGAGGATCTGGCCGCCGAAGAAGGAGATTTTCGCTGCCGAGGAGACACCGCCCATAGTGATCAGTTTCGCGCCGCCGTCAGGGGCGCAATTGTCATCGCGCCCAATGCGCAGCCCCTGCGGAGCCGAGAAGCTGCGATCGTCGGTCGAGGTGTTCGCGAAGATTGCGTTTTCGAGTGCAACGCCATTGCCGAATTTCACCGGGCAATCCGCGATCACAGCGACTTCCGAGATCACGGCGGGATCGGTCGTCTCTTCTGCCGTGGTATCCGCCGTATCGGCACTTTTCTTGCCATTTCCTGTATCGGTCTTGTTCGGGACCGAGATCGTCACGCTCGAATTGCAGTTGAGCACATAGAGATTGCCCGGGGTGAAGTCGGTGGTGTCGAGCTTGGTGCCGGTCAGCACGGTCGGGCTCTTGTTGGTGATGTAGGAGGGCAGATAGCCGGTGCCGTCCCGCATCGACTCGATGATCTTGGGAATGCGATCGATGATGCGCAGCTTGTAGAACGAGGTGCGCAGCGCCTCTTGCAGCCCGTCATTCTGCTTGAACCCCGAGGCGGGGATGTCGAGCTTGCTGGTGTCGGGCATCGACACGATCGCGCCGCTCTCGAAGAGGTTGTTCTGATTGAGCGAAACATATTGCGCCGCATAGAGGCAGAAGCCCGAAGCGAAGCTGTTGCCCGATTGCAGGTCGATCACGCCTTTCGCGGCCAGACCTTCGGTGAGGCAGGCGGGCTGATAGGCTTCGGCTACGGCGCCGGTGTTGATCTGCCAACCGTCCTGACCGATCACCTTGCCGAAGAAGGTGGGTGCGGCGTTCGCGCGCTCGGTCGTGCGATGGGCCATCACGCGGACGGCCGGGCTCAGATCGAGGTCTTCGGCGTAATCCGTGACGAAGCGGTGATTGGTCGCGTCGTAATAGCCGAAGGTCACGTCGTCTTTGGTGATCACCGAAGTCCCGTCATCGGAGGCGAGGTTGGAATGGGCCAGCTGGGCCGCACGGGTCTTCGCCTCGTCTTTGGTGATCAGCGGGTCAGAGGAGAGATACATCGCGCCGAGCGCCGCCGCATCGGCCGCGTCCTGCATCACCACCCGATTGCGATAGCCGTTCGAGACGTCGAGCGCGAGACTGCCGACAGCGAGGAACAGGATCGTCCAGAACAGCGAAAGCTGGGTGATCACGCCATCTTCTTCAGCGGTAAATTCGGTAATCGTTACGCGGTTCATGTCAGGACTCCATGTAGCGGTAGTCGTGGACCGTGAGGTCCATGTTGAGAACTCTGGTGAAAAGACCTGTGGCGACGAGTTCGGACATCGGGATCGTCACGCGGGTCTCGATGATCCCGTCGGTGACTTGCGTGTCGACCGTGTAGGTGGTCTCGTCATAGGGGAGCAGGGCGCGCAGGCGCGCCATCGTGTCCTCGTCATTCTCGAACCGCCCGACCGAGTAGGCGCGATCTACATCCTGCACGATACCGAGGATCCGTGACTGTGCGTTGAAGATGAGGGAAACGTCGACGGTCGCGGCGAGCATCCCGATAAACAACGGCAGCCAGAGCAATGCTTCGATCGTTGTGGCGCCGTCTTCGGCGGAGAAGAAACTCTTTAAACGCTTCAAGACAGGACGCCCCATGGTTGAAAACGGTTGATTAACTATCTCCAGTTGCAAAAAGCGAAACTACCGCGGCGTAAATATGGCGAAATTGCGAAATTGAGGCAGAAATTGATCGGAATCGACACATTTGGGCGCGCGATGCTTAGGGCTGCGGTCTTTGCAGCGCGACGTTGCGCCGGTCCCCGCCGCCGCCTACAACGCCCCCAGACCACAGCTTAATTCGGAGCTCGCCCATGACGCCCGCCGCGCGCTATGCCGCCGCCATCGATATTCTCGACCGCATCCAGACGGGCGAGGTGGCCGAGCGCGCGCTGACCAACTGGGCCCGCGGCCACCGGTTCGCGGGTTCCAAGGACCGCGCGGCAATCCGCGATCACGTCTTCGATGTGTCGCGCTGCAAGGCCAGTGCCGCGCTTGCCGGGGGCGGGCAGCAGGGTCGCACTCTAGTCGCCGGGCTGCTCCGCTTGCAGGGCACCGATCCCGCAACGGTCTTCACGGGCGAGGGCTTTGCCCCTGATCCTCTCTCCGACGAGGAGCGCGCGGCCCTGTCCGAGCCTTTGCCCGACGCAATTGCGCAACTGGACTGGCCCGACTGGCTGCGCGACCAGCTTGCCGCCGATCTCGGGTCCGACTTCGACGCCATTTCCGAGGCGATGCGCGCCCGGGCGCCGGTCTTCTTGCGCGTCAATCTTGCGAAAACAGACCGTGCGGAGGCGATCGCGGCGCTCGCCAAGGACGGGATCGAGGCGTTCCCGCATCCGCTCGCAGAGACCGCGCTGGAGCTTGGCGAGGGCGCGCGGCGCATTCAACAGGCGGCGGCCTATACGGACGGTCTGGTGGAGTTGCAGGATGCGGCGTCGCAAGCGGCCATCGCCTCTGTCCCGATCGCGGCGGGTCAGCGCGTGCTCGATTATTGCGCGGGCGGCGGGGGCAAGGCGCTGGCGCTGGCCGCAGCCTGTCCCGAGGCGCAGATCGCCGCGCATGACATCGATGCGGGGCGGATGCGCGATCTGCCCGTCCGTGCGAAACGGGCCGGGACGAAAGTGGCCGTGCGCGCGCCGGGCGATCCGGGGACGGGCTATGACCTCGTCGTGGTCGATGCGCCCTGTTCGGGCTCGGGGACCTGGCGCCGGACGCCGGATGCGAAATGGCGTCTGAGCGCTGCGCGGCTGGCCGAACTCGTGACCCTCCAGAGCGAAATTCTCGACGTCGCCCTCGACCTCGTCGCCCCCGGCGGACGTCTGGTTTACATGACGTGCTCGCTTCTCTCGGTCGAGAATGGCGCGCAGATCGCCGATTTCGTGACGCGTCACGGCTGCGAGCTCGTGTCGCAGCGGCAATTCACGCCGCTCTCCGGTGGAGACGGGTTTTTCGTCGCCCAGCTCCAGCTCTGATTTTTCTGCCACTTTTGCCGCCCGGATCACGGCTGCGTGATTGACACAATCGTCAGTTGAAAGTCTAGTCGCGTTAATTGGGTTTTAATTATTTTACCGCGCTATGGGGCCGATCTGTCAGGCAGGGAGGCGAGCGTGGGGCGGAACGAATTGATGCTGCAGCCACTCTCGAAGACGATGGCGGCGCTGGCGCCGGGTGCGGTCTATTTGCTGCTTGCAGCGGGAATTGCGGCGGCAATTGCCTTCGTGATGCCCGATGAGGTGGTGACTTGGGCAATGTTCTCCGTCGCAGGGACGCTCGTGATCACCGCCGCTTGGCTGCGTCTGGCCTTGGCGCAGGACCGAAGGCGGCGCGCACGACAGCAGGAAACGCTCGCGAATTTCATCGCCCATGACGCCGCGCCGAGTTTTACCACGGATCCCGAGGGCGAGATCGGCTATCAGAACCGCGCCGCCGTGGAGCGGTTCGGCTCGCGAGGCGGGCAGGGCCTGGCGCGAACCCTGGCGGAGCTTTTCGCCGATCCGGGCGCGGTGTTGCGCCGCCTGCAAAGCAAGGCAGAGGCGACGGGGGCCGCGCGCGAGGATCTCGTGACCCGGCGCGGCCATCTGCGGCTCTCTGTTCACCGTATCGGCTCTGGCGATTTTCTCTGGCGGCTCGAAGATATGGCCGAACGGGCGATTGGCGGGCGCGGCGCGGAAACGATCAGCTTGCCGATGCTCACCGTCTCGAATGGCGGCACGATCCTGTTCATGAACGAGGCGTTGCGGCGGCTCGTGGGGGAGCGGGTGCGCTCTCTCGATCGTATTTTCACCGATCTGCCACTGCGCTCGGGCGAAGAGCACGAGATCAAGGGAGAGGACGGCCCCGTCACCGCGGTCGTGGCCCAGCTTGAAGGCGTGGGCGGTCGATCCGAGGTTTATCTGCTCCCGATCGGCGCACCGCGCTCCGCCGAGGAAGGCGCGAATTTCGAGGCGCTGCCCGTCGCTATGCTGCGCCTGTCAGCCCATGGCCGCGTGCGCGCAGCCAATCGTGCCGCGCGTGGCCTCCTGGGCGGGATCGAGCCACAGACACGCCTTGCTGACCTCCTCGAAGGGCTCGGGCGCCCGGTCTCGGACTGGGTGAACGACGCGCTCGCAGGCCGTGCCGATGGCCGACCCGAAGTGCTGCGCGCCCGGCGCGGCGACAAGGAGGTCTTTCTTCAGGTCACACTCTCGCGGATCGTGGAAAACGGGCGTGCGGGGCTGCTCGCCGTGCTGTCCGACGCGACGCAGCTCAAGACGCTCGAAGCGCAATTCGTGCAAAGCCAGAAGATGCAGGCGATCGGTCAGCTGGCAGGCGGTGTCGCGCATGATTTCAACAATCTGCTCACCGCGATTTCGGGTCATTGCGACCTGCTGATGCTGCGACACGACAAGGGCGATGGCGACTATGCCGATCTCGACCAAATCAGCCAGAATGCCAATCGCGCCGCGGCGCTGGTCGGTCAGTTGCTCGCCTTTTCGCGCAAGCAGACGCTGAAGCCGGAGATCCTCGATCTGCACGACACGCTGTCCGATCTGACCCATCTGCTCAATCGGTTGGTTGGCGAGAAGGTCGTCCTGAGCGTCAAGCATGAAAGCGATTCCGGACGGGTGCGCGCGGACAAGCGGCAACTCGAACAGGTCATCATGAACCTCGTGGTGAACGCGCGCGACGCGATGCCCGGCGGGGGCGAGATTCGGATTGAGACCGACGCGGTGCACCTTGCCGAAAACCGCACCCGCGACCGCGTGGCGGTACCCAAAGGCGACTATGTCGCGATCAAGGTCACCGATACCGGCACCGGTATCGCAGCCGATAAATTAAGCAAGATTTTCGAGCCCTTCTTCACCACAAAACGCACGGGCGAGGGCACGGGGCTGGGGCTTTCGACGGCCTATGGAATCGTGAAGCAAACCGGCGGGTATATCTTTTGCGATTCCGTCATCGGGACAGGAACGAGTTTCACGATCCTTTTGCCCGCCTATGCCGCTACCGAAGAGGCAGACGTGTCGAGTGCCGAAGACGCAACGGCGGAGGCGCGAACTGCCCCGCGTGGCCCCACGACGCCTTCCGTCATGCCCAAAGCGGAAGCTGCGCCGCGCGCGACAAAGGCGACCCCGGTGATGGCCGGCGAGGCGACCGTGCTTCTGGTCGAGGATGAGCCCCCGGTGCGCGCCTTCGCCGCGCGCGCGCTCAAACTGTGCGGCTACACCGTGCTGGAGGCCGAGAGCGCGGAAGAGGCGCTGGAGCTGCTCGAAGATGCTGATCTGCAGGTCGATATCTTCGTCACCGACGTGATCATGCCCGGGCTCGACGGGCCAAGCTGGGTCAGCCGCGCGCTCGAGGCGCGGCCGGGCACGCGCACGGTTTTCATGTCAGGCTATGCAGAGGAAGTGTTCCAGAACGGAACGTCCCCCGTGCCGGATTCTGTCTTCCTGCCGAAACCTTTCTCGCTGAGCGAATTGACAGCCACGGTGCAGGACTTGCTCTCACGCTAAGGCGCGGGTGACCCGATCATACAGCGCAAGATCGTCCTGCATCGCGACCCGTAGCGCAGCCTCGGTCTCGGGGGCGAGCCCGGTCTCGACCGCAGGGGGGACGTTCACGCGGGGCAGGGTGATGGCGAAGCCGAGCTGATCTTCGAGAAAATGCACGAAATCCTCGATCCGCTCATACGGAAAAATCCGGTCCACCAGCGGCGTGCCTTCATCATCACAGAGAAACACGGCCTGACTGGGCACATCGCTGAACCCTGCGCGCGGGTCCTCGATGTAGTCGCGCGCGAACTGGTCGAAGGAATAGCCGGCTGAAATGTCGCTTTCCTCGATCAAATCGCGCAGTCGAAAACGATAGAGCGACCGCAACCAGTCGAGCGGCTCGCGCATCAGCGCGACCGTGGTGAAGCTGGCCTCGGTCTTCGAAGACAGCAACGGCGCAAGATGATCTCGGAAATCGCGGGCCGAGGCATGTTTGAGAACAGCCGGACGGGTCAGCGCGACGTCGGCCAAAGACTCCAGCGCAGTCTCGACCGCAGAGGAACCTGCCTTGGGCGTGGCGAGGAAGACGAGTTTTTGTTTCCAGAAAATCAGCATCTTGGCGGGTCAGCTCCTAACTGCGCCGGTGATAATCATTCGGCCGACGCGGGTAAACCGTTTCTTAACCGAATTGGCGGTTCAGTGAGTTGTGGAAAATTTTGTTGTAATGTTCACGTTCTGTGCGCATAGTGCGGTCAGAACATGAGGTGAACATCCGCGCGAGGGCGTCGCATTGCCGACCAGCCGTCGCTGTGAAATAAGGAAGCGGACAAATGGCAGTAGCGAAGCTTTTCGATATGGATAAATCTCCCAAGGCAGACAAGCAAAAGGCGCTCGACTCGGCGCTGGCGCAGATCGAGCGGCAATTCGGCAAAGGCTCGATCATGAAGCTCGGCGGCGACACGCCCGCGCGGGAAATCGAGGCGACATCGACCGGCTCGCTGGGGCTCGATATTGCGCTCGGCATCGGCGGGCTGCCGAAAGGCCGGATCGTTGAGATCTATGGTCCGGAAAGCTCGGGTAAGACGACGCTGACGCTGCACGCGATCGCGGAAGAGCAGAAGAAGGGCGGCGTCTGTGCCTTCGTCGACGCTGAACACGCGCTCGATCCGCAATATGCACGCAAACTTGGCGTCGATCTCGATGAGTTGCTGATCTCGCAGCCCGACGCAGGCGAGCAGGCGCTGGAAATCGTCGACACGCTGGTGCGTTCCGGCGCGGTCAGCCTCGTCGTGGTCGACTCGGTCGCGGCGCTGACGCCGAAGGCCGAAATCGAAGGCGATATGGGCGATCACACTGTGGGTGCGCAGGCCCGTCTGATGAGCCAGGCGATGCGCAAGCTGACCGCCTCGATCGGGCGTTCGAACTGCATGGTGATCTTCATTAACCAAATCCGGATGAAGATCGGGGTGATGTTCGGCTCGCCGGAGACGACGTCGGGCGGCAACGCGCTGAAATTCTACGCCTCCGTGCGTCTCGACATCCGCCGCATCGGTTCGATCAAGGATCGCGATGAGGTGGTGGGCAACCAGACCCGCGTGAAAGTGGTGAAGAACAAGGTGGCCCCGCCGTTCAAGCAGGTCGAGTTCGACATCATGTATGGCGAGGGCATCTCGAAGATGGGCGAACTGGTCGATCTCGGCGTCAAGGCCGGGGTCGTTGACAAGGCCGGCGCCTGGTATTCCTACGGGGACGAACGCATCGGTCAAGGCCGTGAAAACGCGAAGACGTTCCTGCGCGAACACCCCGATGTCGCCTATGAGATCGAAGACAAGATTCGCGCCAGCCACGGGCTCGAATTCGACAAATTATCCGAAGATGACGCGCTGACCGAAGACTGATCGTCACCGCAAATTCATGCATAGGCCGGGAGCGTCGTCTCCCGGCCTTTTTGCGATTGCTGGACAGGGGGAAGGGGCGGCGTTAAACGGGACCGAACATGCCCGATCAGGCGAGACAGGACGATATGCCCAGCCTTAACGAAATCCGCTCCACTTTCCTCAATTACTTCGAGCGTAACGACCACCGGGTCGTTGACAGCTCGCCCCTCGTTCCGCGCAACGACCCGACGCTGATGTTTACCAATTCCGGCATGGTGCAGTTCAAGAACTGCTTCACCGGGGTGGAGAAGCGCGAGTACAACCGCGCAACGACCGCGCAGAAATGCGTGCGCGCAGGCGGCAAGCACAACGACCTCGACAATGTCGGCTACACCGCGCGCCACCATACGTTCTTCGAGATGCTGGGGAATTTCTCCTTCGGGGATTATTTCAAGGAAGACGCGATCCCGTTCGCCTGGGAATTGCTGACCAAGGATTTCGACATTCCGAAGGACAAGCTGCTGGTCACGGTCTACCACACCGATGACGAGGCGGCGAATATCTGGAAGAAGGTCGCAGGCCTGCCCGACGAGAAGATTATCCGTATCCCGACCTCGGACAACTTCTGGCAGATGGGCCCGACCGGTCCCTGCGGCCCCTGCACCGAGATTTTCTTCGATCACGGCGATCACATCTGGGGCGGCCCGCCCGGCTCGCCCGAGGAAGATGGCGACCGGTTCATCGAGATCTGGAACCTCGTTTTCATGCAGAACGAGCAGTTCGAGGACGGCTCGATGCGCGCGCTCGACATGCAGTCGATCGACACCGGCATGGGGCTTGAGCGGATCGGCGCGCTGCTGCAGGGCAAGCACGACAACTACGACACCGACCTGATGCGCCACCTGATCGAGGCCTCGGCCAACGCGACCGATGGCGCGCCGGACGGGCCGGGCAACGTGCATCACCGCGTGATCGCGGATCACCTGCGCTCGACCTCGTTCCTGATCGCGGATGGCGTGATGCCCTCGGCGGACGGGCGCGGCTACGTGTTGCGCCGGATCATGCGCCGCGCGATGCGTCACGCGCACCTGCTGGGCGCGAAGGATCCGGTCATGCACCGTCTCGTGCCGTCGCTGATCCGCGAGATGGGTGCGGCTTACCCCGAGCTGGGCCGGGCGCAGGCGCTGATCGAAGAGACGCTTCTGGGCGAGGAAACCCGCTTCAAGACCACGCTCGATCGCGGGCTCAAGCTGCTCGACGAGGCGCTTGTGGACCTGCCCGAAGGGGAGAGGCTACCGGGCGAGACTGCGTTCAAACTCTATGACACGTTCGGCTTCCCGCTCGATCTGACGCAGGATGCGCTGCGCGAACGTGAGCGCGAGGTCGATACCGAAGGGTTCGACGCCGCAATGGAAGAGCAGAAGGCCAAGGCGCGCGCCAGCTGGTCCGGGACGGGCGAGGCCGCGAATGCCGCGATCTGGTTCGATCTGTCCGAGAAGCTCGGCGCGACCGAATTCCTGGGCTACGACACCGAGACCGCGGAAGGTCAGATCACCGCGCTTGTGACCGAGGGCGCAGAGATCGACAAAGCCTCCGGCGAGGTGCAGATCGTGGTCAACCAGACCCCGTTCTACGCCGAAAGCGGCGGTCAGGTCGGCGATCGCGGATGGATTGTGACCGAGACGGGTAAAGCTGAAGTTACCGACACCAAGAAAGTCGCAGGCGTCTTCATCCATTTCGCGCGCGTCACCGAGGGCGAGATCGCCAAGGGGCAGGGCGCGAAACTGGAGGTCGATCATGCACGCCGCAGCGCGATCCGCGCGAACCACTCGGCCACGCACCTGCTGCACGAGGCGCTGCGCCGCACGTTGGGCGATCACGTGGCCCAACGCGGCTCGCTCAATGCCGAGGACCGTCTGCGCTTCGACTTCTCGCATAACAAGGCGCTCTCGGCCGAGGAAGTCGCGAAGATCGAACGCGAAGTAAATGAATTCATTCGCCAAAACACGCAGGTCGATACCCGGATCATGACGCCGGACGATGCGCGCGATCTGGGCGCGCAGGCGCTGTTCGGCGAGAAATACGGCGATGAGGTCCGTGTCGTCTCGATGGGCGAGTTGGCCAATTCCGGCAAGGGCACGAACGGAAATGTCTATTCGCTCGAACTTTGCGGCGGTACTCATGTGAAGCGGACCGGCGATATCGGCACCTTCGTCCTGACCGGCGAAAGCGCGTCCTCGTCGGGCGTGCGTCGGATCGAGGCGCTGACCGGCGATATCGCGATGGCCGAACTGCGCCGCCGCGACAAGCTGCTGGGCGAGATCGAAGGGCTGGTGAAAACCTCCGAGGCCGATCTGATCGGACGTCTTCAGGCGATCCTCGACGAGCGCAAGGCGCAGGCCAACGAGATCGCGCAGCTGCGTCGCGAACTGGCGATGGGCGGCGGTGCCTCCGGTGGCCCGGACATCAGCGAAATCAATGGCTTGAAGTTCGTTCCTCAAGTTGTGACCGGCGTGACCGGCAAGGACCTTCCGGGGATCGTGGACGAGCTGAAAGAGAATGTCGGTTCCGGCGTGATCCTCGTGGTGGCCGATGCGGGCGGCAAGGCGGCCGTGGCGGCTGGCGTCACCAAGGACCTGACCGAGCGCGTCAGCGCGGTCGATCTGGTGAAGGCCGCGGCGCAGGCGCTTGGCGGCAAAGGCGGCGGCGGTCGTCCCGATATGGCGCAAGCCGGCGGGGCCGATCCGTCGAAAGCCGATGAGGCCATCGCGGCCGTGAAAACTGTTCTGGAGGGATTGTAATGGCAGGCGCATTCTGGATCGCCCATGTGAAGGTGCTCGACGACGAGGCCTATGGCAAATACGCCGAGGGCGCGGGCCCCGCGATCGCGAAACATGGTGGACGCTTCCTCGCTCGTGGCGCGCGCTATGTGCAACTCGAAGGCAATGACCGCGCGCGCAATGTCGTCGCTTGGTTCCCGTCTCTGGAAGCGGCCGAAACCTGCTACTACTCCGACGACTATCAGGCGGCGCTGGCCCATGCCAAAGGCGCATCCGAGCGTGACCTGATGATCGTCGAGGCGATGGACGACGTCGAAATCAAATGAAGATCGGCCTGTAAGGTATTGATCGGAAATCATTTAGAAGGCGGCTGCGGCCGCCTTTTTCTATGACGTTGCGCCCGGTCGTTTTTGCTCTGGACCTTCGGGCGCGCTGCGTCCTATGCTGCCGACATGACCACGAAGACCATCATCATCTGCTGCATTATCCGCTGACATACGTCACGCGGGCTGGTCTTCTCTTTCCAAATTTCTCATGACCTTGTAAGCCCGCCGGCAGGTGCCGCCGACCCTTTGCGAGGACACATGACCCAGATCCGTTTGCGCAATTCCCTGACCCGGAAAGTCGAGGATTTCCGTCCGATCGATGCCGACAACGTGCGGATGTATCTCTGCGGCCCGACCGTTTACGACCGCGCGCATCTCGGCAACGCCCGTCCGGTGGTGGTTTTCGACGTGCTCTACCGGTTGCTGCGCCACGTCTACGGGCCGGAGCACGTCACCTATGTGCGCAATTTCACGGATGTGGATGACAAGATCAACGCGACGGCGCAGGCGCGCAAGGAGGCCGGGGCCGAAGGGTCGCTCGAAGAGCTGATCCGCGCGCGGACCGAGGAGACCATCGGCTGGTATCATGCCGACATGGATGCGCTCGGCGCCTTGCGCCCAGATCAGGAACCGCGCGCAACCGACTATATCGGCGCGATGATCGCGATGATCGAGACGCTGATCGAAGACGGTCACGCCTATGCCGCCGAGGGCCATGTGCTGTTCCGGGTGCGTAGCTACAAGGATTACGGCGCGCTGTCGGGGCGGACGGTCGACGACATGATGGCGGGCGCCCGGGTCGAGGTCGCGCCGTTCAAGGAAGACCCGATGGATTTCGTGCTGTGGAAGCCCTCCGACGAGGGGCTGCCGGGTTGGGAGAGCCCGTGGGGCCGGGGCCGACCGGGCTGGCATATCGAGTGCTCGGCGATGTCTTACGAACTGCTCGGCGCGTCGTTCGACATCCATGGCGGCGGCATCGACCTGCAATTTCCGCACCACGAGAATGAGATCGCGCAGAGCTGCTGCGCCCATCCCGAAGGCTCCTTTGCGAATTACTGGCTGCATAACGAGATGCTGCAGGTCGAGGGCAAGAAGATGTCCAAGTCCTTGGGCAATTTCTTCACCGTGCGCGATCTGCTGGATGGTCATGACGGCGAGAAGGGTATTCCGGGCGAAGTGATCCGGTTCGTGTTCCTGCAGACGCATTACACCAAGCCGATGGATTGGACGGCGGAGAAGGCGCGGCAGGCTGAGAGGACTTTACGGCGCATTGCAGAGTTCTTGGCAGAGGAACCTCTTACGAAGCGTTGGGGTGAAATTCGAAATGCGAAGCCGCCTCAAGAGTTCATTGACGCGCTTGCAAATGACCTGAATACGTCTTTGGCGCTCTCCCTTGTGCGCAAATATTTGAAAGAACGAGATGAGTTCAAGCTCGTTGGGGCGCTTCTACTCTTGGGATTTGACCACCAAGTCTTGGTTCAGAAATTCTCGCAGTTCCAATTCGCAGCTTCCTCCAACGAATTTTCTTCAGGTTTTCGGATGTCCACTCGAGGAGACGAGGCATCGGAGAACCCAAATCGAATGACCGAATTGGGCAATCGCCTTTCGGAAATGCGTAAAGAGGCAATGGAAACCAAGGACTTCGCTCCAGTCGATGCCATGAAACAGGCTCTCATCGATGCGGGTGTCGAGGTCCGCATGTCGAAGGCCGGGGTGGAATTGCTGCCCGGACCCGATTTTGACCCCGCCAAGCTGGAGGGCCTGTGATGGCGCGCAGCTACAGCGATAAGGGACGCGCCGGACCCGAGGGGGCGCAATCGCGCCCGCCCTGGGGGCGGGTCGGGCGCAGCCCGGCGTTCCGCCGGGCGGGAGCTCTGAGTGAAGGACGGCCTGAACGGGCGAACCAAGGCGCCAACGGAGGCAACCAATGACCAAACAACGCCTCTATCTCTACGACACGACCCTGCGTGACGGGCAGCAATCGGCGGGCGTCCAATTCTCGGTGCCGGAGAAGATCGAGATCGCCAGGGCGCTCGACGCGATCGGCATCGACTATATCGAGGGCGGCTGGCCCGGGGCGAACCCGACCGACAGCGATTTCTTCGAGGCGCGGCCCGAGACGCGGGCGACCTTCACCGCGTTCGGGATGACCAAGCGGGCAGGGCGCTCGGCCGCGAATGACGACGTGCTGGCGGGCGTGATGAACGCGAACACCCCGGCCGTCTGCCTCGTCGGCAAGACGCATGATTACCATGTGACCACCGCGCTCGGGATCACGCTGGAGGAGAACCTCGAGAATATCCGCGCCTCGGTCGCGCATATGGTGGCGCAAGGCCGCGAGGCACTGTTCGACGCCGAGCATTTCTTCGACGGCTACAAGGCGAAGCCCGACTATGCGCTGGAGTGTTGCCGCGCGGCCTATGAGGCGGGCGCGCGCTGGATCGTGCTGTGCGACACCAATGGCGGCACGCTGCCGGGCGAGATCGGCAAGATCGTCGAAGCGGTGATCGCGGCGGGCATTCCCGGCGACCGTCTCGGCATCCACTGCCATGACGATACCGGCAACGCCGTGGCGGGCAGCCTCGCGGCCATCGAGGCCGGTGCGCGCCAGATTCAGGGCACGCTGAATGGGCTGGGCGAGCGCTGCGGCAACGCGAACCTGATCACGCTGATCCCGACGCTTCTGCTGAAAGAGCCCTACGCCTCGACGCTCGACACCGGGATCGCGCCCGAAAACCTGCGCGACATCACCAAGCTTTCGCGCAAGCTCGACGATATCCTGAACCGGGTGCCGCTGCGCTCCGCGCCCTATGTGGGTGCCTCGGCCTTCACCCATAAGGCGGGGCTACACGCCTCGGCGATCCTAAAAAATCCAGACACTTACGAGCATATCGACCCCGCCGTCGTGGGGAACACGCGCCTGATCCCGATGTCCAATCAGGCGGGCCAGTCGAACCTGCGCGCGCGGCTGAAAGGCATGGGGATCGAGGTCGCGAAGGACGATCCACGCCTCGCCCGCATCCTCGATCTGATCAAGGAGCGCGAGGATCAGGGCTATGCCTATGACGGCGCACAGGCGAGTTTCGAGCTGCTCGCGCGGGCCGAGCTGGGGCAATTGCCGAAGTTCTTCGAGGTGAAGCGCTACAAGGTCACGGTGGAGCGGCGCAAGAACCGCTACGACAAGATGGTCTCGATTTCCGAGGCGGTCGTGGTGGTGAAAGTCGGCGGGAAGAAGATGCTTTCGGTCTCGGAAAGCATGGACGAGCAGGGGCATGACCGCGGCCCGGTAAACGCGCTCTCGAAAGCGCTGTCGAAGGATCTCGGCCCCTATCAGAGCCTGATCGACGACATGAAGCTGGTCGATTTCCGCGTGCGGATCACGCAAGGCGGCACCGAGGCCGTCACCCGCGTCATCATCGATAGCGAAGACGATGCGGGCCAGCGCTGGTCAACCGTGGGCGTGTCGCCGAACATAGTGGACGCGAGTTTCGAGGCGCTGCTCGACGCGATGATCTGGAAGCTGATGCGCGACGGGGCGCAGCCCGCATGAGCGATCTGGCCGCGTCTCTCCAAGCGGCGGCCGAGGCCGTGCGTCAGGGCGACCCCGATCGGTTCGCCGCCACCATGGCCGCACCTGCGGATCTGCGCGACCGCCTCTGGCCGCTCTACGCCGCCAATCTCGAGATCGCGCGTGCGCCCTGGGCCTCGTCTGAGCCGATGGTTGCCGAGATGCGCCTGCAATGGTGGGTCGATGCGCTGGAGGCTCTGTCCGAGGGCCGCGAACCGCCGCATGAGATCGGCCCGGCGCTTGTCTCGGTGGCACAGCCCGCGCGCCATTTGATTGCCGCGGCCGAAGCCCGTCGTGCCGATTGCTGGCCCGATCCTTTCGACGATGTTTCAAGCCTTTGGGCCTATCTCGATCAGACGTCCGGCGCGCTCTACTGGGCCGCGGCCGAGGCGCTCGGCGCGCCTGAGGAAGCGGAAATTACCGTGCGCAGTTTCGGTGCAGGCGCCGGGCTCGCGGCGCTCCTGCAAGCATGGCCCGATCTCGTCGCGCGGGGGCGTCCACCGCTTGTCGCACCGGACATCGCAACGCTGCATCAGCTCGCGGCGGAGGGCCAAGTGCGACTCGAACCCGCCCGCAAGCTGCGTCTGGGAGCGGCGAAGGCAGCACTTCTTCCGGGATGGCAGGCTCGGGCGCTCCTCGCGCGCGCGCGCGTCATAGAAGACCCGCTTGCGCCGGGTGCGCTGGCGCTGTCGGAATTCCGCCGCAGATCGGGACTTTTGCGCGCCGCGCTGCTTGGCGTCTGACCCCTTAGGGCCAGCGTGCGGGTAATTTTCGGAAATTAGAGGAATCTTCAACTCTTCGCCTGATGGTGATCGCGATTGCCCCGATAGGTCGGGTCGCTGCCGCAGTTCGCCGGAGGACGTTGATGCGCTTTCTCGACAATTTGAAACTTGGACTGAAATTGCCGCTGATGCTGGTGGCGATTGCCATGGTCGCTCTGACGATTATGGGAATTTCAGCCTATCGTACCGCCTACGGACTGCTGGAAAGCGAAGGGACACAGCGCCTCACGCGAACTCTGGCCGCGCGCGTCGCTCTTGCGGAAGACTGGGCGCAGACACTGGCCTCCAATACCCGCACGATCGCCGCGAATCCCGACACGGCGCGGGCGCTTTACGATTTCACCAAGAGCCTCAACCGGCTCGATCCTACCGCCATCGAAAGCCTGCGGACCGGGGCCGCAGAGGCCGGGGCGTCCGAGGGCGAGGTGAGCGGCCCGCTCCGGGACTATCGCCTGCTACTGGATCGCTATGGTCCCGCCATTGATCAGATTTTGGCGGAGAATGGCCTGAAAGATCTCTATCTGATCGATCGCGACGGTCGCATTGTTTTTGCCGCGCGCGATCATAGCGCAGTTGGCCACGCGCTTGCGGATGAACCGGCGGGGCTGATCGAGGCCGCGACCGCTGCGCTGGATTGGTTGAGCGCGCCGACGGGCATGGTGGCGGCCGATACCGTCGCCGTTTCACCCCCGCATTTCGAGTTTGCCAAGGGTCGGTTCTTCGCCGCACGCCCCGTGCGAAGCGGAAATGGTCTCAAGCTCGGTGCTGTTGTCTTGCGAAAGCCGATGGCCGAACTCGGGGGGATCATGGCCAACCCGCGCGGCATCGGCGAGACCGGTGAAGGTTTCCTGATTGACGAGAAAGGGAGGCTGATGAGCGATCTGCGCTTTCCGGCCAACGCTCCGAAACCGGGGGAGGTTTTGCCCGCGGCTACCGTGAGTGCTGTAGAACAGGCGCAGGAAGAGGTGATCTCTTTGCATGGGCATCCAGCGATCGAGAGAACCCAGAAGGTCACTTTATTCGATCAGCCCTATTGGGCGGTCGTCGAGCAAGACCGTGCAGAGCTGTTCGCTCCTGCCACGTCACTTGCCCGTGCGATGCTATTCAACGCGTCCTGGCTCATCCTTCTATTGGCGGCCCTTTCTGCCTGGATGGCACGATCCGTCTCAAACCCTCTCAAGGGCCTGGAAAAATCCATTCGCAAGATCAGCGGAGGCGATTACGCGAGCGAGATCGCACAGACTCGCCGTGGCGACGAAGTCGGTGCAATCGCCTCCGCGCTGAGCAACCTGCGCAACGAGCTTGATCAGTCTGAAGGGATCAAACGCGAGGCCACGCGACAGGGCGCAGCCTATGCTAACGCCTCCGCCGCTCTGATGATCGTCGATCGCGACTTCCGTATCACCCATGTCAATCGTGCGCTCGTCGATCTGGTCGAGTCGCGGCTCGACGAGTTTCGCGTTGTCAGCACCGACCTCGATCCTAAGAATCTTGTGGGCCGCTCGATGGATGATTTCCACGCCAATCGGGGACACGCCCGTGCGCTGCTCGGTGATCCAACTCAATTGCCCCTTCATGTCGATATCAAGGTTGGCGAGGGTCGGTTTGGCGTCGACGTCACCGAATTCGTTGATGGGCAGGGCAATCAGGCGGGGTTCGTGGTCGAGTGGCGCGACGTGACCGAACGACGGATGAAGGATGCCCTTATCGCGGCCATCGAGCGTGGCCAGCTCTTTTGCGAGGCCAACCCTGCCGGGATGGTTGTTCGAATGAACGCAAATCTGCAATCGCTCCTCGGGGGGCAGGCACCAAGCCTCATGGGAGAGCCGCTGAAGGACTGGCTAAGCACGGTTGATGGCAGTGATCCTTGGCCTTCGATTGCCGCCGGTGAGCCCGTCACTGCCCGCTTTTCGATACGTGACCGTCAGGGCAATACCTTTCTGCTCGACGGCTCGCTCAATCCGATCTCGGATAAAGCAGGGCGCTTGATGAAGATCGTGCTCATGGCCAGTGACGTGACCGTCGCGGAAGCTGCGCTTGCCTCCGCCCAACACCGAAATCTCAAAATGATCGAGGCTCAGAAGTCCGTCGTCGAGACGCTTCAACTCGGCCTTGCAGCCCTGTCGCGCGGCGATCTGAGCCTGACGCTCGACACGGAGTTTTCCCAGGAATACGAGGCGTTGCGCAACGATTTCAACGCTGCAGCGCAAAACCTTGCGGCAGCGATCGTTTCAGTCATCGACAACGCTGCGGCGATCGACACTGAGGCCAGTGAGATCGCCTCTGCTTCTGACGACCTCAGCCGCAGAACGGAGCAACAGGCTGCGACGCTTGAAGAAACCGCAGCCGCACTCGATCAGCTCTCATCGTCTGTCACGACCTCGGCGCAAGGCGTGGCGGAAGCGGATCGGGTGGTGTCAGAAGCCCGCAGCAGCGCGGAAACCTCTGGTGAAGTGGTCAAGCAGGCCATACAGGCGATGAGCGAAATCGAAACCAGCTCACAGCAGATTTCCAAGATCATCGGCGTGATCGACGAGATTGCCTTCCAGACCAACCTACTTGCGCTCAACGCTGGTGTCGAAGCCGCGCGCGCCGGTGAAGCGGGTCGCGGTTTCGCCGTTGTCGCTTCAGAAGTACGCGCCCTCGCGCAACGGTCTTCCGAAGCCGCACGCGAAATCGACACCCTGATCACCGCGTCGAGCGAACAGGTGACCCGAGGCGTGGGCCTCGTCGGCGAAACCGGCCGTGCGCTCACGGAAATTCTTAACGCTGTCGTCGATATTTCGGCGCGTGTCTCTGAAATAGCGGGCGGTGCCCATGAGCAGGCAGAGGGGCTGAAAGAGATAAATGCCGCGGTGAATCAGCTGGACCAAGTGACGCAACAAAACGCAGCAATGTTCGAAGAAACGACCGCGGCCAGTCACGCTCTGATGACAAATGCGACATCCCTGCGCGACATCACTGCCCAGTTCAAAGTCAGTATGCGGGCGACGTCAAAAGAAGGCGAGAGCACTCTGTCGGCGCAAAATCAATATGAGGTTCAGGCAAGCGAAGGAGGCCGTGAACTTCCGCAAGCGGTGGGCGAAACCGCTCCGCGCGGTACCACCTTTTCAGCTGAAGACTGGGAAGAGTTTTGAATTCGCACGAAGGACACGCGATGCCAAACGAATTGCCGCTCGCCAAGAAAGTTCTCATCGTCGATGACTCGGCTACGATGCGTCAACTTATTCGAGCGCGTCTGACAAACGACGCGCGCCTAGCCGTCGTCGGCGAAGCGGCGGACGCGTTTGAGGCGCGTGAAAAAATTAAAGCGCTTTCGCCGGATGTGATCACGCTCGATGTCGAGATGCCGCGGATGAACGGCCTCGATTTTCTTGAACGCCTCATGCGTTTGAGACCGATGCCTGTGGTCATGGTGTCGACGGAAACCCATAGCGGATCGCGCGCCGCAATCGAAGCGCTCGCCCTCGGTGCGATCGATTGCGTGGGAAAGCCGCGGTCTGGTCACCTCGAAAAGAGCTTTGAGACGCTTCCAGATATTCTTCTTGCGGCAGCAAACGCGCGCCTGCCTCAAAGTGGGGTCTCGCGAGCTGCGGTGAGGCCCGCACGAAACTTTCACTGGGCCGGTCAAATCGTGCTGATCGGGTCCTCGACCGGAGGCGTTGACGCCCTCGAGACGATCTTGAAGGGATTTCCTGAAAATTGCCCGCCCACGCTCATAGCGCAGCACATGCCAGAGAGCTTCCTCGCGAGCTTCGCCGAACGGCTTGATCGTATCATCGCGCCAAGTGTGCGGCTTGGCCAAACGGGCCTCCCTCTCGCACAAGGGCAAGTCTATCTTGCGCCTGGTGGCCCGACGCATCTCACGGTTCAAAATGACAGAACACCTTACCTGTCATTGCTTGAAAGCGAGAAGCGAAACGGACATCGACCGTCGGTGGATATTCTGTTCGAATCCGCACTGAATATGGCTACGAATGCCGTCGTCGTTTTACTCACCGGTATGGGCCGAGATGGCGCAGAGGGGATGATGCTCTTGCGCCGAGCCGGAGCACATTGTTTTGCCCAAGACAAGGAGACGTCGACTGTTTTTGGAATGCCGAGGGCGGCGCTCGAAATTGGCGCGGCGTCCTATTCGGTGGCCCTTGAAAAAATCGCCCCAGAAATTCTCAGGAGATGTGCTCAGAGCCCGGCAAAGGTCAGGAAAGTCGGTGAAACATGAATGCAGTTTCCACAGACAGACCGATCCATATTTCGCAAGGCGAGTTTCTCGTCGCCGGCACGGGCGCGAAATCGATTACAACGATCCTCGGCTCTTGTGTCGCCTGTTGTCTCTACGATGAAAATGCGCAGGTCGGTGGTATGAACCACTTTCTATTGCCGAATACGACTGGTTCAACCTTTCAAGCGGCAAGCTTCGGCGTGAATGCGATGGAGCTTTTGATCAATGAACTTATTAAACACGGGGCGAAGCGCAGTGATCTACGTGCGAAGCTATTTGGTGGTGCGCGCATGGTCAACGGCCTCTCGGACATCGGCTTGAAGAATAGCGAGTTCTCAATCGCGTTCCTAGCTAAGGAGCGTATCACATGTGTCAGCCAGAGTTTGGGCGGTTCTCAAGCGCGTAGGGTAGAGTTCTGGCCCGATACTGGCCGTGCGCGCCAGAAAATGCTTGGTAATGCAGAAGTCTTTGAGCGCGATGTCACGCCCGCGCCGGCTCGCGAAATCGAACTGTTCTGATGTGTTGAATGGTTGCAATACATGTCAAATGAATGGCCCCGTTTTTCGTGGACGCAGTCGCGTCTCAGTTTCTGTTGCCGCTCGAACACGACGGGCAACATCATTGCGTTCCGGGCATGCTTGCGTTGTAGTTGACTACATCCAGCCTGGTTTCTTCGCGTGTCCGGTGCGTCCTTCGCGTGATCCGCTCGCGTTTCAGCAAGTTGAACGAGCTCTCTGCGACCGAGTTGTCATGGTGGTTTCCACGGTGGCCCATCAATTGCTCCCGATTGTGAGCGCGATGGAATTCTGCCCAGTCCATGATGTTGAATTGGTTTCCCTTTTCGGAGTGGAGCAGAACTTTTCGCTCGGGTTTCCTCCGCCATGTCGCCATGAGTAGCGCTTGCAGGACAACGTCTGTCGTCTGGCGGCTCTGCATTGCCTAGCCGACGACACGACGCGAGATAGATGAGGATGAGAAAACGATCCGGGGGATCGTTTTCCTTACGACCATCAATGACCACGGCGAGATAGGCGAAACCTTCCTGTTTGCGGATAGGAAATCGCGGTCACCCAGGCCTTATCCGGTGTCGCCACGCTGAACTGTCGGTCCAGAGTGTTGTCGACCACGACCGAAGGCTTTCCCCCATACTTTCCCGGTCGGCGCTTGTAGCCGATCTGCGCCTTGATGCCCGTCAGCCTGGCTAAAAGGGCGACCCGGTTCAGGCAGATGCTTTCGCCCTGCTCGAGAAGGTCGTGATGTAGCTTGCGGTGACCATAGACCTTGCCGTTTTCCACCCTCGCCTCCTTCAGCAGCGCAATCTGCCGCTCGCCTTCTCGAGCTCGCTTGCTCAGTGGGGCCTTCAGCCACGCGTAGAAGCCACTCGGCTGGATACGTAAGCAACGCCACATCGCCCGAATAGAGAACTGCCCGCGATGCTCGGCCACGAACGCGTATCTCACTTGGCATCCCTGGCGAAATAGGCGCTCGCCATTGTCCTCGGACCAATGGCGGACAATGGCTCGCAATTTTTTTTAATGTCCCGCTCCTCCGTCACTCTCAGGAGGTCACGCTTGAGCCGACGGATCTCGGCATCCTTAGTAGAGGGAGTATTGGCTCACGCCCAAGCGCTCGGCTACCTCCCTGAACGGGGAACTCCTCTCCGAGAGCTGCGCGACGGCATCTCGCTTGAAATCGTCGCAGAACGTGGGTCGCTGCTCATCATGGCCTCCGTGCTTCAAAATTAGCAAAGAAGGCGTCGACGATACACGGGGCTATTCAATCAAAGCCAACTGACGTCACCTTCTGAGGCGCGCGTTTCAATTTCCGTGAAGTGCTGCGGATCGAGTGCATCAGCGAGATCTTGAAGTCGAAGCGAGGCGAAAATTGGGTCCGCATCACAGGCTAAGTCGGGTGAAATCTGTTCAGCTAGTGTGCTGACGAACACCCCGAGATCTTCGAGCGATTGGCTGATGCGATCAATGCTCTGTAACTCGCGAATGATCTGCGGAGCAAGGCTGCTGTCGATCCCGCTCGCCGAAAGGGCACGCTGGAGTGAAATCGACATGCGAGCGAGCGCTTCCAGTTCACGCCCGACGCGCGCAGTTAGATCAGCAAGCGGAACTCGGCGTGCCTGCTGTTGCATTACAAACGTCCTACAACTGCTTCAATACACGCTTTTAGTTCGGGCGGAGTGAATGGTTTCTTGATGAAGTTATTCATCCCGAACCGTCGACCCGTATCGATGACTTCAGGATCGGCCCGCCCGGTGATCAGGATGAAGCCTAACCCCTTTGTGCGAGCATCCTTTCGCATCGCCTGAAGGAATTGCAGTCCGTCCATTCCCGGCATGTTATAGTCAGAAATCACAAGATGGACAGGCTTGGCTTCGAGGATCTGGAGCGCGCTTTTGCCGTCGGTTGCGTATCCGACCTGCCGGATTCCCATCGCGTCAAGCGCCTGCATGATGAGCCCGCGGCTTGTCGACATGTCATCGACCACGAGGATGCGTAATTGGTCTCGTAATGCCATAAAATGCGATCCTGTCCAGTTAGGTTAAGTCAGTTTATAAGAGGTGACACCAGCTGTTCTGAGTTTAGACTGATCGCCATCTGTCACCCTTTCCGAATGGCCAACAAACAAGTATCCGCCTGGCGCTAGCTGTTCCTCAAACCGTTTCCAAAGACTGACTTGTGCCTCGGGCGCGAAATAGATGACGACGTTGCGGCAGAAGATCACGTCAAATTTTCCGCGCATTGGCCAAGGATCGTGAAGATTGAGTTCGCGAAACTTCACGATATCGCGGAGCTCTGAGATGATCTGAAAGTCTTCACCCTCCGGTCGGAAATATTTCTTTCGCAAAGTCTCGGGCACAGCTGCAACTGCGGTCGCGGGATAGAAACCCTTCGACCCTGCTGCGATCATAAGAGGGTCGATGTCGGTTGCGAGTATCCGAAGGTCTAGCTTCGCAAAATCAGGCGCGCATTCGGCAATCGTCATGGCTATCGAATAGGCTTCTTGTCCGTTCGACGATCCCGCAGACCAGAGCCGAACGCGACCACCATTCCTTGCAGTTTCCAAGAGGGTGGGAAGAACGATACGGCGCAAAGATTCGAAATGATGGTTCTCGCGGAAGAAATGGGTCACGTTTGTGGTGAGTGCGGACACCATTTGTCGACGCTCTTCGCGACCAGATTCGGAGGTCACGAGGGCGATATAGTCTTTGTATTGCGCGAGCCCCAAGGTCCGAAGTCTCTTTGCAAGACGGCTTTGCACCATCGAAGATTTTCCGGGCGCAAGCACAATGCCCGTCGTCTCGTGCAGGAGCTGAGCGATAGCTCTGAATTCGGACTCGGTCGGTGCGACCTGCCCCAATGTGGACAGGGGCACGTTCATGCAGCTTCGATCGCCTCTTGTGGCAACACGGACGTGAGATCGAGAATCCTGATCATCCGGCCTTCTACGATAGTGAGCGCCGAGATGTATCGTTGCGAAATGTCGGCATTAAGGTCGGGCGGAGATTGCATTTCAGAGCGGGGCAGGGCGAGTATGTCCGAGACCGCATCGACGAGAAGCCCTGCGGTTTGGCTGCCGACCTGGACGACAATGATCACGTTGCGTGCGTCACCGGCGACCGGTTCCATACCGAGACGGATGGAAAGGTCGACGACAGGTAGAACGGTACCTCGCAAGTTGATCACGCCGCGTACAAATGCGGGGGCGTGCGGGAGCGGCGTCGCCCGGGTCCAACCTCGAATTTCGCGCACGGACATGATGTCGACGCTGTATTCTTCATCACCGAGTCGGAAAGAGAGAAGCTCAACCTCTGCGGCTTCGGTTTTCGGCATGGTGTCTTCTGTCATGGCTTATCCTGCGAGTGAGAGATCAGTGGCGCGGGTATTGCCCGATGCGGATTGGACGAGATCGGCGGGGTCGAGAATGAGCGCTATTTGACCGTCGCCAAGAATTGTGGCGGCAGCGACGCCCGGGATATGACCGTAGGACTGCTGCAGCCCCTTGATGACGACCTGGCGCTGCTCAAGGATTGAATCGACGACGAGGGCGGAACGGGCGCCATCTTCCTGAGCGGTGAGCAGAACGACGTCGCCGCTATACGAGCGCTTAGGTGCGCGGTATCCGAGTTCTGCACCGAGATCGAAAAGAGGGACGAAGGCGCCCCGCAGATGGATGACGTTGGTCGACGGGCCGAGCGCGCGGATGTCTTCGCTTGTGAGCGTCGCGGTTTCGAGGATCGAGGAGAGCGGAACCACGAGGGTTTCGCCCGCGACATTGACGACCATGCCGTCGAGCACGGCTAGGGTCAGTGGCAGGGAGATCGAGAAGCAGCTGCCTTTGCCAGGTTCAGAGGTGATCGAAATCCGACCCCCTAGCGATTGGATCGAGCTTTTCACGACATCCATGCCAACGCCGCGGCCCGAGAGTGCGGAGACCTGGTCCGCAGTGGAGAAACCGGGCAGGAAGAGAAGGTTGTCGATTTCGCTGTCGGAAAGCAGGGCATCCGGGGTGACAAGCCCCTTTTCGATGGCTTTTTCGAAGACCTTCTTGCGGTCGATGCCACCACCGTCATCGCTGACTTCGATCACGACACGGCCGGATCGGTGGTGAGCGGAGAGGGTGACGATTCCTTCGCGTGGTTTGCCAGAGGCTTCGCGCATGTCGGGGGATTCGAGGCCATGATCGACGGCGTTGCGGATCATATGGGTGAGCGGGTCGGCGAGGCGCTCTATGACGGTTTTGTCGACCTCGGTCGTTTCGCCTTCGGTTTTGAGGCGGACGTCCTTGCCGATCGCCGAAGAGGCTTCGCGCACGATCCGGGCCATCCGCTGGAACAGCGGCTTGACCGGCTGAGCACGGATCATCATCACGCTGTCCTGAATGTCACGGGTCAGCATCATGAAGGCTTCGAGCCCGGTATTCACGGCGGAGTTTGGCGGCAGACCGGCTTCGGCCACAGATTGAGCAAGCATGGCTTGGTTGATCACCAATTCGCCGACGAGGTTCACCAAGCGGTCGATGCGCTCGATATCGACGCGCACGGTGGCGCCGGGCTCTGCAGCGGAAGCGGTGTTAGATGCCGTAGGCTGAGCGGCGGAGGGCTTCGCGGCCTCGGCTTGTTGCTCTGTCGGGGCCGGGTCAGGCGTGCGCGCGGGAGCTTCGGTCGCGATCTCTGCGATCTCATCGGTTGGAGGCGCCGCGGGTTCAAATTTCTCATCTTCGTCAGTGTCGCCGGACGGCTCGCTTTCTAATTCGGGCAGCTCCGGGAGGGGCGTTTCAGGTGAATCGAGGATCGGCGAGATATCGATCTGGCAGACGTCTTCGACGAATTCGAACACTTCCCGGATTTCGTCTTCTGTCACATCTCCCGTGATCTGGACTGTCCAGCAGAGATGGTTCTCCTCCGGGTCGAGCGTATCGAGTGGCGGGACCGCCTCTGCGTCGGTCGTGATCGAGACCTCCGCGATTTCGGCGAGCGCACGGAGCAGCTGCAGCGGTTCGTTGCCCGAGGCATAGAGCGCGCCGTCGGGGCGGAACTGCAGGGTGAAGCCGGTCGGGGAGGCGTCCTCTGGGGTGAAATCGAAGTCGAGGTCGAGCGCGAGGCCCATCGGCTGGAAGTCCGCGGCCTCGGTCTCGTCTTCCGCATCAGCCGTATGTGCAGGGCCCCGATCCCCCAAAAGCGCCTCAAGCGCCTGAAGGCACTCCTCGGCGGCCTCGGGTTCGGAAGACCCTTCGCGCGCGGCGTGGATTTCGTCTGCAAGCAGATCGGCCGCCTGAAAAAAGAGTTTCACCGCCTCAGGCGTCAGGTCGAGCCTGCCGGCGCGTAGCTCGTCCAAAACGGTTTCGAACCGATGCGCAAAAGCGACAAGCGCATCGAGCCCGAACGCGCCTGCGCCGCCCTTGATCGAATGGACCGCCCGGAAGACGACATTGATTGTCTCCCCATCGTCAGCGCCCTCGTCGAGATCGGAGAGCGCATCTTGCAGGCTTTCGAGCAGCTCTTCACATTCGATGAAGAACGATGCTTTGATTTCTGCCATCGGGTCGGACATGTCGCACTCCTTATCCGGCAACCATGTTGAGCGCCTTGACCAGTTTGGTCGGGTCGAAGGGCTTCACGATCCAGCCGGTTGCCCCGGCAGCGCGGGCGCGGGCTTTCAGCTCGGCCGCGGATTCGGTGGTGAGGACGAGGATCGGGGTCGCGCGGTGGCGGTCCTGCCCGCGCACGGCCTCGATGAAGCCGAACCCGTCGAGGCGCGGCATGTTGATGTCGGAGATGATCGCGTCAGGCTCCAGCCCGTCGAGCACCTCCAGCCCGTGCACGCCGTCTTCGGCGAGGTAAAGCTCCATCCCGGCATGTTCGAGGGTGAGCTTGAGCATGTCGCGAATGGTGCGACTGTCATCGACCGCGAGAACTTTCAGTGACATGGGGCCTCCGCATCCGGCAGGTGCTGGAGATCCTCATGCGAGAGGCCGAACCGGGTCAGGGCGCTGTCGAACGCCTCCGAACTGTCGGCGATCTCGAGGCGGTGACCTGCGATGCGGGCAGTCTTCGCTGCAGAAAGCAGCAGTTGCAGCCCCAGCGCGCCGAAATGGGTCACGCTGGAGGCATCGAGGGCGACATCTTCCGTCGCCACGCATTGCAGCGACGCTTGCAGGGGGCGCACGGTCGCAAGGTCGATCCGGTCGGGCAGGGCAAGCGCGGTCATGGCGCCACCACAAAGTCACGAAGGCAGAGCGTACGCATCGGCAACCTCTTTCAAACACATCCGTGAAAGAGGTCTAAGCCCAAGCCGTTAAAATAGCCTTGACGGAAACGCGCCTATCGCAGCATGCGCGAAGAAAGATAGGAGGCGCAGCCCTGAAGCGCTGCGTAGTCGTCCTCGACCACGCTGACCGGGAAGGCGCGCAGGAATTCCGAGAAGCGCCCCTTGGCCTGCATCGCCTCGGCGAAACCGAACTCGTCGAGCCACGGGACGACGCCGCGCGCGGCCCCACCGATCAGGTAGATGCCGCCGAAGGGCAGGTGGGTCAGCGCCAGATCGCCCACGACCCGGCCCAGCATTTGCACGAAGAGCTGGCCTGCCGCGACGGCCGTCTCTTCGCCGCGGGTGATCGCCTCGAGGATTTCCTGACCCGAGGTGGTCGCGTCGTCCTCGCCCCTGAGATAGGCGTAGAGCCGTTCCAGACCGCGCCCCGACACGACATGCTCGACACTGGCGAAATCGTGCTTCGCGTCGAGATAGGTCTTGAGCGCGAAATCCTCCTCGGTCTCGATCGGCAAGGTGGTGTGGCCCGCCTCCGAGGGCGGCACGACGCGCCCGCCGGGCCCCTCATGCACCGGAGCTGCGTTGAACCCGGTGCCGATCCCGACCACCAGCCGCGCAGAGCCCTCCTTCGCAGGCAGGCCGGGCAGGATCGGGTGCACGGCATCTTCGGCGAGGCTTCCCAGCGCATGGCCCTGCGCCTGCAGATCGTTGAGCACGAAGACATGATCGGTCCCGGTCAGCCGCGCGATATTGTCGGCGCGGATCACCCAGGCGAGGTTGGTCATTTCGGCCACGTCGTCGCGCACCGGACCGGCGGCGGCCACGCAGGCACCCGCGATCTCGCCGCAATCCTCGTCGCGGATATACTCCTCGAGGATGTCCTCAAGCGCGCCCCGCCCCTTGTTCGAGAAGCGGCGGATCGTGGAATGGATCAGCTTGCCGTCACGGGCCATCGCCACGCGTGTATTGGTGCCGCCGATATCGGCCAGCAGGGTGATTTGATCGCTCATCCGCGGCTCCCCAATGCGTCTTTCCATGCCAGATAGGACGCTTTGGGGGTGCGCTGCAAGCTGTCGAAGTCCACATGGACGAGCCCGAAGCGCTTCTCGTAACCCAGGGCCCATTCGTAATTGTCCATCAGCGACCAGCCGATATAGCCCTTCACCGGAACACCCTCGGCAATCGCGCGCTGCACGGCGGCGAGGTGATCGCGGTAATAGGCAATGCGATGCGGGTCCTCGACCTTGCCGTCTTCGACCACATCGGGCGCGGCCATGCCGTTTTCGGTCACGTAGAGCGGCAGATCGCCGGTATATTCGCGCTTGAGCCGTGTCAGGAACTGATAGAGCCCCTCGGGATAGATCTCCCAGCCCATCGCAGTTTTCGGCAGCGGGCCGTCGACCTCGTGATGCGCGGGCCACGGGCCTTCGGTGGGCGCGATGCGCTTGCAGGTGTAGTAATTGAGGCCGAGCCAGTCGAGCTTCTCGCCGATCAGCGCGAAATCGTCTTCCCAATTGTGCGGCATATGGGGGGCGAAGGCCTCCATCACCTCCTCAGGGTAGCGGCCCTTGAAAATGCCCTCCACGAAGAAGCGGTTGTAATAGGCGTCATAGAGATTGGCCGCCGCCGTGGCCTCGGGCGTCTCGTCGGCAGGGATCGGGTATTCGAGATTGCACACCGCGCCGAGGTTTTTCATCCCATGCGCGCGCATCACGCGGATCGACTTGCCATGGGCGAGCAGCACGTGATGCATCGCATGGGCCGTGGCGCGGATGTCGCGCAGGCCCGGCGCGTGATGGCCGAGGAAATGGCTGAGCCAACCGACGCACCACGGCTCGTTGATGGGGGCGGCGGACCAGATACGGTCGCCGAGTCGATCCGCGATCACTTGCGTGAAATCGGCGAACCAGGAAGCGATGTCGCGGTTGCGCCAACCGCCCTTGTCGGCGAGCGCGGCAGGCAATTCCCAGTGATAGAGGGTGAGCGCCGGTTTGAGGCCACGCTCCAGCATTCCGTCGACCAGCCGGTCGTAGAAATCCAGCCCCTCACGGTTCACCGGGCCACGCCCTTCCGGCATCACCCGCGCCCAGGAGGTCGAGAAGCGGTAGATGTCGAAGCCTGCATTGGCGATCAGGTCGAGGTCTTCCTCCCAGCGGTGATAGTGGTCGCAGGCGACCGCACCGTTCTCGGCGCGCACGACATTGCCCGGCGTGGCGGCGAAAGTGTCCCAATGGGTCGGGCCCGCACCGCCGAAGGAATGGCCCTCGATCTGATAGGAGGAGGTGGCAACGCCGAACTGGAAATCGGCAGGAAAATCAGAGCGTTTCGGGAGCATCTTCATCCTGTATATAAAATTGGTTTCAACTCGGGCGCAGCGCGCCTCATTGGGTGGGGACCGGACCGGTGGACTGGCCGACGACCAGAACCGCCTCCATCAATTCATGGCGCGGGCTGCGGTCGCCGCTCTCGATCTGTTCGATCAGAAGCGCCGCACAGCGCCGTCCCGCTTCGCGCACCGAAGAGCGCGTCGCGGTGAAGATCGGCTCTTCCGCCGTGCCGTTTTTCAAGTAACCCAGCTCGTCGTCATGGGTCACGATCGAGACGTCGCGCCCCATCACCAACCCGGCCTCTTCTATGCCGCGCCGCGCGCCCATCGCAGAGAGCAGCGAGGCGGTCAGGAAAGCCGTCGGCGGGTCGGGCCATTGCAGCATCTCGCGCGCCGCATCATGGCCCTGCGCTTCGGTCATCTCGCCCTCGACGATCAGAGCCGGGTCGATTGCCATCTCGCGCGCCTTGAGCGCCGCCTCATAGCCGCGTCGGCGCCTGCGGGCGAAATCCATCTCTCCGATGCCGTTGATCAGCGCGATCCGGCGATGCCCCAGATCGAGCAGGAAATTCGTCGCCCGCTCGAAGGCGCGCTTGTTGTTCACATCGACCCAGCTGAAGGGGGCGTTCGTTCCGCTGACCCGCCCGTGCAGCACATAGGGCATCCCCAGCGCGTCGAGCATGGCGATGCGGTGATCCTCGACCTTGGGCGCGTGAATCAGCACGCCGTCCACATTCCCTTTCGAGCGCAGCTCGGCATAGGCGCGGGCCTCGGAATCGTCGGGCACGATGGTCATGACCATATCGTAGCCCGCACGCGCATAGACTTCACCGGCGCCCGCGATGAAATCCGCGAAAACCGGATTCACGATCTCGTGGCGGTCCGAGATCGGGATGATGTGGCCGATGGCCATTGCACGCCCCGTCGCCAACCGTTTGGCCTGTGTGTTGGGGCGATAATTGGCGGCCTCTGCCGCTTCGCGCACCCGACGCCGCGTGGCCTCGGACACTTCCGGGTACCCGTTGAGCGCGCGACTCACAGTGGTGGGCGACAGCCCCAATTCGAGTGCCAATGTCTTGAGATTCATGAGCCAAACCGCTTTGGATTATCGCGAGACTAGGGTGCGCGTCTATCGACGTCAATGATGCGCGTGCGGCGCGGCATATGCTGCGATGCGGCATAAACTTCTGGGTAAGTCATGAGGATATAAAGCGGAATTGATTTTAGCGTGAGCAGGCACAATTGACTTCTTCGCGAGGCTCTGAAACGGTCGGAGCTGTCCAAAGCGCTTTGGGCGGGCGAGTCGCCTTGGGCCAAAAAGCGCGACACACCGGGAGGATTTCATGACCAAACATCTGATGCTTGGGATCGCGGCGCTCGCGCTGTCGGCGGGGCTCGCTCACGCGCAGGATCTCAAATTCGCGCCGGGCAGCGATGCCGACAAGTTTGACTGGGCGAGCTATGATCAATTCAAGAACGACACCGATCTGAGCGGCGAGACGCTCACGATCACCGGCCCGTGGACGGGCAACGACAAGGCGCTTTTTGAGAGCGTTCTGGCCTATTTCTCGGCCGCGACCGGCGCCAAGGTGAACTACTCCGGTTCGGAAAGCTTCGAGCAGGATATCGTGATCGCCGCGAAGGCTGGCACGCCGCCGAACATCGCGGTCTTCCCGCAGCCGGGCCTCGCCTCCGACATGGCCAAGCAGGGCTACCTGACGGCGATGCCCGATGGCACGGGTGACTGGATCAAGAACAATTACGCCGCCGGGAAGTCCTGGGAGGATCTGTCCACCTACAAGGGCAAGGACGGCGAGAACCATACCTTCACCTTCCCCTTCAAGGCGGACCTGAAATCGCTCGTCTGGTATGTGCCGGAGAACTTCAAGGAAGCGGGCTACAAGGTTCCCGAGACGATGGAGGACCTCAAGGCGCTGACCGAGCAGATCAAGGCCGATGGCGGCACGCCGTGGTGCATCGGTCTGGGCTCCGGGGCAGCGACCGGCTGGCCCGCGACCGACTGGGTCGAGGACTTCATGCTGCGCACGCAGTCGCCCGAGACCTATGACGACTGGGTCACCAACAAGCTGAAGTTCAACGATCCCAAGGTCGTCGAGGCGATCAAGGATTACGGCTGGTTCGCCAAGACCCCCGGCTTCGCCGAAGGCGGCGAGCAGGCGGTGGCCACCACCGACTTCCGCGACAGCCCGAAAGGTCTCTTCGACTTCCCGCCGAAATGCTACATGCACAAGCAGGCGAGCTTCATCCCGACCTTCTTCCCCGACGGGACCAAGGTGGGTCAGGACGTGAACTTCTTCTACTTCCCGTCCTATGCCAGCAAGGATCTGGGCAAGCCGGTTCTCGGCGCGGGCACGATGTTCGGCATCACCAAGGACTCCAAGGCCGCCGAAGCCTTCGTGAAGTTCCTCGAGACGCCGATCGCCTCGGAAATCTGGATGGCGCAATCGGGCTTCCTGACGCCGAACAAGAACGTCAATCCGGCGGCCTTCGCCAATGACGTGCAGCGTCACATGAATTCGATCCTGCTGGACGCGACGACCTTCCGCTTCGACGGGTCGGACCAGATGCCGGGCGAGATCGGCACGGATGCGTTCTGGAAAGCGATGGTCGCCTACACCACCGGCGACGAGACCGCGCAAGAGGCCGCAGACGCGGTCCAGAAGCGCTGGGACAGCATCCAGAAGTAAGTAACGCCTGCGCCCCCGGATCATGGTCCGGGGGCGTTCGCATCTTTTCACGCCGGTTCGGGGAGGGGCCAGATGTCACCGATCTTGCAGGGTCTGATTACGATCGCGCTTGGGGTGGGCGGCTGCGTCGCCTATTTCTACGCCGCGAATATCGTCCTCGACAAAGTCATCTTCCCGCCGAGCGGCAAAGACCCGGGGCGCAATATCAACCGCGCGAACATGGTCCGCCCTTGGCTGTTCCTGTTCCCGGCGATCTTCGCGCTCGGTCTGTATCTGGCCTATCCGGTGGTCGGCTCGTTCTGGCGCTCGCTGTTCAACCGCGACGGCGGCACTTTCGTGGGCCTTGGCAATTACGAACGGCTCGCGATGGATCCGAGCTTCCGTCAGGCCGTGTTCAACAACTTCCTCTGGGTGCTGGTGGTGCCCGCGCTCGCGACCTTCCTCGGTCTGCTGGCAGCGCAGCTCACCGACCGCATCAAATGGGGTAACATCGCGAAATCGCTAATCTTCATGCCGATGGCGATTTCCTTCGTGGGCGCCTCGCTGATCTGGAAATTCGTCTATGCCGTGAACCCCGATATCGGGATGATCAACGCGATCCGCGTGGCCTTCCACATGCAGCCGCTCGACCCGCTGCAGGTGCCGTTCTGGAACAACTTCTTCCTGATGGTGATCCTGATCTGGATCCAGACCGGCTTCGCGATGGTGATCCTCTCGGCCGCGCTGCGCGGTATCCCCGAGGAGACGATCGAGGCTGCAGTGCTCGACGGCGCGAACCCGTTCCAGCTGTTCTTCAAGATCAAGGTGCCTCAGATCATGCCGACGATCGTCGTGGTCTGGACCACGATCACGATCCTCGTGCTGAAGGTCTTCGATATCGTCTACGCAACGACGGGCGGGAATTTCGGCACGCAGATCCTGCCCAGCTACATGATGCAATACATGTTCCGCGATGACGGGCGCGCGACGGCTGTGGCCTTCGTCATCATGATCATCGTGCTGCCGGTGATGATCTGGAACATCATTCAAGCCCGTAGGGAGACGCGCTGATGGCCGCTATCGCAGGACAGAAATCGCGCCTGACATGGGCGGTGCAACTCTCGGTCGTCTTCATGGTCGTGCTCTGGCTCGTGCCGACGGTGGGGCTCTTGGTCAGTTCCTTCCGCACGACCGACCAGATCAGCCAGTCGGGCTGGTGGGACGCGGCCTTCTCGGTGGAGAAAGCCTTCCGCGACCGCATCCCGGCCGACGGCGAGAAACAGGTCGACGGGCTCTATGTGCTCGAGGGCGATCTGCTCAATAACGGGCAGAACGCGAATGACCTGAAATCCGGCACGACGATCACCGCCTTCGGCACCTCGGGCATCAAGCCGGGCGCCTACAAGGCGGGGGAGACGGTCGATACCGGCGATGGCGGCACGCTGAGCGTCGCCAAGGACGGCACCTACAAGGCCACGTCGAAGACGAGCTTCGAGGGCTCGGGCCCGCGGGTCTATTTCGTGGCCGACATGCCGCCCGCCTTCACGCTGGCAAATTACCGCAACGTGCTGTTCTCCGACGGGATGGGGCAGGCCTTCATCAATACGCTGACGGTGACGATCCCGGCCACGATCATCCCGATCCTGATCGCGGCCTTCGCGGCCTATGCGCTGGCCTGGATGGAGTTTCCGGGCCGGGGCCTGTTGATCGCGGCGGTCGTAGGCCTTCTGGTCGTGCCGCTGCAGCTCGCGCTGGTGCCGCTCTTACGGCTCCATCAGGAGATCGGCATCGGGCAGAGCTTCCTCGGGATATGGCTGGCCCATACCGGGTTCGGCTTGCCGCTCGCGATCTACCTGTTGCGCAACTACATGGTCGGTCTTCCGCGCGATATCATCGAGAGTGCGAAGGTCGACGGGGCGACCGATTTCCAGATCTTCATGAAAATCGTGCTGCCTTTGTCATTCCCGGCGCTTGCTTCTTTTGCAATCTTCCAATTCCTCTGGGTCTGGAATGACCTACTTGTCGCGAAAGTCTTCCTTCCGGCGAACGACGCCTCGAAGGTGATGACTGTGAAGATCGCCGACGACCTTCTGGGGTCGCGCGGCGGCGACTGGGGCATTCTGGCGTCCGCCGCCTTCATCTCCATCGCCGTGCCGCTTCTGGTGTTCTTCGCTATGCAGAAATATCTCGTCCGCGGTCTGCTGGCGGGTTCGGTTAAAGGTGGTTGATGAAAACCCTTACTAAGAAAGAAGACTGGTGGCGCGGGGCCGTGATCTACCAGATCTATCCGCGCAGCTTTCAAGACAGCAACGGCGATGGCATCGGCGATCTTCTCGGGATCGTCCGCCGCCTGCCGCATGTCGCGAGCCTCGGGGCGGATGCGGTCTGGATCTCTCCCTTCTTCACCTCGCCGATGAAGGATTTCGGCTACGATGTCAGCGATTACTGCGACGTCGACCCGATGTTCGGCAACCTCGCCGATTTCGACCAGGTGATCGCGACGGCCCATGCGCTGGGTCTCAAAGTGATGATCGATTTGGTGCTGAGCCACACTTCCGATCAGCACCCGTGGTTCCAGGAAAGCCGGTCGAGCCGGGACAACCCGAAAGCCGACTGGTATGTCTGGGCCGATCCCAAGCCCGACGGCACGCCGCCCAATAACTGGCTGTCGATCTTCGGCGGTCCGGGCTGGCACTGGGACAGCCGGCGCGAGCAGTATTACATGCACAACTTCCTCGTGGAGCAGCCCGATCTGAACTTCCACAACCCGGAAGTGACGCAGGAATTGCTCAATGTCGCGCAGTTCTGGCTGGAGCGCGGCGTCGATGGCTTCCGCCTCGATACGATCAACTTCTACATGCATGACGACGAGCTGCGCGATAACCCGCCGCTGCCGCCGGAAGAGCGTAACGACCAGACCGCGCCCAAGGTGAACCCCTACAATCACCAGCGCCATATCTACGACAAGAACAACCCCGAGAACCTGCGCTTCCTGCGCAAGCTCCGGACGCTGATGAACAATTACAACGCGGCGGCCGTGGGCGAAGTGGGCGACAGCCAGCGCGGACTGGAGATCCTGGGCGAATACACCTCCGGCGCGGACAAGATGCAGATGTCCTACGCCTTCGAGCTGCTCTCCGGGCATGAACCGCTCAAGGCGAGCTATTTCAAATCCGTCTTCGACAAGGTCGATACGGTCGCCAAGGACGGCTGGGTCTGCTGGGCCTATTCGAACCACGACGTGGAGCGCCATATCTCGCGCTGGCAACTGACGCCGGCCTCGGCGCGGCTCTATACCTCGCTGATGATGTGCCTGCGCGGCTCGCTTTGCCTCTATCAGGGCGAGGAACTGGGCTTGCACGAGGCGGAGCTGTCCTACGAAGACCTGCAAGACCCTTACGGCAAGGAATTCTGGCCCGAATTCAAGGGCCGCGATGGCTGCCGCACGCCGATGGTCTGGGAACGCGACGCCGCCTATGCGGGCTTCTCGCAGGCGCGCCCGTGGCTGCCTGTGCCCACCACGCACCAGAACATCGCGACCGATGTGGCCGAGCACGATCCGGCCTCGCTCCTGCACCATTACCGCCGCGCGATCGGATTCCGTCGCAATCACGACGTGCTTCGGACCGGCGCGATGGAGGATATGTATTGCTCCGGTGACCTGCTGGTCTTCACGCGCAGGAACGAGGAGGAGACGATCCTGTGCTATTTCAACCTGTCCGATCATCCGGTGAACGCCACCGTTCCGCCGGGCAACTGGGTGACGGTCGGGGGCGAGCTGGGCTCGATCCGACCGATGCCCGATCACACTTTGCATCTCGGCCCATGGCAGCCGAGCATTCTGCGCCTCGACGAACACGAGGCCTGAGGGGGAGACTATGGCCGAACTCAAACTGGAAAACGTCGCGAAAAGCTATGGCGAGGTGTCGGTTCTCGAGAACATCAACCTCGACATCAAAGCGGGCGAGCTGATTGTCTTCGTGGGCCCCTCGGGCTGCGGGAAATCGACGCTTCTGCGGATGATCGCGGGGCTCGAGAAGATCACGGGCGGCACGCTCGAGATCGACGGGGTGCGGATGAATGACGTGCCGCCCTCGAACCGCGGCATCGCGATGGTCTTCCAGTCCTACGCGCTCTATCCGCACATGACGGTGCGCGACAACATGGCCTTCGCCCTGAAGATCGCGAAGATGAGCAAGGACGAGATCGATGCCGCCGTCAATAAGGCGGCGGATATGCTGCAACTGACCGACTATCTCGACCGTCTGCCCAAAGCGCTCTCGGGTGGTCAGCGGCAGCGGGTCGCCATCGGGCGCGCCATCGTGCGCGACCCGAAGGTCTATCTCTTCGACGAACCGCTCTCGAACCTCGATGCGGCGCTGCGCGTCGCCACCCGGATCGAGATCGCCCAGCTCAAAGAGGCGATGCCCGATCGCACGATGATCTACGTCACCCACGATCAGGTTGAGGCGATGACGCTCGCGACCCGGATCGTGGTGCTCGCGAATAAGGGGATCGCGCAGGTCGGCACGCCGCTCGAACTCTATGAGCAGCCGCGCAACGAGTTCGTCGCGCAGTTCATCGGGTCTCCCGCAATGAACCTGCTCTCGGGCGAGATCACCGAGACGGGTGAGATGACCACGGTGAAACTCGATGGCGGCGGCATCGCACGCTCCACCATCGCGACGCGTCCCGAGGACCTGTCGCGGCGCGTGAAAATCGGGGTGCGCCCCGAGGATTTCGTGCCCATCGAGGACGCGGCGATCTACACCGGTCGCGTCGATATCGTCGAAGCTCTGGGCGAAGTGACGCTTCTCTATTTCGAGGCCGAAGGCGGTCACGACCCGATCATCGCGAAACTGCCCGGCATCCATCACGACCGTCGCTATACTGAGATTTCTCTCGGCGCCGATCCGTCCAAAGTGCATCTCTTCGCGGACGGGCAGTCGCTTCTCTACCGCTGACGGACGCAAACAGGCCATCGCGCATCCCTCTGCCCGTTAGTTTGAAGCGAGATAAACGGGCGGAGGCAATCATGGCCGATTCGGAACTGGGTGAACGTGTGGGGCGTCGCGCGCGCGGTGGTGGCGGGGCAGCCCGTCGGGCCGAACGCACGGCCGTGAAGGTGGAGTTCTCGCGCTTCATCACGCGCAACATTCCCGACATGGAAATCCTGAACGAGGAAGCCCTCGAGCTCATCGAGCATAACGCGGAAACCGTGCTCGAAGAGATCGGCGTCAACTTCGTCGAGAACCCCGAAGCGCTGGAACGCTGGCGCGAGGCCGGTGCCTCGATCGAAGGAGAGCGCGTGCGCATCCCGCGCGGCCTTGCCCGCAAGCTCTGCGCGACCGCGCCGTCGCAATTCACCCAGCACGCCCGCAACCCCGAGCGCAATGTCGAGATCGGCGGGCGCAACCTCGTCATCGCCCCGGTCTACGGCCCTCCCTTCGTGCGCGACAGCCAGGGTGGCCGCCGCTACGCGACGATCGAGGATTTCCGGAACTTCGTGAAACTCGGCTACATGTCGAAATGGGTCCACCATTCGGGCGGCACCGTTTGCGAGCCGACCGATGTGGCGGTGAACAAGCGCCATTTCGACATGCTCCACGCGCATATGACGCTTAGCGACAAGCCCTATATGGGCTCGGTCACCGAGCCCTCGCGTGCCGCCGACAGCGTCGAGATGTCGAAGATCCTCTTCGGTGACGAGTTCGTCGACCAGAACACTGTGATGACCTCGCTCATCAACATCAACTCGCCGCTGACCTTCGACTCCACCATGATGGGGGCGCTCGAGGTCTATGCGAAGGCCAATCAGGCTTGCATCATCTCGCCCTTCATCGTCGGTGGCGCGATGGCGCCGGTCTCGGTCGCGGGCACGCTGACGCAGGTGCTGGCCGAGGTGCTGGCGGGCGTGGCCTATTCTCAGCTGATCCGTCCCGGCGCGCCGGTGATCTTCGGGGCGTTTGTCACCTCGATCGACATGAACTCGGGCGCACCGACCTTCGGCACGCCCGAAGCCTCGCTGATCACGCTGGGCGCGGGGCAGCTCGCGCGGCGTCTGAACCTGCCGTATCGCTCGGCGGGCGGCTTCACCGGGTCCAAGCTGCCCGATGCGCAGGCTGCTTACGAGACCGCGAATACGCTCAATAACGGGCTCTATGCGGGTGTGAACTTCATGCTGCATGGTTGCGGCTGGCTGGAGGGCGGTCTGGTCTCGTCCTACGAGAAATTCGTGATGGATGCCGACCAGCTGGGCATTCTGCACAGCCTCGCCAAGGGTGTCGACATCTCGGAGAACGGTCAGGCGATGGATGCGATACGCGAGGTGGGCCCGGGCGGTCACTATCTCGGCTGCGCCCATACGCAGGCGAACTTCAAGGATGCGTTCTGGCGCACCAAACTGCTCGATTACCGCCCCTTCGAGACCTGGGAAGAGCAGGGCGCGCCCGACACCATGGCGCTCGCGACGAAGCGGGTGGAGAAGATGCTCGGCGAGTATCAGCAGCCCGCGATGGACCCGAGCGTCGCCGAGGCGCTGGCGGCCTACGTCGCGCGCAAGAAGGCCGAAGTTCCCGACGCCTTCCTGTAACCGCTCAGTCTTCCTCGATCTGATAGTCCCGCGCGATCCCCTGGGTCGCGCGGCCCCATTCCGAGGCCTTCGTCCGCGCCTGATGCGCCTCGAACGCGGCCCGGTCGGTGAAGCGTTCCGTGACGGTGAAGACCAGCGGATCGGCTCCTTGCCTCACCTCGAACATCTCGCATCCCGGCTCGGCATGGGTGAGCGCGATATGCTCGGGCAGGTGAACGCGGACAATTCCGACCTCGGCGGCATCGGCGCAGATCAGGCGCCCGGTCAGTTTGACGGCCATCTTTGTCTCCCCAAAAGAAAAGGCCCGCGCCTTTCGGACGCGGGCCTGAAACTCACTCCCACTCGATCGTGCCGGGGGGCTTCGAGGTGATGTCGTAGGTCACCCGGTTGATGCCCTTCACCTCGTTGATGATCCGCGTCGCGGTCTCACCGAGGAACTCGTGGCTGAACGGGTAGTAATCCGCCGTCATCCCGTCGACCGAGGTCACCGCGCGCAGGGCGCAGGCGTAATCATAGGTCCGCCCGTCGCCCATCACGCCGACGGTGCGCACCGGCAGGATCGCGACGAAGGCCTGCCAGATCTCGTCATAAAGCCCATGCTTGCGGATCTGGTCGATATAGACCGCGTCGGCCTTGCGCAGGATCTCCAGCTTGTCGCGGGTGATCTCGCCGGGGCAGCGGATCGCGAGGCCGGGGCCGGGGAAGGGGTGACGGCCGATGAACGACGCCGGAAGACCCAGCTCGTGACCGAGCGCACGGACCTCGTCCTTGAACAGCTCGCGCAGCGGCTCGACCAGTTTCAGGCCCATCTTCTCGGGCAGGCCACCAACGTTATGGTGCGACTTGATCGTGACCGAAGGGCCGCCCGAAAAACTCACCGATTCAATGACATCGGGGTAGAGCGTGCCCTGCGCGAGGAAGCTCGCATCCTCGATCTCGCCCGCGTATTTCTGGAACACGTCGATGAAGAGGCGCCCGATCGTCTTGCGCTTCACCTCGGGGTCTGTGACGCCTTCCAGCTCGCCCAGGAACAGCTCGCTCTCATCGGCATGGATCAGTTTGATGTTGTAGTGGTCGCGGAACATCGTGACCACTTCTTCGGCCTCGTTCTGCCGCAGCAGACCATGATCCACGAAGACACAGGTCAGCTGATCGCCGATCGCTTCGTGCAGCAGGATCGCGGTGACCGAGCTGTCGACGCCGCCGGAGAGACCGCAGATCACATGGCTGTCGCCCACCTGTTCGCGGATCTGGCGGATCGCCTCGTCGCGATAGGCATCCATCGTCCAGTCGCCGGTGAAGCCCGCGTCGCGCACGAAGTTCTCGTAGAGCGTCTTGCCGTTGGGCGTGTGATGGACCTCCGGGTGGAACTGCACCGCGTAGAAGCGACGGCTCAGATCGGCGGTGATCGCGTACGGTGCGCCCGGCGAGGTGCCATAGACCTCGAAGCCCGGCGCGATGCGGCTGACATGGTCGCCATGGCTCATCCAGACCTGCTCGCGGCCCGCGCCATCCATGAACCAGCCGGTCAGCAAATCGATCCGCGTCTCGGTCGGCGTCACATAGGCGCGCCCGAATTCGGCGGAGCCGTGCTTGGCCTCCACCAGACCGCCCAGATCCTGCATCATCACCTGCTGGCCGTAGCAGATACCGAGGATCGGCACGCCCAGCTCATAGGCCGATTTCGGCGGCCGGGGAGAGCCCTCGCGCGTGACCGAATCCGGCCCGCCCGAGAAGATGATCGCTTTCGGGGCGAACTCTTTCAGGAAGGCGTCGGTGACGTTCTGATAGGGATGGATTTCGCAATAGACGTTAAGCTCGCGAAGCCGCCGCGCAATCAGCTGCGTGACTTGAGAGCCGAAGTCGATGATGAGGAGGCGCTGATGGTCTGTCATGCCGTTGGCATTAGGACGCGTTTTCGCGCTTGGCAAGAGGGCAGCTTGCGCGACGGTAATTTATCGCGCGGCGGCCCCCTTCCTCTTGGCAAAAATATCCCGGGGGGTGAGGCGGGACGCGCGGCCTTCCAGTGGAAGGACGCCCCGCCGAACGCCCGGAGCGCAAGCGAAGGGCCACGCAGCCGCGGGGGCAGCGCCCCCTCCGGGATCGCCGCTCAGCTCTCCGGATAGCCGCCCGGGATCAGCGGCCGGATCTTCAGCCGCGTGATCCGGTTGTCCTTGCGGCCTGCGACCTCGAAGCGGAAGCCGTGGAAGGAGAAGACCTGCCCCTCGGTCGGGATGGTCTGCGCCTCGTGGATCACCAGACCGGCCACGGTGTTGGCCTCTTCATCAGGCAGCGTCCAGTCGGTCTCTCGGTTCAGGTCACGGATCGTCATCGCGCCGTCGACGATGTAATCACCGCTCTCGGTAGGCTTCAGACGCTTCTCGGCCTTGGGATCGAACTCGTCGGTGATCTCGCCCACGATCTCTTCGAGGATGTCCTCCAGCGTCAGCAGACCGCGCAGATCGCCATATTCGTCTACCACCAGCGCGAAATGGGTGCGACGCTTCAGGAACTCCTGCATCTGCTCGTCGAGCGGCGTCGTCTCGGGGACGAAATAGGGCTTCATCATCACCTTGGCGATGTCGAGATCGGCGACGCTTTCCAACGTCCCGTCGCCGCCACGCACGACTTTCTCCACGGCGCGCAGCAGGTCTTTCGAGTGGATGACGCCCACCACGTTCTCGCGCTCGCCGCGATAGAGCGGCAGGCGGGTGTGGGGCGAGGACAGCACCGCCGTCAGGATCGTGTCGGGATCTTCCTCGATATCGATCATCTCGATCTGGCTCCGGTGGAGCATGATCTCCTCGACCGTGCGATTGCCCAGATCGAGCGCGCCCAGCAGGCGGTCGCGGTCTTCCTTGTCGACCGTGCCCTCGGATTGCCCCAGCGCCAGCGCGCCCGCGATCTCCTCGTGGATCGAGAACATATGGGTGTCCTTGTCGGTCCGCATCCCGAAGGCGTAGAGAATGCCGCGCACGATCATGCGTACGATGGCGACGATCGGCGCGAGGACGAGTGTGACCACGCGGATCGGACCCGCAACCTTCGAGGCGACTTTCTCGGGCAGGGTGATCGCGTAGGTCTTGGGCAAGACTTCCGAGAAGACCAGCACCAGCACCGTCATCACCACCGTTGCCAGCGCCACGCCCGATTGCCCGAAGACCCGCGTCAAAAGCGCGGTCGCGAGCGAAGCCGACAGGATGTTGACCACGTTATTGCCCAAGAGGATCGCGCCGATCAGCCGCTCGCTATCCTCGGTGACTTCCAGCGCGGTCTGCGCGCCGCTTTCGCCCTTGTCGGCCTGCGCACGCAGCTTGGCGCGGCTGGCCGCCGTCAGCGCCGTTTCGGAGCCGGAGAAGAAGGCCGAGAGCGCCAGCAGCAGAACGATGGCACCAGCGGTGAGCCAGAAGGCAAAATCGAGAGTGTTTTCCATGGTGTCAGGTTATGGGGCGCGGGCAGGGCGCATTCAAGCGGTGCCGTCACTTTTGCCGCGCGGTTTCGCCAGCGGGTGATGCGTCAGCACCAGCTCCTTGAGCCGTTCGTCGAGAACATGGGTGTAAATCTCCGTGGTCGACAGGTCGGCATGCCCCAGCAGCATCTGGATCGCACGCAGGTCCGCGCCACCTTGCAGAAGATGCGTGGCGAAGGCGTGGCGCAACACATGGGGCGTGACCTTGGCGGGGCTGACCCCGGCCTTCACCGCGATGTCTTTCAGCAGCTTGTGAAAGCCCTGACGCGTCAGGTGGCCTTCCTTGCCGCCCGAGGGGAAGAGGAAGCGCGAGGGCGGCGCGCGATGCTCGATCCGTGCCTGTTCCTCGGCCGCGTCGCGCGCGCTTAGCCAGTCGGCCAGCGCCTCGCGCGCCGGTGGCGAGAGCGGCACCATCCGCTCCTTGTCGCCCTTGCCGCGCACCAGCAGCATCCGCGGATCGCCGCGCGCCGAGGACACCGGCAGCGAGACCAGTTCGGAGACCCGCATCCCGGTCGCGTAAAGCAGCTCCATCAGGCAGCGATTGCGGATCTGGTCTTTCTGCGAGCGGCCCTGATCGCGCGCGGCCTCCAGCAGCGCCTCGACCTCCTCGAGGCTCAGCGTCTTCGGCAGGCGTTGCGCGCGTCCGGGGCCTGCGATGCGGATCGCCGGATTGTCGGCGCGCCAGCCTTCCTCATAAGCGAAGCGATAGAGTTGCCGGATCGCCGAGAGCCTGCGCGCGCGGGTCGATTTCGCCAGCCCCTCCGCCTCGCAGCGGATCAGATAGGTTTCGATATCGGCGCGGGTCAGCGTCGCGTAGCTCAGGCCCTTTGCCTGAAGAAAGCCTGCGAAGTCGTTGAGATCACGACCGTAACTCAGGATCGTGTTGCGTGCGGCACCGGCTTCGGCGGATTGCGCGTCGAGAAAACTCGGCAGCCATTGCGGATCGGGCGGCGCGTCTGAACCGGGTCCGGTCATCCGCGATCTCCCAGCACGATCAGCTCGATCGCGGCGCGCCGCGCGACGGTTTCGAGCCCCGCCAGTCGCAGCAGGCTCAGCCCGTCCTGCAGGCGCGGATAGTCGCCCTTCGCGCCGTCGCCCACATCCCCGATCGCTTCGATCAGCGCGAGGCCAAGCTGGTCGGGCAGCAGTCCCTTGTAGCGGTCGGGCGCGGCACCCGGCGGCGCATCGAAGACCGCCTTCAGCGCCTGATCGCGCGCGCCCGTTGCGGGGGTTGCGCTGGTATCGCCAGCGGCCAGCCCTTTGAGCAGCGCGGCCTGCGCCGAACTCTGCGTGCCTTTGCGGGCGTTTTCTTCGTAATTCGGGGTCAGCAGGCTCAGCTCATAGGCGAGGCGGCCCGCGCGGCCCGGCAGGTCCATCCCCGCGAGCTGGTCGCCAAACAGTGCGCCAAGAACCGGCGCGAGATCTTCCGAGGCCATCACGTCATAAGCGTCGGGCAGGGCGGTCGCGACCTTGTCGGCATCGCTCGCCTCAAGCGCCTCATCGAGCGCGCTCACGGCTGACACGCGATCCCAGAGCGCGCCGGACGCCGCCGCTTTGCGCTCGGTATAAAGTCCCAGCAGCCGGTTCGGATCGAGGACACCCGCGCGGGCCAGCCGCTCTGCGGCCTCCAATTGCGATTTCCAGCCGTTATTCTCGGTCAGATCCGCCTGCGCGAAGGCCAAAGGCAGCGTTGCGGTGGGCAGCGGCTGACCAATCGCCTCCATCATCTTGAACGCAAGCGGCGTGACGTGATCGGGGGGCGGCGCATCCCCCGCCTCTTCGGCCAGGGCCGGGTCGAGGAACTGCTCCAGCAGAGAGCGATCCTCCTGCGGGATCTGCCCCAACGCGGCGCCCGTGCCATAGGTCAACTCAGCCGTGTCCCACTGCCCGTTGCGCGCAAGGCAGAACACCCGCGCCGCGTAAGAGGGCGCGATGCCGGGTGTACGCTCGATGATCTTGCAGGCGCGGTTTTCCTGCCCAAGCAGCAGCGCCACGTCGAAGCTGCGGCGGAAAATCTCGGGGCTGGCCGTGCCCGCCTGTCCCAGAAGCGCATTGGCCTGTTCCAGCGCGCCCATGTCCAGAAGCCGGTCGATCCGGGCAAGGAACAGCTGGTTGCGCTGTGACGGCGTCTCGATCTGCGGCGGGTTCAGCTCGGCCAGCAGCAGCGTCAGGCTCAGCTCCCGCAGCGCGGGCAGCTGATCGAGCGGCATCGCCCGCAGCGCCTGCGCCAGTTCCGGCTCGGGCGTCTTGCCCCAGAGATCGCGCGGCAACCCGGTGCGATCCGGCGTCAACAGCCCCAAAGTATCGGCGGAGGGCGCGTCGAGCGAGAGCACCGCGATATCCTCGATCCCGCCCGCCCCGGTGACCGGCGCGGTCGAGCCCACCGGGCCATCGCGCGGTGCCGACTTCAGGGAATGTGACAGCCAGTCGATCGCCGACATAGGGCTGCTGGCCGTAGGGGTTGCGTCCGCCGCGGCATTCGATTGCGCGGCGGCGGGACCCGCCACCAGACCGCCAAGCGCGAACCCGCTCAGCCAGATCCGGCCAAGGGTCGCCGCACGGCGATCAGTTGCCACTCGCAGCCTCGCTGTCAGTGCCTGTCGCAGTACCTGCATCGGAATTACTCGTGCCCGCCATGCCCGAGCCGTCGGGCAGGGTGACTTCGATACGCTGTTCCTGACTGTCGGGGCTCATGTCGCCCAAGTAAGCAAAGCCGATCACGCCGATCGCGCCAAGCACCAGAAGGATGACGATAAGCTTGAAGATGCGCCCCATAATCTCTCTTTTCTGCCGTCTGTCGCGGCCCGTCCCATAACGTGTCTCTCGGCGGGCGGGCCGTTCTTGGTTGCGGTTTCGCGTTGATCATATATGGCATTTCAGGGAAGTTCACGCCATTCAAGGGGTCCTGCGTCACGATTGTGCAAGGCTCCGCCGATGGCAAGCCTTGTCCGTCCCGCCGGGATTGACAGGGCAGGAATACCGCAGGCGACGCGAGGCAGGGGGCGCTAGGTGGAAGGCGAAACCGGGATCGAGGGGCATCTGACGCGCTCCGTCGTGCTCGTCGGCATGATGGGCTCGGGCAAGACAGCGGTCGGCACCGCCCTGTCCAAGATGCTCGATTCGGCATTTCTCGACAGCGACCATGAAATCGAACGCGCCGCCCAGATGACCGTGGCCGAGATTTTCGCCCGCGATGGTGAGCCATTCTTCCGCGCCCGCGAATCGGAAGTGCTGGAGCGGCTGCTGATGGGCCCGCCCGGCGTGATCTCCACCGGTGGCGGGGCGTTTCTCTCCGAGAAGAACCGCGATCTGATTAACAGGCTCGGGGTCTCGGTTTGGCTGAAGGCGGATCTGGAGATCCTGTGGAACCGGGTGCGCCACAAGAACACGCGGCCCCTGCTGCGCACGGCCGACCCCAAACGGACGCTGAGCGATCTTCTGGCCGCGCGCATTCCGCATTATCAAAAGGCCCAGATCGTGGTCGAGGCAGAACCGGGCCTCTCGGTGCAGGGCATGGCGCGGAAGGTGGTGAGCCATCTGCGCGAAGTGGATGGATTGATCGAAGAGGTGAAAGATGCGTGAGATCGTGCCGGTCGAGCTGGGCGAGCGTTCCTACGAGGTGCGCATCGGCACCGGGCTTTTGGAAAACGCAGGCACTGAGATCGCGCCCTTGCTGCGCCGTCCACGCGTGGCTGTCGTCGCCGATCAGACAGTGGCCGATCTGCATCTCGCGACCCTGCGCCGCGGCCTTGGCGACATCGAGATGGTCTCGATGACCCTGCCGCCGGGCGAGGGCACGAAAAGCTGGCCGCAGTTCACCCGCACCGTGGAATGGCTGCTGGAGGAGAAGGTCGAGCGCAAGGATATCGTCATCGCTTTGGGCGGCGGCGTGATCGGCGATCTGGTTGGCTTTGCGGCCGCCGTGCTGCGCCGGGGCGTGCGTTTCGTGCAGATCCCAACCTCGCTTCTCGCGCAGGTCGACAGTTCGGTGGGCGGCAAAACCGGGATCAACGCGCCGCAGGGCAAGAACCTGATCGGCGCTTTCCATCAGCCCTCGCTGGTGCTGGCCGATCTCGACGTGCTCGGCACGCTCGAGCCGCGCGACTTCCTCGCGGGCTATGGCGAGGTAGTGAAATACGGCCTTCTGGGCGATGCGAAATTCTTCGACTGGCTCGAGGCGAACGCCCCCGCAATGGCCGCGGGCGATATGGAAAAACGCCTGCATGCGGTGAAACGCTCGGTCGAGATGAAGGCCGAGATTGTGGCCCGCGACGAGACGGAGGAGGGCGACCGCGCGCTCCTCAATCTCGGCCACACCTTCTGCCACGCGCTGGAGGCCGCGACCGGCTATTCCGACCGGCTTCTGCATGGCGAGGGCGTGGCGATCGGCTGCGCGATGGCGTTCGAGCTCAGCCAGCGCCTCGGCCTGTGTTCGCAAGAAGCGCCGAGCCGCGTGCGCGCCCATCTGCGCGACATGGGAATGAAGACCGATCTCGCTGATATCGAGGGCGACCTGCCGGGCCGCGACGCGCTGATCGACCTGATGGCGCAGGACAAGAAAGTGCTCGACGGCAAGCTGCGCTTTATCCTCGCGCGCGGCATCGGGGAGGCTTTCGTGACCTCGGATGTGCCACGCGATGTGCTGGCTGGCGTGCTCGACGACGCGCTCGCCGCGCGGTAAGCCGATTTCCCAGTTGCGAGCCGCGCGCTCCTTCTTTATACGCCGCTTCAGGCACCCATAGCTCAGCTGGATAGAGCGCTGCCCTCCGAAGGCAGAGGCCGAAGGTTCGAATCCTTCTGGGTGCGCCACTTCCCCCAGTTTCCGGAATTTCAGCGCCTTGGGGGCGGCACAGACGCTATCGAGACGGCCCCGAGACAGACCCGATGAGAGATGCGATGACGACAGATGACGCCCTGATCCGCGCAGCGAAGCTCTCGGTCGCGCCGATGATGGACTGGACCTACTCTAAAAAAACCGTTCGAAAACGGTAACTTGCTGTGTATCGGAAGCGTTCGTAGCGGTTTTGTAGCACGTTGTCACGCAAGCTGCAGATGCGCTGGCGAAGAAACTTTCGTGCGGTAGCGTTTCGCAAATCCGACTATCTGGTCGAACATGAACAATGGCCTGACGGCCGAATGGATGGCATCGTCTCGGCTCGCGCCGATGGCATGTGATTTCTGTTCCTTGGAGCATGCTGTAGGATAGTCAGCGAGCCGCCCCCCTTTGGGCCCTCGTTCATAACGAGTGTCTACAGGGTTTAGATTAGGAGGCGGGTTGGGATCTGCCAACCGAAGGCGCCGTGCAGGCCGCAGAGCACCGCGAATTCAATTCCCCAGTCGACCACATGAGGGAAGTCTTTACTAATCTTGTCGTACCGGCGTAGGCAGATGTTTTCCGGCGTCGGCGACCGCGAGATCGGCCTCAGCAGTCTCGAGGATCGGCGATTTGCAAGATGCTCTACCTGTACCCGGTTTTGGAATCGGTGCTCGCTTGCCTGTTTGACTGGCTTCGTGTTCCCATCGCCTGGAGAGCTTGATTTTTCTGCCGCATTCTCTGGCCTTTTCAAGGGCTGACTTTAAGTGCCGCTGACGGAGATAATAGCAATGAACAGCTGGACTATAAATTTCGACAGCTACGGCGATTATTACCGCGCCGAAGCTGAAGAAATCTCAGATGCAGAACTCCGCGAACGCGGGATGTCTGCACATGAGGTGCTGCGGGTGCGCAGCCTAAGTGATGTTGAGCGCTGCAAAGCGATAACGGCGTTTTTAGTCAAAGACGCGCTGAGCGAATTAAGGTCTCGGCATTGACTGCTGTATGATTTCGAGAGGGCGCGCATGCTCCCTGATTGATGGCGTAACATATCAAGACCCAGATGCTCAGAGGGCAGGGCGGCGCCATTCTTGCGCTTACATTTGTGAAACTTTTTGGGACGTGGCCAAGGAACGAAGGTCATAAGAAAGGGCGGCTTTTGCCGCCCTTTTGCGGGGTGCACCTGATTTCTCTATGCGGATCGCCACACGCGCAATGCATTTTCGACGCGCGCATAGGCCTGAATGGCCTCGTGTCTCGAATGTTGATCTCGGGTGGATTGATGGACGTAGATGTCCGCAGCCCAACTTTCGAAGACGTAGCCGAGAGCCAGAAACGCTTCGTGCGCCGCTTCGATCAGTCCTGGCGGAGGACTCGATAGGATCATAACGGCGACGCCCGCGAGATCACAGTCGGCTTGAGAGAAGTGCCGTTCAACCGAGACATGGAGAGGAACAACGCCGTACGTCTCAATGAGCCAGAGCTTCACGTCGCAGATATCCCGCTCCAGTTGGGCACAGCTCACCCCATGACAGGCCTCGGCATTTTCGATGTTGCTGGTGTTGAGCATGATGTTCTCCTTTTGTTGCGTGACTGCCATTCTGGCAGCTTTCAAGCCTGTAGGGTCTCACTTGTCTGGGCGCCTTTCTTGGTCCGGCGCTGAGCTGAAGGACTGTTTTTTTCGGTCTCTCAATTTGAAGATTGGCCAATATTTTTGGGACGAAGAAAAAAGTTGGGCGCGTCCGCAAGCTGCGTTGTTTAGAGCGTCGCGGCGGTTGCACCGGCTACTTGCCTATTGTGCGGATCACGTCAGCGATGCTGCCGACGACCGTCGCAATGCACTGGAAACCAATGCAAAGGGCCAGTAAAAAAGCCCTAATCAATGAGTGGGAGATGCCACTCGCATGCCTGGCTTGGCGTCGATTACGAAGTACTTGAGGCCGCCTGCTGCTGCGAGGCTCATGGACACCTCGCTCTCCGCTCGAAGCGTGGCTAAATAACTGGATCGGATCCTCGAGAGAAAGGGACATCTTTGCATAGTGGTCGGCGAGAACGGGACCGAGCTGGCCAGCAACGCGATCCTCGACGGGCTCACTCCGTGGGAGTATCACCAACGGTCGAAAGAGAACCAAACCCTGAACAGAGCTAATCTATAAGTGCGGGCTCCAAGGGGAGCAGCTTATCACCGCAATCCTCGACCCGATGCTCCATCACAGCCATGTCGTTATCATCCGCAGCGAGAGCTACCGACGACGCGAAGATATGACTGATCTTCAGCTCAGAGTGGAGGTGAGCAGTTCGTAGTGACGCCGAGGGATAAGTCGCTGACTTCGATTGAAAGTTCAGGATAAAATCTCTTGGCGGCATCAGTAGCGGACCGGACCGTCGTCAGAGCTCCACCAGTTGCTGGCCTTCTCTTCGCGTCGATCCTGGGCAACTTCCCATGCGATGCGCTTCCGTAGGCGATTTGCTCGATCGGAGGGCGTCTCGTGCTGACGTCGCTCGGATTCGGCAAGGAACCTATCGAGGCTTTCGAGCCGGTTCGCACCGCGCGGATTCTCCTCGTAGCGGCACCGCGCTTCGTCGATAGCTTCATCCAACTCGGCTGGTGTCATCAGATGCGCAGAACCCGCCCGCAACGCGGGCCGGAACCTGAGTTTCATGATGTCCTCAATGTCGGCGATGTCGGTAAGCGTGGGCTGCATTCATCTCTACTCCGATTTGGAATACACCGCCCGGCCGATTGGTCAGGCGCTCGTGTTTTCATTTTTTGCCGCAGGCGGCGTAGAGTCCGATCCGGGCATGAGAAGACTGCGCGGCTGTGGCTGCGCGTTCCAGAATCTCGATGGGAAAACACCAGCGGCCGGAATTGACACCCTTTCCACTGTAAATCTTCTCGCCGTGGCCTTCTTTGCGCATAGCTGCGACAACGCGCCGGGACAAACCGCACTCATGAGCATAAAAACGGTTTTTCGTATTCCCTCTCACCGGCGTCGGTTTCGTGGCCTGCGCCGCTGCACGCATCAGGTCGACCTGCTGATCCGAAGGCAGTTTGGCGATGGCCACAGCTTTGTCCTGATTCGTCATTATCGTCTTCCCTTTATTTGCCAGGACGGGGTTCCCGCCGCGCTTGCTACTTCTTAGAAGATAGATCCGACGCCGGCGTCACGGAAACGAAGTAGGGCGGAGAATGCGATCTTCGGAAGAAAAATGCGGGCGGATGCCGTTCGTTGCGCTTGGCACGAACGGCAGCAGTGCGTAGGAAGCGGTCCGTGGCAAACCGGCCCAGCCAGCGCCAAGGTCGAGCGGTCGCTCCCCAAACCGGTCAGGATGCTACTTGGCAGTGAGCTGTTCAGCGGCGCCGTCCAGTAGCGCCTTCTTTCGTTGCCAGTCTGGGTCGGCAAAGCTGATGGTCTTCCAGAACTCTGGGCTGTGGTTGTGATGGCGGAGATGCGCCAATTCGTGCAGAATAACGTAGTCTATGCACTCTCGCGGTGCCTTGATCAGGTGGGGATTTAGAATAATGGCCCCATCGGCCGTGCAGCTTCCCCAGCGCTTCTCCATTTCTTGCAGGCGAAACGGTGGGCGGCTGCTTATCCAAGGTAGCTTCTGTTCCCATTCGGCAAGCCGCCGATCAAAGTAGTCTCGTGCCTTCACACGATACCATGCCCAGACGCCTGCACTGACGCTTTCAGGCGAGCCCGATCGGCTGGGAACTTCAAGGCGATTTCCTTTTAGCTTGACCGCGCCACGGTGCGTGTCGCCCTTGATGACTTTCAGGACGTATCGGCGGCCCAGATACAGGACCTCCTCGCCGGACACATACTCCTTGTCCCGCACATGCCTGAAACGCTCGCTTGCCTTCTCGACCTGCGCAAAGACCCAGCGAGCACGCTTGTGCACCGCTCTGCGGATCTCTGCGGGGTCGGCACCGTCTGGCGCATCAACGATGACTTCTCCGTCTGGCTCGACGTGGATAGCGATCTTCGTCGTCCGAGAGCCATCGGTCTGCACCCGATAGGAGAGGGTCTCTCCGCCATAGGTCAGAACTGGATCGACGGTCATTGGACACCCTTGGTCCGTCCCGCGCGGACGATTGCCACGATTTCCTCTATGAGCGACTTGGCCGCGTCGAGGCCGCCGAGCACCTTGAAATAGTGGGGCAAAAGTTGCTTCCGGATCTCGCCTTCGATGTTGCCGGGGTTGATCGAGTGTGTCTTGACTGCGTTCTCTACGGTCTCGTCGATGTGAAACGCCTCTTCGACCATGCGTTCTTCGGTGAGTTCGGTCTCGAAACCCTCTGTCTCGACCCTCAGCACGCCAAAGTAAGACTGAGCTTTGGGATGTCCGTCAAAACGATCCGGGACACCAGGTGTTTTGCGTTGGTCGACTTGCTCCTGAAGGTCCTTGAACAGCACGTATTGCTTATCGGGGTGATCGAACAATGCCTCTGCTTGCCGAATGGCATCTCTGAGGAGCTCCGAGAAAACCCGCTTGGCATAAGGGTCATCGCTCAGGTCCTGCTCGATAGTCTTCCGGATCCGGGTCTTGATGAGGTCGGCTTCGGTGCGTGTCTTCTCATCAGACCAGCTCTCAGGGTCGTCTTCTCCAAGCGTGCCGACCTGAAGAACGCCGGGCGGGTCTTTGATATCCTGACCGATCACTTGCGTGTCGACCATTTTGCGAATCTGCTGTTCGTATTCGGAGAAGTCGACAGTTTCCTGGGCGTCCCGCTTCGCCTGTGTTCGCAGCTCGGTGAAGAACTTTAGATCACGCTTGTAGGTCCGTATCTGGGCTTCATCGAACGCGCCATCATCGAAGAATGCGCGAGAGGATAGGGCAAGCTGGAGACACATCCCGAATTCGGTCAACGCCTCATAGAAATCCTCTCGGATCTTCTGGTTGTCGTCGACCATATGACCGGTGCCGTCATCGGACAGGCGGGGGGTCAAGAGCTGGCGGAATTGCTCCCAGTCGTGCTTGTTCTTCACCGGCTTGAAGATGGCCCAGAGCGCGTCGTGAAGCGATGGTAGGCGTTTGTATTCGGTGGCCATGTTGGCAACCGTTCCGGCAAGGTCCTCAATGTCGTAGCCGCTCTGCGTCTGTGCGGCCAGATCCTGATAGTCCTGAATGGAGGTGTCGAGCTCAGCAAGAATACCGCGATAATCGACCAACAGCCCGAACTTCTTCGCTTCGTGCAAGCGGTTGACCCGGGCAATCGCTTGCAAAAGGTTATGGCTCTTGAGGTGCTTGTCGATGTAGAGCACGGCGTTCCGCGGCTCGTCGAACCCGGTCAGCAGTTTGTCGACGACAATCAGGATGTCCGGATCTCCATCGGTGCTGAAATCCTCGATGATGCCGTCTTCATAGGACTTGGGATCGTTGCCGACATTCGCCTTCCACCAGGCCTGAACTTCCGGAGTCTTGGTCTCATCAGTGTCCTCGTGGCCTTCGCGCGTGTCAGGGGCAGAGATCACGACGGCACTGGTCACCAAGTTGGTCGCATCGAGCGCGGCCTTGTAGCGGATCGCCGACAGCTTCGAGTCTGTCGCGAGCTGTGCTTTCAGACCAAGGTCGAGTTTCTTGAAGTTCTCGTTGAAATGCTCCGCGATATCCCAAGCGATCAGGTCGATCCGGTTGGCGGCGCGATAAATGCTCCCCCGGGTGGAGAACTTCTTTTTCAGATCCGATTTCTGGCTGTCGGTCAGGCCTTTGGTGATCCTGTCGAACCAAGCGTCGATTGCAGCCTCGTTGATGTCCACGACTGGTTGCCGCTCCTCATAAACCAGCGGCGTTACCGCGCCGTCTTCAACAGCGCGCTGCATGGTGTAAGCGTGCAAGATGGGCCCAAACTTATTGCGGGTCTTGTCGTCCTTCAGAAGGGGCGTGCCCGTGAAGGCTATGAAAGCGGCATTGGGCAGCGCCTTGCGCATCCTCTCGTGGTTTTCGCCCCCTTGGCTGCGGTGCCCTTCATCCACAAGCACAATGAGCTGGTCCGAGGGGTTGTGGCACTCAGGAAGCTTGGTCGCCGAGTTGAACTTCTGCAGAAGCGTGAAAATGATCCGCTCGTTGCCACTGCCTATCCGCTCAGCCAGCTCTTTTCCTGACTGAACCTTCGCCTTCTCGCCATCCTTCTTGGTCGCTACATCGGAGCCAAAGGCGCCACCGGTCAGGAAGGTGCCCGCCAGCTGCTTTTCCAGATCGACGCGATCGGTAACTACGATCACCCTTGCGCCCGCCAACTCCGGCTCGACGAGCAATGCTTTGGTCAGGAAGACCATTAGGTTCGACTTGCCTGACCCGGTCGTGTGCCAGATCACACCGCCTTCGCGTCTTCCGTCTGGCTTCTTCTTGGACACCTGCTCGATGATTGCCTTCGCGCCGCGGACCTGCTGATAGCGGGCTACGATCTTGCCGAGCTTCTTGTCGAAGAACATGAAGCGCCGCGTGAAATCCAGTAGCCTGTCGGGGCGCAGAAGCCCAATGATAAGCCTGTCTTGCTCTGTAACAGCAACAGGCGCTGCGTGCAGGCGTGTGTAGTCTGCCAAGGCATAGGCCGGGCGCTCGGCAAAGAGGCTGTCTACTTGCACAGGCGTCAGCTGAGTATTGCGGATAACCGAAAGCTCAGCCTCGGACAGCTCTTCCTCGCGCCAGAGCGACCAGAACTTCTTCTTGGTGCCAGTGGTCGCATAAAGCCCCTCCGAGCCGGAAATCGACAGAAGCAGCTGCGAATAGGCATAGAGGTCCTGGATGCCGTCTCCCTGCTGGTTGCGCAGGTGCTGGCTGATGCCTTCTTCGACCATCGCCTTGTCACGTGTCGTGGAAACCGGGCGCTTCGCCTCGATGATGGCCAACGGAATGCCGTTGACGAAGGCCACGATGTCGGGCCGGTAGTTGCCAAGCCCGCCGGGGCGCTGCACGCTGAACTCCTCGACCACGTGGAACTCATTGGCCCCGACATCGATCCAGTCGATCAGTGGGATGGTCTTGCTGGTCTTCTCGCCATCGACAAACTCGGTGACAGTGATCCCCTTGGTGATATGCGACGTCAGCGCCTTGTTCGCCGGGATCAGCCCTTCGGTCAGGCCGGTCGAGTTCAAGGTCCGCACGACCTCATCGATGCCGCCGGGGGAGAGTGCACAGGATTTGCCCCGATGATCGAACCGATACCGCTTCAGGCGCGCCCGCAACACGCTTTCTAAAAGCACGCCCGTGCCAGCCCCGCGCATCGTCAGCGCCTCGCCCGGGCTGACATAGGTGTAGCCCATTGCCATCAGCACATGCAGCGCAGGGAGCTTGGCGGCGGCTTCTTCGCGGGTGTCTGGAGTCATCGAATGCATATCAGGAACTATTTTCGATCATTCTTGCCATCTCTACACTCATCGATGGAAAAAGATGGCTGTTTTGTTTCTCCTTCCAGCGGGCGATAATCTCTGAACCGTTTGAAATATCGTCAATTTTCGCGAGAAGCAGCGTGTTTTCTTCATTATAAGGGGCTGCGAGGCCTTCGGGGGAAGAAGCATCGCCTACGACAACATATTTCAACACTTTTGCTTGCGCAGGGTCTATTGAAATACGGTTGCCATCCAGTGGTAGGTGGTAGCCTGGGTTCACCCCCAGCCGAAAAACCCGGGGCAGAACATTTTCGTAGTATGCAGGCGCGCTCCATGGGCGGTGAAGCCAGATATGGCTGGGCGATACTGTTTCAAGATCAACCCAGAACCGTAAGCTGCGATCCATGTCTTTGGGAGTCCGCTTAGGAACAGCAAGTGCTGACGCGAACTCTGCGCTGTAAGGAGCATTCGTAGGCAGAAAGTGAGCTGTGCCCATCTGAGACATGGCGACTTCTCGAAGGTGCAACTCAGACCTGATTGCCGGTATGCTCGTGAAGTAGCAATAGCCGATATTTTCAAGCTTCTTGCTGCCTTGGATGTTCCAAGGGGAGTCCCACAACTCCTTGCTGGCTTTTATCCCCGCAGCGGCACTGGAATTGGTGTGGTGATATAGCAGGACCTCAAATGACCCGTCTCGCCGTCTCCATTTACCACAGGGAGCGGGCAGACCTTTCTTGACGCTTGGGCTGAATGCGCACTTATAAATGAACGAGCCGTCAGAGCAGGTTTTTACCAGATCGCGACCAAAGAAGGCGACTTGGACATCATTGCCGTTCAGAAGTTCAAGTGTCAGACGGCAAAAGTCCGCAGATCCGTCACCCCCGAAGAACGCGATCTGGTTCGGCGTAAAGAATTTCGGCGAATAGAATTCCCCCTTAATCTCACTGGATAGAAGAATGTCTGGCAGGACAAAGGAGCGGTCTTTCATGTGGACGAGTCGGCACTTTATGAAGCCTCGCTTAATCGAGCTTGCGCCACGCAAAGCTTCAGAAAAATCGATGATCGGTGGCGCGGTAACTTCCGGTGACATGCTATAACCGCACTCTTTTCTTGCCGGTCAGGAGTTGCTGCATCAGGGCTTTTTTCTCGGTGCGGAGTTTTTCGAGGACCGCCAGATCACGGGCTTCTTCTCGTTCGGCAAGATTGATGGCGTCGGCGATACGTCGTTGTTCTTCACGACTTGGGATTCTGATTTTGGCTCTGAAGAAGTCGGTTACGCTCACATTCAAGAGACCATGGTTACGTGCGCCCTCCTGAGCGATTTTGTAAATCTCATGGTTGAAACAACCCGCTTCAAAGAAGTGGCGGAAAAATTCTTTACAGTGAGCATCAGGATCTCCAAGCGCGAAGCAAAGATAGAGGCTTGAGACCACGCCGGATTGGCCATCAGGTAGCATCTTGATGGCCCCCATTGGGTAGCCCGCCGAATAACTCTTGTTATATGCGAAGTCACCGCCCACCAAGAGTGTGTATCCGGATAGGTCAGCCGCGGCCACGCGCTTGTTGAAATATTCTTGCTGCGAAACGAGACCGTCTTGGCCAGATATGGTCAAAGTGTTTTCGTTGCCGACTGTGTTTTTGCGGCGAACGCGACCAAAAACCTCTTCAAAGCGCACCTCGCGCCAGTCTTGGCCTTCGAACTGGGGGAAACGGCGTTTGCCGGTGAGGAGGGTTTGCATGAGGGCGCGTTTCTGGGTGCGGGCGTTGGCCAGCAGCGCCTCGGCCGTCTCGATGGCCCGGTCCCATGTCGACAGGATCTCCGCGATCTTTTTTTGCTCGGGGAGTGGGGGGATCGCTACAGGCTGCCGCTCAATATCCGACTTTTTCACATGCACGAGCGTGGCCTTGAAGCCGTGGGCCTTTCCTTCGACACGATCAGTTACGTGTCGAAGGGCGAGATAGAGCCAATCATGGTCTACGCCGTCTTGTTGGAAGACCTTGAAGATATGCTGGTTTAGAACACCGGTTTCGCCACGCCAAACAGTTGGGCCAAAAGAGACACCCTTCGTCCCAGCCCATGCGAAAAGCATCTGGCCGGGTTCAACGAGCCATTTCTCCTCAGGTTTGCCTGAATAGTAATTAAAGTTCTTTGAACCGTTCAAATTCTGGATGCGTATGATGGGCAATCCTTCAGCGCCCCAATCCTCCGGTTTGAACCCTCTGCCATTTTGCAAGCGACAGATGTCGGAGACTTGGCCTGCGACCCATCCCTCAGGCACCATAGCCGAGCTCCCGCAAATAGCCTTCCATGCGCGCTTCCAGTTCGACCAAACCGTCTTTCAGTTGGGTGCGCTCTGCGCGCACTGCCATCAGGTCTATCTCGGCTTCTTCCTGAAAGGTATCGACATATCGCGGGATGTTCAGGTTGAAGTCGTTCTCGACGATCTCGGCCTTGGTTGCGCGATAGGCGTATTTGTCGACCGTCTCACGCGCACGGAAGGTCTCCTCGATCTTCACGAGGTTCTCTTCAGTCAGCACATTCTGGTTGGTGCCCGCCACAAACTCACGACTGGCGTCGATGAACAGCACGCTGTCGTCTGCCTTGCGCTTGCGGAAGATCAGAACCGCCGCCGGAATGCCGGTGCCAAAAAACAGCTTCTCCGGCAGGCCGATCACGGCGTCCAGCAAGTTCTCTTCGATCAGCTTTTGACGGATCTTGCCTTCGGTCGAACCGCGGAACAGCACGCCATGGGGCACGACCACGGCCATGCGCCCGCTGGCGGGTTTCAGCGTCTCGATCATGTGCAGGATGAAGGCATAGTCGCCCTTGGTCTTGGGCGGAATGCCCCGGCGGAAGCGGGCAAACTTGTCGTTCTCAGCCGTCTCGACGCCCCATTTTTCAAGGCTGAAGGGCGGGTTGGCGACCACGATATCGAAATGCCGCAACATGTCGTCCGAGGTGCGCAGTTTGGGGTTGCGGATCGTGTCGCCCCATTCGACCTGGTGGTTCTCTTCGCCATGCAGGAAGAGGTTCATCTTGGCGAGCGCCCAGGTGGAACCGATGGCCTCTTGCCCGAAGAGGGCATAGCGGCGCGTGCCGCTGCGTTCGCGCACGAGGCGCCCGCATTTCATGAGCAGCGAGGCAGAGCCACAGGTCGGATCGCAGATGTCGTCGCCCTCCTGCGGGTCGACGATACGAGCCATGAGTTCCGAGACCTCGGCGGGGGTGTAGAATTCGCCGGCCTTTTTGCCAGCCGAGGCGGCGAAGCGGGAGATCAGGTATTCATAAGCGCCGCCAATGATGTCGAGCGCGCCAACGCGGGACGGGCGCAGATCGAGCGCGGGTTTGGCGAAGTCTTCGAGCAGATGGCGCAGGATGTCGTTCTTCTGCTCCTCGTCGCCCAGCTTGTTCGAGTTGAAGCTGATGTCCTGGAAGACGTCCTTGAGCTTGGCGCCATTGGCCTCTTCGACGGCATGCAGCGCCTTGTCGATACGCTCACCGTTGCCAGCCTCGAAACGGCGCTTGTGCAGGGCATCGAACGCGGCGCCCTCGGGGAGGACGAAGGCCTCCTCCTGCATCATGGCGTCGACCAGCTCGGGCGCGTCCGGATACTCGGCTTCGTAGCGCGTGCGGTGGTCCTTCCAGACGTCCGAGACGTATTTCAGGAATAGCATGGTCAGGACGTAGTCCTTGTAGATCGACGGATCGACCACGCCGCGGAATGTGTCACAGGCGCCCCAGGCGGCCTTGTTGATCTCTTGTTGTGTAATCGGGTTCATCTGTCTGCTCTCGGCCTTTTGGGAACAGTCTTCGCATGTGGAGAGAGTCTCCACAACTGTCCTGCACGAGGGGGATAGTGTCCCGCCGAGATGTCGAGACAAGGTTGTTTCAACCATGGAACGGTCGGGCGAAACCGGTCTTATAGCGTCTCTCTCTTGCCACCGCGCGAGAGAGCGAGGTGATTCCGGAAAGTTCGCACGGTTACCGCGCGGCCTACAGCGATACATCGCCAAAGCGCCCGTCGACTCCTTGCTAATCGGGCTAACCTGCAGCGGAACTCGCAAAATTAGCAGATTTCTTCTCGCCGCTCATCGCCGGGTTTTCGCCAAGCCTCCAAAAAAGATTGCGCCGGCGTTTTGGGGCCTCCCGACCGGGAAGTAGGTCCCTCTTATAGCAAAGAGGAGACCAAGATGTCCGAGAACAAAACCCAGAATGAATATCTGACAACCACAGAGGTCGCCAAGAAGCTCCGACGACACCCGCGGACGATCCGCGACTGGATCGTGAAAGGGACCGTGACTGAACGCGGCCGGGTTTTCCTGGACGGGACAAAACCGGGCAAGAGCTGGCTCGTGCACCCCGATTGGCTGGCGCTCTTCGAGCATCGAATCCGCCCCTTGAGGAGGGCGGATCTCGATCTCGAGTGAGCGCCGAGCCAAGCACGGGAATGAAGACATGACGGTTCAAGAACAAATTCTGGATTATCTCGGGGCATCCGGGATCAGCAAGCGGGCGCTCGCCCTGCAGGCGGGTCTGAACCCGCGGGCTGTGCAGGATATTCTCGAGATCCCCGGAATCCGATCTGACAGGAAAACTCTCGATGCGCTCGGCGAGGTCATGGGGATCCACTTGCCGACGCCGGCGGGTCAGATGACTTACTCCCGACTGATGAGCGACTTGGCCCGCACGACGGGAGATGAGAAAACCGACAGTCGCAACCGTGTACTCATCTCCCGCCTCAATGCTTTCCTGAAGGCCGCGGGCTGGGTGGCCGAGATCGAAATCGTGGACCGCCGGCGCGCGATCGAGAAGTTGTCGAGTTGGTCGGCTGCAACCCTCAACCTGACTGAAAACAGCTTCGGCACCTACAAGTCCGACATCCTGGCGGCTATTCACGCTAATGGCGGTCGAAATCGGCCGTCCGGAATTCGGGACGTGACAGGCATTTATCGCGAAATCCACGATGTGCTGTCGGAGTCCGATTGTCCAGATGACCTGAAGCTGATCTCCGGGACGTTCTTCCATTTCCTCCACAAACGGGAAATTTCACCAGGAGAAATCTCCACGGAGGTTCTCCACGAATACTATCTGCACCGGCTCGCGGTCAGCCCGAAGGGCGAAGCGACTTGCAAGAAGCACGTGCAGCGCATCTCGGCGCTCTGCACACGCCTCGCGGCCGAAGCAGATTTCAGCTCCTATGGGTTCAAACTGGTGGACCACCCGTTCCCGGACGGGCGAAACAAGTATGGCGTCGATGCATCAGTCTTCTCCGAGCTGCTCTCCGAGTTCGACGGTCCCGTCAGCCAGTGGCTGCGGGGAGATGCATCTCGTGACGGGCTGTCGGAAGAAGCGTTTCTCGCGCTGTTGGACGCCGCCGACGCCATGCGCCCGGTGAACCCGAAGAAAGCCCTGCTGAAAAGGAAGAACGGGGGCCGCAAGCGCTCCGAGGAGGAGCGGCAGTCGGCTGGTTTCCTTCTGCCCGGACAGACATGGAGCGAGAGGACACTCGAAAACCGGCGCTACCAGCTGATCGCGGGAGCGAAGGCACTCTACGCGGCGACAGGGTATCTTATCGAGGATCTGAACGAGTATACGGATCCGGATGTCATCGAGAGCGTCCTCGACGCTCTGAGCTCCGGAAACTCCGACGACGAATACCCGAGCAGCTATGCCGAGTCGGTCGGGAAGACACTGAAGAAGCTGGCGCGGGACTACAGCGGTCGAAGCGCCGACGACGTGAATGCCATCGCCGGGCATATCAAGGAACATGCGATCGGCGAGACGGGCATCTCGCGTCGCAACAAGGCCCGATTGCGCCAGATCATCGGAGACCGTCAACAAAGGCTGATCGATCTGAGCGACATCCTGACCGGCGAGGTCAACTCGATCATCGACAAACGGAAACGGAAGTGCCGCGGAAAAACCAGGATCGACCTGCTCGGACCGGAAGAGGCCAGGGACATCATGTGCGCCATCGCAAGCGACATTCTCCTGGCGCGGGCCCCGCGGCGGGCCAACATTACCGGTATTCGTCTGTCATGGATTTCCTGGGCGGGTGGAACGGCGCGCATCATTGTTCCGAATGTGCAGGTGAAGGGTCGTGACAGCGACGATCCGGATCTGCATATACCGCTCGATGAGCATGCTTCGGCCAGGTTGAAATCGTTCATCGAGAAGATCCGGCCGAAGGCTCTGCGAGCAGGAGACGACGAAAATCCATTCCTTTTCCCGTCACAGGGGGAAAGGGGCGATCCGGGGCAACCCTATGCCGGTTTGCTCGAGCGTCTCGTCCGGCACACGAAACGGATTGTGGGGTTCAAGATGAATCCCCACCTCTATCGACACTTTCTGGGCTGGCTCTGGCTCAGGGAAGATCCGGATCGGCTGCCTGATGTCCAGCGTCTCCTCGGACATAAGCGGCTCGAGACGACCCTCGCTCACTATGCCGAGATCGACGAGGACCTCGCCCTCGACCGGTGGAGCAAATACCTCGCTGATCAGAAATCCCGGCAGCCCGAAAAAACCAAGAAGAAAAGGAAAACAGGATGAAGACCCTACTCCAGAAGCGATCGGACCAAGGAAAACGCTTCCGCACCCGCGTGGACGCAATCATCGACCAATATTCCCGTCTCGTCGTCGACCCTGAGCCGGGACCCGGGTGCACCTGCCAAGCCCATCAGGCGACGCGATCGGAACGACCGACCAATGCAAAAGAACGGGAGATCTCCTGATGAGGGCCACGAAATCTCAGTCCGGTCGGGCCGCACCGTCCTCACCTGAGGAATTCCGCGACGCCTTCGGCCGGGATCGACCAGGCGTCGATCCCGGGCCCGTTCTCCGCTCGGTGCGTGGTTTTTCGGAGTGGCGCGGCGACATGGGCTGGCCCATGCCTGTGCCGGACCGGACGGAAATATCCGGCTATCTCGACGCGCTCTCGGCGCGCCTCGGGGCAGAATATGCTGCTTCGGAGCTCGCATACATTCAGCTCGGCGCCCCCGTCCTGTGGGGTGTCCCGGTCGCGGGCATGATCGGCCAGGTCCTGCGGCAGAGCCGTTGCACCCCGAAGGTCGCGGCGCAGTCAATCGACGAGCGGGCCCGATCCGCCATCTCGTCGCTCCCGGACGAATGGCAAGGGAAGCTCATCGCGAAACTGATCAGTGAACCCGGACCTCACTCCGAGAAATGGAGCGCGAACCATGTTCAGTCTGTGGCGCATGCCTTGGCGCGATGGTGTCGCGCGTCGGCCGTTCTCGGTCGAGAGGTGCGGCCCTCGGGTTCCTCGTTCCACGTCTACGCGACCGACCTGAGGGCTGACGGCGTCTCGGATCGGAGCGTCTCCGACTATTTGTCGCGCATCGTCTCCGCTTTCCGGGTCGTGGCGGATCCCGGCTTCCGTAGCGCAGGATGCGACCATGTCATCGCGCGGCATGATGGCCTCGCCAAAGTCGCCGGCCGACCGACGAAGACCGGCGCGCAGATTGTCGGCGCGTCGACGATTTTCGATCTCGGCGTCGAACTGATGGACACGGCGCGGGAGAAAGGCCCTCGCGGTCTGCATGTCGCCCGGGACTTCCGCAACGGGCTGCTGCTGTCGTTTGCCGCGGCCCTGCCGCAGCGGGCGCGGGCTCTTTCGCACCTTTCCTTCGGCACGACCGTCATGCTCCTCGAGAAACCCTACGTTCATGTCGTGCTTCCCGGGCGCGTGCTGAAAATGCGTGAGGCGAAGAAGCGGTTCGCTGGCTATGACAAGGTCTTGTGCAACTCGATGCTATGGTCGGCTCTCGACGACTACAAACGGAGTGTCCGGCCACTGTTCGATGAGGGACCGGCGCTCTTTCCGAGCATGATCGATATGGGTGCGGCCATCACCTCCGCGCAACTCGGCCGTCTGGTCGGCGATCTGACCTGCAAGCATCTCGGCGTGCGGGTGAGCATCCATCGGGTCCGGGACAATGCCGCGACCGAAGCCTCGGAGGAAATTCAAAGCGGGGGATACCTGGCGCCGGCTCTCTTGGGCAACAAGAGCGCCGGCACGACCAGGGACAGCTACGATCACGCACAGGGGATGAGGGCCGCGCGTGAGCATGGTGCACGCATTGCTGGCCTGAGGTCGGCCCCCACGACCTTGCGCGTGTAGCCTCAGCGCCGACGGCCGGTCCGGTTAACGAGACGCCGAAAGTGCCCCGCGAATGAGAGCCCGGCATGGATATCGAAAGGGACGGCGCGCTTTGCCGGCTCCTTCCCGGGGACCCTGTTACCGGGAACCAGGCATGAACGATCAGGAAGGAACCGATGCACGACTGCCCTCAAAGGTCTCCCGAAACTCTTGCTGCCATGGAAAGGACCCGGGCGGCGGCGAGGCGGCTCGAAACGGACGTCCGCGACGTTGCCGTCTGGCTCGAGGCCGGGGCTCCCGGCATTCTCGTCCGCCTCGAGATCCAGCGGCATCATGGCTGCGAAGACCACGAGATCGCGCATGTCGTGCCCCATGTGACGGAGCGGGAGGCAGGCCGGAAACTGCGGGCGGCGGCCGAGAGAGCCTTGCAGGCGTTGGGGTGGACGCTGAAGCCGGAGGGGCGAGACGTCTGGTCAATATTCGTTCAGGGTGAAGGGCGCGTGCTCTCCTTCCACCAAGGCCTCGCGGCAATTTCGAGGGTCGAAGACGCCATGAATGCAACTTCGGGCAGGGATGCCCAGTGATCACCGTCATGCGGACATGATGGTGCCTGAGCCTGTCCGCAGGTGCTGATAGGCCCGCCATCCACCGCCGCAAAATACCGTAACATCTGCATTTTTCCGGTTCAATTTAGGACGGGTCCTTTTCACCCTCACGGGGTAGGAAAGGCCCATTCTCAATTTTTTCCGTCCTTCGCCGCAACCTGCCGCAACATCCGGACCGAGATTGCCAATTCTACAATTTCAGGCCCAGAACCGTCCAGCCGAGGGTGAAGAGAGGGAATGGGCGCCGTCATTCCGTTGGCCGCGCTCCTCGGGGCGAGAGCGCGGCCAACGGAAATGCGGCGCCTCGCGATCAACGAACTCAACCACGCCGGCGACCACACCTCCTGCTGCTACAGATGCGCCGGCAAAACACCCCCGATACGGAAAGGAGATTTCTCGGGGCCTTGACTGCCACGAACGGCGTCGACCTCTACAGGAGACCCCCATGTTCAACTTCTCGAGCAATTCCCTCCACGCGAGCCGTGATCCCGCGCTCGTCGCAACCAGGACCTTCTTCCAGGGGCGCGGCACTGCGCTGCTCAATGCCGCCGCCTTGCTCGGCGGCCCGACTGCGCACCGTCGCTGCCTCCGGCTTCTGTCCGGAATTTCCGAAAGTTCCTCGCTCGCGACGGCACTCAGGCAGGAGCTGGTCTGGCTGCATCGGCTTGTCTGCCTCGATCTCGTCGGGGATCCGGAGACCGAAGAAACAGCCCGCTTCGCGATGATCGACCTGCTGGATCCCCGGGTCGAGGAGATCTGCCTCGAGGCCGACCGTCTCTACGATCTTCTCGTCGCGATCTCGGATCTGGATCCCGGGTGCGATGTCATCTCGGGCGAACTCTTCGACCTCTCCGCTGCATGACGCCTGTCGGTCCGTCGGGCCGACAGCTTGAAGGCGCGGCAATTCCGCCGTGGCCGATTCTTCTGGAGGAAGACATGCAGACCTATTACCAGATGCCGCTCGATGAACTGTGTTCGCTGCTGATCGGGATGACCCGGAGCTTCATCGAGCATTTCCCGGCCAACGAGGTCGCCGCCGATGCGATCGAGCGCGGGTCGCTGCGCCGCACCCTCGAGGCGATGCGCGCCCGTGCCGGGCTTTCGCGCCGCGACGATACCGACATCGAACTCCTGTCGTCCGTCCTGGACCGGGAGCGCGGGTGCGAGGTCCTGGGCTCGTTCATGGTGTTCGACGGCCACGAGGATCCTGATCTCGGCGCCATCGGAGAGGTGCGGGAGATGGTGGACCTCACGGACAGGGGACAGGCGATCGACGCGTGCGTCAGGTCCTTGCGGCGCATCGCACATATCCGCTCCATCTGCCGGGCACGCATCGATGCCGAGAAGTTCCTGCTGGGGCAGTGAGGCGCGCTCCCACATGGGCTGGCGGATAGTCCTGGTGGCCGGCAGGAACGCCGGCCACCGCCCCGGGGTCATGCCTTCGGGCTGAGCCGATAGCCCTTGCGCCGCTTCTTGCCATCGATCTTCGTGCCGGCCGGAAGGTCCTGGACCCATCCGTATTGCTTCAGGACGCCCAGCTGCCGATCCAGGCCCCTCGACCGCCGGGCGGAAACCGGCCCGAACTGGAGGACCCGGTCGGTCGCGAACCCGTCGCCGGGCTGCAGGTTCTTCAGAAGCCAGTCGAGGAGGGCCTGGGCCTGGGCGATCTCGGTCTCGTTCGTGGCCGCAATGCAGAGGAACTTGTATTGGCCGAGGTAGTATTTTACCAGCTCGCAGGCGGCTTTCATCACCTCGCCGGATACTGTCACGGCGTCCCGGTCCTCGAAGAGCGTCATTATCGCGGCGAGCCGGCATGCGTGTTCCGGCGCCTTGGACGCGAACCCTGAGATGTCCGCGGCCCATCCGCCGCGGCCGAGTTCGGTTTCGATCTTGTCGTGAAACTCGATACAGATGGCCAAAGCGTCGTCCGAAAGCGCGAGAAGCCGCTCGGTGGTGTCCTCCAGCGTGGTCATCAGCGCGGCTTCCACCTCGTCATGAAAGCAACTCACGGCGGCTTCGTCTTCTTTGGTCGGCCGCCGATATTTTCGGTTACCCATGTTGCTGACGGGCCAGCAGGGGAGCATCCTTGCCAGAATTCCTTGGCCGATCAGGAATTCGTCACCGTAGGTGTCACGGATGAGCGTCGGCTGGAACATGAGGTTGATCGTGGTTGCAGTGGGAGGGACATAGCCGTCGCCCTCCTGACCGGCACGCGGACGGAAGAAGTAATCGCCATCCCAGAATTTCGACACGATGCCGCTGGTCTTCGCACGTTGGTCTTTCGACATGGAATGGCCTCCCCAGAAGCTGGCCGCTTCGTCGGTGAACCAGCCCAGGAAACCGCATCCGGACGCGATTGCTTTGAAGGCACCCTCGACCGTGGGTTCTGTCACCAGGAAGCTTGGACAGACCGGAGCCGCAGGCTTTTCTTCTCCGCGCCCGGCGCTTGCAATCTCGGACTTGTGCCGCGCCATGGCGATCTCGTGTTCCTTCCGGAGACGCATGATCACCCGGTCGATACCGGTCTTGGCGATCTTGTCCGCGGCACTCTTCCGCTCGCCTGACAGAGCGATCGTGACGAAAGCTGCGGTCGCGTTCGAGGGCGAACCGAGTGTCTGGACCTTCGCCCGGCTCCCCGCGACGAGCGAGGCCACGGACAGGACGGATTGCGCGGCAAGGGCGGCCGGCCCCTGTGTCTTCCTGACGATTGCCTCTGCCGCGCTACGGAGCTTCGGCGTCAGGCAGTCGAGGGGGAAAGCACTGGCGGGTGGCTCCGCGTGAGGCAGCGGCACGGGCTCCTCGGGCGCAGGGGCGGTGTCGCCGGACGGGACTGAAAAGTTCGGCTTCGACGCGTTCGCGTCACCCCTGCCGACGAGGGACCTGATACGGGCAAGCATTCCTGATCTCCGTTGCTGCTCGGGTTGTGACCAGGAAATCGGTCGATCGGTTTTCTGGCGGAAACGGCAGGAAGCGGAATCTTGCGGCGGATAATGAAATTCCTGTGGGGGGTGCGCTACTCCCCATCTCTTGGACGGGATCTGGCGTAACTTAAGCTACTCGTTGCGCCAGCTGACCGGGTTGGTTGACACCATTTCTCTGCCAATAGACCAGCGCCGGTGGCTTGCCGCAAAGGGCTGAGTGAGGGCGCTGGTGGTTGTAGAAGGTCATCCATTTCCGGATCGCCGCCTTCGTCTCCGATCCTGTCTCCCAGGCATGCAGGTAGAGGCACTCGTATTTCCGGGTGCGCCACAGCCTCTCGATGAAGATGTTATCGAAATGAAGGGGGACTGTCGCGCCAGTGGCGCAGCGTAAGCCCGATGAATGGCCTTTCCCATCCTTCGATATGCGCACGCCGGATCGACGCAGCCGGTCCGTCCAAGCGAAGGACGTGAACTGAGACCCTTGATCGGTCATTCAAGGTTGCAGCAGAGATTTGCACGGGACAATGTATCCGATGTGACTTGAAGCGCTTCCGATATGCGCAAGTGGATTAAAAGCGATGACAATTGAATACAAGAAAGATGGGTCGGGATGGCATCGGTGGGATCTCCATCTTCACGGTCCAGGTACCAAACTGGCAAATGGCTACGGCGACGCCAGTGACGAAAATCTCCGCGCCTATCTCGAAATTCTGGAGGACTCGGACGTTCAGGTATTTGGGATCACAGATTATTTCTCCTTTGACTCCTACTTCGCTGTATCTGCTGAGTATGCTCGCCTTTACCCAGAAGGTAAAAAAATCTTCATCCCGAACTGCGAATTCCGCCTGACCGAAACCGTGAGTTCGGACGGCCGGAATGTTCACACCCATGTCCTGATCGACCCTGCGCTTGCTTCCGAAACGAAGCTGCGCACCTTGCTCAGCGATCTGCAGACGCACAAAACTCGCGATGGGCTGCGCCTTCGCTGCAGCGATCTCACCTCGCGCGAAGAATACCATCAAGCAACAATCAGCCTGTCCGATCTTCAAACGGCTCTCAAGAAGGTCTTCCCTGACGAGACGGCCTATATGATCGTCACGGCCGCGGGCAATGATGGTCTACGGGGCGTTGACACTAAATCTGCCCGCAGCAAGTCGATCTCCGATGAGCTGGACAAGGCCAGCCACGCTTTCTTCGGATCAGACAAAAGCACCGGCTATTTCCTTAGTACGAACCGCTACGAAGACGGCAGCCCTTCCGAGAAGAAGCCTGTCTATTCAGGCTCGGACGCTCACGCGATGTCCGATCTGGCGAGGCTTTCGGGTGACGAGGCAGGGTTCCCGCCAACATGGATCAAGGCCGATTTGACGTTTAGAGGGCTCCGGCAAACGTTGTTCGAACCGAAGGGGCGCGTACATATCGGCGAGCGTCCCACCGTGTTGGAACGGATCAACCAAGACGCAACCCGCTTCATCGCGGAGCTGCGCGTTAATCAGATTGCGGGATACGCCGCAGCCAATGGCTCTTGGTTCAAGAACGTCTCGATACCCTTCAACCCCGAGTTGACGGCAATTATCGGCAACAAGGGGAGCGGCAAGAGCGCTATCGCCGACATTCTTGGGCTCCTCGGGGAGTCGCGCCAGCAAGAGCATTTCTCGTTTCTGACCGACGAAGCCCGCAACCGAAAATTCCGCCAAAAGGGCTACGCAGAGAATTTCACAGCAACTGTCACCTGGGCGAGCGGAACCGAGCGCGCAAAGAAACTCGATGAGGATGTTGATGAACTCCGGCCCGAAGCCGTCAAGTACCTTCCTCAAAACTATTTCGAAAACCTGACGAACGAGATCGAGGTAAAAGCCTTTCGAAAGGAGATCGAAGAAGTTGTTTTCTCGCATGTCGAGGAATCCGACCGCATGGGAAAATCGACGTTTTCAGAACTCGAAGACCTAAAGACTGCGCAGAGCAAAAGCGACATCAGCACCCTCAAGGTACGCCTGAGCGAGCTAAACATCGAGATCGTCGAACTTGAGCAGCAAGCAGACCCTTCGACCAGTGCGCGGCTGAAAGAGCAGTTGAAACAACGGTGTGAAGAATACCGCGTCCTTGAGAATTCGAAACCGGCGGCTGTCGAAAAGCCGGAGGAAGAAACGCCGGAGCAGCGTGCCGTATCCGAAGAGATCGAACGAACGCGTGCCCTTCAGGCTACCATCACAGAACGCAGCACGCAGGCGGTCGACCGACTATCCGCCATCAAGACCGACCTGGTGTCGCTCGGATCGCTCAAGGAGTCCGTCAACGCTCTTGATGCTCACGTGAAGCAAAGCAAGGAAGAACTTAGGCCTATCTGCACACGTTTTGGTCTGGATATTGACCTCATCGTTTCCCACAAGATGGGCACCGCAAGCATCGACGCCAAGGCTGCCGAACTTGCCGCCGAGGTGAAGGCGCTGGAGGTCGAGCACGCCGGCGAGTTTATCGAGGGCACGGACTTTGGTGCGCTCACGGGTGTCCCCGCTCTACGCAAAGCCCATCAGTATCTCGCTGACAAACTGAAGGCCTTGCAGGAAACTCTGTCCGCGCCGCAGCGCCGCTATCAGCGTTATCTCCAGACCCTTTCAGAAATCACGAAGAAAATGGAAGAGGTCATGGGCGAAGACGATAGCCCCAAGCCTGGTACCATCAAGGACTTGGACGCCCGTATTCGCTACATCGAGGAAGACCTGCAGGCACAACTTGATACCCGTTATTCCGACCGCGACGGTCTCGCGCGTTCGATTTTCAACTCCAAGGAAAAGGTACGCTCTTTCTACGAAGGCTTGAAATCCAGCGTCGAGGAGAAGCTGGCAACCGTGAGTTCGGAGGAATTCGATGTATCGATCGACGCGTCTTTTGTGCCCTCGCACGAGTTCCCGGGGCGCTTTCTGGAAATCGTGACCCAGACGGCGCGCGGGCCGTTTCGCGGTGCCGTAGAGGGGCGCAGGGATCTGGAGAGGCGCATGACAGACGTGAGCTGGAATGATGTTGAAACGATCCTGAGCTTTGCCAAGACCATCATTGCCGACGTCAAAGCAGAAGATATCTCGAAACAGATCAAGGACGTTAAGCGTCTTTACGATCTGCTTTTCTCGCTGGAATATTTTGAGCCGCGTTATGAGCTTCGATTGGGCGGAAAGAACCTGAACCAGCTTTCCCCAGGCGAAAAAGGTCTGTTGCTGCTGGTATTCTACCTGCATCTCGACAAAGAAAAAACACCGCTAATTATCGACCAGCCGGAAGACAACCTCGATAATGACAGCATCTTTACGGTGCTCGCGCGCTGCATTCGCGATGCAAAGAAATCTCGGCAGGTGATATTGGTCACTCACAACCCGAACCTTGCCGTCGGGGCCGACGCCGAGCAAATCCTTCACGTGACGCTCGACAAGGCCGACAACTACAAATTCACCTATGAAAGTGGTTCGATTGAAAACCCGCGTATCAACGATGCCATCGTCAAAATTCTGGAGGGCTCCAAACCCGCGTTCGTTCAACGACGACTGAAATACCAGATAAAATAGAGTATCAGCACAAAAGCGTTGATTTGATGCTTCCGCGAATCTCCGCGTTGTAGCGATACTGCGGAAGCAACGCGGCATCGCCGCGTGTCCGTTTTCCGCCCTTTCATCAGTGAGGTCAGTACGGCCCGTTGCGGTCATTCCGCAGACAGGACTTTGCTGCGGCGCAGATTCGCCGAACCGAACCTTCGCGCCAACGTCCAGCATCGTCTTCCTGTCCGAAGTCCGCAGTGCGGATATTCCTGCCGTTCACCTCGAGTGCCGAAGCAAACAGCTTCTATGTCCATTATACGCAGATAACGGATGTGGCTTCTTGACGACTTGAGGGCAAATTGGCTACTCGCGTGCTCTGAGCTTCTTCAACCTATCTCGACGATTGAAGGGCCAATCCCAGTCAAGAGTCCGTTTTTATGAACCAATCGGCGAAAACCCTGAAGCGATCTGCTGAATTCGTCGTGCAGAATAGAAAACTCTCGCGCCCAGAAGAAATCTCAAATCTCACTGACGCAGAGATCCTGCGAATTCCCGGGATCGGCCGAAAAACACTAAACGCATTGCGTGACGTGTATCCTTTTGATCACGTGACTTACGCGAGGGACGCGGCGACGGAATTTGAGAAAAGAAGACAGATAGCGGTTCGCTCCCGCCCACACATCGACCTCGGTAGTATCCACAATGTAACGGCCGCCCGGATCGTGAATGGCAACCTGCTGATCAAGGTGGAGGGCCATAAAGAGCTTCTTCCCGTCTGGCTCATGTCCGCACTGGAACTAAAAGGAGAGGGTCTACAAGAGGGCGACGGGTTTGGTTTCATTCCTGTAGGCGGGCTGATCAGAATGGGTATCAGCTTTCCTAAACTGCGCGAGGTTCAACGTGTCCGTTTCATGGACTTTCAAAACCACAGCGATTTTTGGACAGCTGAAATTCTGATTACCACTGACCAGGCGACATTCAAGATCGAGGTCTTTGGCGAAGAAGAGGCGCCGGATGGTCGAGCCGGAGATGAAGCTTTAGACAACACCCTTTCGTTTGCTGAGGAGCTCAAACAAGATCCGAACATGGCTGATCTCCATAGCAAACTGGAGCACTTGTGGGGCAACATACAGGGAAAAATACAAGTAGGTGCCGCACTCGATGCACTTAGATCTCTTGCGGATTTTAACGCTGAGGTGAAAGCGCTTATGCTAATTGCCTTGGAGAAAGCTCAGGCAAGGGGGATTGCAATTGTTGACGAGCCTTTTGGTCTCACGTCCTCAGATTTTCCCGATCCGATATCCGATATCAATGATGATTTGGTGTTCGAATGGTCTGCTCTCTTTCCGGATTGGGAAGGGCCACTGTCTTTGGTTGGGCACGCGTTGCGCATCCTACTGGAAGACAAGGACCCCATTCAGAACATACATGCTGCAAATGACAGTATTCGGGCTCTGAAATCAGCTCCCATAGCAGAGCTCTCCAATGGCTTCTCTTTATGTAAGGCAATTGCCACCGCGATCGAGGACTATCACGCAGAACTAAAGGCGGTTGGGGAAGTCGGAATACTCCGAAAAGAAACAATTGCGCGCATAGATAGCAGCTTTCCCGATTGTGATGGGATAGCGCGACGGGCAATAAAACGATGGATAGATGCTCGAATCGCGGATGGAAGCATGCTGGCAGTGAAAAGTAGCAAGGGTCAAATTCTAAGACTTTCTGCACATGAATTGTGAGCTGAGCCTCAGGTTTCCTAAATACCTGTAGTTAACTTACACACACTGGTGTTGCGCATCCCACTGCTTCGAATTTGGGCGAGCCGTCTGTTGCGTCGATCATGCCACATCAAGCAGTAAAATCCTGGCCGAATGCGCGCTTCGGTGGCTGGTCAAGTGGTGCGCTCGCGTTTGCAGCGAACTTCCGAAATCCGCCCTTCTTCCCGTGTGACCGTGCAGGCGCAGTATAAACTGGGCGCGTGCGGCTAACGGCGGAAGGTCCGCATCGCGGACCAACACGGTTTGCGGCCCCCTCCTTTTTTATGAGGGTGATGGGGCGGGAGGACGCGCATGGCTCGAATGATACCTTGCGCGCGCTCCAAAACGTTTGGTGAGATAATCAGCTCCAGAGCTTCTGGAACTCTTTGTCTGCGTCCGTCGCCCTTTGGTCTAAGATCTTTGCAACGGTTTCGAGGCGGACGAGCTTGACTGATTTCTGCTTTCCATCAGGGGTAAAATAGGGAAGGCGAATATCGCCGGCGTCGATCTTCTCCTTCATCGTCTTTTCCGTGTGTCCCCAAAGGGTTCCTGCTTCTCCAAGGGGAATGAAAGGCAGGAAGTTGAAGTGTTTTAGGAGCAATTCCAAGGTGTCCATCTGAGCCTCCGATTTCAGGATGCTCAGGAAGTGGGTTCATCCTGTTCAGGCGAGGAATCAGAAATTTTCGGTGGCATCAGACAAGGTTGCTTACACCCTCTCCAGCAGCCCACTTGGTCCAAGGCCATCCAGCGAACTTGTCGCCTTCTTCTTCGACATGCTCGTAGCGATAGAGGCATCCGCCGTTTTTGTGTCCCGAATGCTTGGCAACGAAGGCTGCAGGCATTCCCATTTCGAAGAGCCTGGTGATGCCTTCATGCCGAAGGTCGTGGTACCGAAGATCTTTGATCTTGAGCCGATCGCGATGGCGACGCCAAGCGGTCCCGACGGACGCCGCGTTGAACGGGAAGATAAACTCTCCTTCCCGGGGCATTGACAGGATGATGGCAAGCGCTTCGTCGGTCAAATTGCACCATACATTATTGCCTTTTTTCTTCCTCGGATGCTTCATGTCGCGGACGAGGATCTTCTTCTGCTCGATACGCAGGTCTTCCCACCGGAGGCGGCATATTTCTCCCAGACGCCGGCAACTGAAAATAGCGAAGACGATCATCTTTGCGAGAGGGATTTTCTGTCGCTTATTCTCTACCGCAGCTCCGAGAATTCTGTCCAACTCGGCTATGGCGGGCCGACGATCCCGCTCCTCTGAGCGAGCGAAAATCTCGTCTTCCCACATATGTTCCATCGCCTCTTTGAGCGCGGCAACAGGAATGATGAAATTGCGCCGGGACGCCCAGTGTAGCGTGTTCACGAGAATTGTAAGATACCCGGCTACCGTCTGAGGTTGCCGCTCTTCCGCCAGCATGTCGTCTGCGAGGTCGGTCAGGCTTTCCAAAGACAGCTCGCTTAACTTCCTCTCTCCGAAGTCGCTTTTCTTCAGCCAGTCGAGTTGCTGCCTCGCCGAACGGCCCAAGTGCTTGTGCTTTGCGAGGCGGGCTGTGATGGCATCAGCTACCGTATCACCCTTTCTCGAAACCGTTTGAACACCATGGACCTCGATTTCCGCAAGCTTCCGCGTCTTCCATTTCTTCGCCATGGCAAGCTTGGTGAACGTCTTTGTGAAGCTGACGCTTTCTCCCTGAACAGTCTTGCGGATCTGGACGCGATAGGAGCATCCGCCATTCTCGCCAGGCATCTCCTGAATGTTGGGTTCGACACTGCGAGATTTAGGGTTGTTCGTGCGGCGACCGTCAGATGGCGGCTTCGAAACCCTTCTCGGCGGCTTCGTCGTCGCCGCACTTTCATCACGCGCTTTTCCATTTTGAGAAGTGGGAAGCGGTGCGGCCACTCGCTTGCCGGGAAACTGGATAATGTTTTCGGTCATGGTTGGACTTCCTTGGTCGATTGTTGACAGAAGGTTGGTCCGAGGTCAGAACCCCGGAAATCGGGACGCTCTGACGACTCTGGAGGGCCTCTCGACCGCTTGGGCGGGGGGCGCCGCGATTTGCTACGCCGTAGCAACTCGGCTCGCGAAACCTGGCAAAATAAGGCATAACGCGCCGGAATTGGGTGGTTTTGAATCTGAGAAGCCGACGGGTGATAGATGATTAGTGACGAAAAATCAGATACTTGCGTATCTTCGCGGCTAAGCGTGGCACCCATGATGGACTGGACCGACCGCCATTGCCGCTATTTCCACCGTCAGATCAGCCGCAACGCGCTGCTCTATACCGAGATGGTGACCGCGCCTGCGGTGGTTCACGGCGATCGGGAGCGGCTGCTGGGGTTTGACGCCGCCGAACATCCGGTGGCGCTGCAGCTGGGCGGTTCGGACGCTAAGGAACTGGCCGAGGCGGCGAAGGTCGGCGCAGATTTCGGTTATGACGAGATCAACCTCAATTGCGGCTGCCCGTCGGATCGCGTGCAATCCGGGGCCTTCGGCGCGGTTTTGATGAAGTCACCCGATCTGGTAGCCGATTGCTGTGCCGCGATGATCGCCGCACAACCGGTTGAGGTTACTGTGAAATGCCGCATTGGCGTGGATGACCAAGACCCGCACGAAGTGCTGCCCGAGTTCATCGAAAAGGTCGCCGCTGCCGGCGTGACCCGCATCACGATCCATGCCCGGAAGGCTTGGCTGCAAGGCCTCTCGCCCAAGGACAACCGCGAAATCCCGCCGCTCGATTACCCGCTCGTCCACGCGATGAAGGCGGCCTATCCGCAGCTGCATCTGTCGATCAATGGCGGCATCAAAGATCTCGCCGCAGCCGAGGTGGAACTCGCGCAAGGGCTCGACGGGGTGATGGTGGGCCGCGCCGCCTATCATCAGCCGATGGAGGTGCTGGGCGCCGCCGATCAGCGGATCTGGGGGCAGGGCGCGGCCCGCGATCCCTTCGACGTGGCGCAGGCGATGATCCCCTATATCGCGCGTCATATCGAGCGTGGCGGCAGGCTGCACCAGATCACCCGCCACATGCTGGGCCTGTTCCACGGCAAGCCAGGCGCGCGCCGCTTCCGGCAGATCCTCTCGGAGGGCGCGACCCGCGACGGCGCCGGGGTTGAACTTTTCGAGAGTGCGTTGTCAGCCGTACGTGAACGGGTTAACTGAGCGGAACCCAAGGAGATTTCCCGACATGCCCGATTTCGCCACGCTCGCGCCGCTCGTCTTGATCCTGATGGCAGTGGGGGCGTTCGCAGGCGTTCTGGCGGGACTTCTGGGTGTTGGCGGCGGGATCGTCCTCGTGCCAGCCTTCTTCTACCTTTTCAGCGGCTTGGGCTACGGATCGAACGATCTGATGCAGGTCTGCGTCGCGACCTCTCTGGCCACGATCATCGTCACCTCGATCCGCTCGGTCATGGCCCATAACCGCAAGGGCGCGGTCGATTGGGATATCCTCAAGCAATGGATCGCGCCCATCGCCATCGGCGCGATCATCGGGGTGCTGGTCGTCCATCAACTGCGCTCTTCGACCATGCAGATCATCTTCGCGGTGATGGTGCTGGTTATTGCCTGCTACATGATGTTCGGCAAGTCGAGCTGGCGGATTTCGGACGGGCTGCCGGGCGGATTCTTCCGCGCCTGGTTCGGCCCGCTGATGGGGTTCCTCTCCGTGCTTCTGGGGATCGGCGGCGGCTCGATCGGCACGCCGATGCAGACGCTCCACGGTATCCCGATCCACCGTGCGGTCGCGACCTCGGCAGGCTTCGGCGTGACCATCGCGCTGCCCTCCGCGATCGGCTTCCTGCTGACGCCGGTGGCCGACGCGCCACCTTACTCGATCGGTGCGGTCAACATTCCCGCCTTTCTGATCGTCATTGCGATGACGACGATCACCGCCCCCCTGGGCGCGGCATTGGCCCACAAGCTCGACCCCAAGAAGCTCAAGCGCGTCTTCGCGGGCTTCCTGATGCTCGTCGCACTCAACATGCTCCGCAAAGCGTTTCTCTGAACTTCCTCTTGGCGAAAATATCCCGGGGGGCGCGCTAGCGCGGGGGCAGCGCCCCCTCAACCTCTGAGTTTTGCGCGCAGCCGCGCACGGGGGCAGCGCCCCCTCCGTCACTTGATCTTGCGCGCCTTCGCCTCGTTCCAAAGCGCATCCATCTCGGCCAGATCGCTGTCCTTGGGTGCCTTACCGCGCGCTTCAAGTTCACGCTCGATATGTTTGAACCGATTGGTGAATTTCAGATTTGCCGCGCGCAGGGACGCCTCCGGGTCCAGCCCCAGATGCCGCCCGAGATTGACCATCACAAACAGCAGATCGCCATATTCCTCGGCGAGCTCTTCCGGACCCAACTCGTCACGCGCCTCTTCCAACTCGCGCGCTTCCTCGACGATCTTGTCGAGCACCTCATCGGTCGAGGGCCAGTCGAACCCCACCCGCGCCGCACGGTTCTGCAGCTTGATCGCACGGGTCAGCGCGGGCAGACCCAGAGCCACCCCATCGAGCACACCGACACGCTCGGATTTACCCGCAGCCTTGCGCTCGGCCGCCTTGATCGCTTCCCAATCGGCGGTCTGCTGTTCGGCCGATTTCTCGCGGCTCTCGTCGCCGAAGACATGCGGATGACGTGCGACCATCTTCGCGTTGATCGCACGCAGCACGTCGGAGATATCGAACCGCCCGTCCTCGGACGCCATCTGCGCGTGATAGACCACCTGCAGCGCCAGATCGCCCAGCTCGCCCGGCAATTCCGACCAGGCCTGCCGCGCGATCGCATCGGCCACCTCATGCGCTTCCTCGATCGTGTAGGGCGCGATGGAGGCGAAATCCTGCTCCAGATCCCACGGGCAACCGCTCTCCGGATCACGCAGGCATTCCATGATCGCGGTCAGCCGAGTGAACTGATGGGCCGCATCGCCCGTATCGTCGAAGATGAGTGCGTCGTCGGGTTTGGCCATTGCAGCTTGCCTCCTGCCATGCGAATGCCTCTGGCCTAACCAGCCCGCAAGGGGAAGTCCACTATGCCCGTTCTCAACCGTATCGCCGATCTCGGCCCGCAAATGACCGAATGGCGGCACTGGCTGCATCGCCATCCCGAGCTGCGTTTCGATCTGCACCAGACCTCGGAGTTTGTCGCAGCAAGGCTGCGCGAAATCGGGGTGGATGAGATCCATGAAGGGATCGCGCAGACCGGCATCGTGGCGCTGATCAAAGGGCAGGGCGCGGGGCCAACCATCGGCCTGCGCGCCGACATGGACGCGCTGCCGATCACGGAAGAGACCCATGCGGATTACGCCTCCGAGACGCCCGGCAAGATGCATGCCTGTGGCCATGATGGGCATACTGCGATGCTTCTGGGGGCTGCGGCCTATCTGGCCGAGACCCGGAAATTCGCAGGCACCGTGGCGCTGATCTTCCAGCCCGCCGAGGAAGACGGCGGCGGGGCCGAGGTGATGGTCGATGCGGGCGTGATGGAGCGTTTCGACATCTCGCGCGTCTTCGCGATCCACAACGCGCCGGGGCTGCCGTTCGGGCATTTCTACACCACGCCCGGCCCCTATCTCGCCTCGGTGGACGAGGCCCGCGTTACGGTGACCGGGCGCGGCGGCCATGCCGCGACCCCGCAGGGCTGCATCGATCCGATCCCGGCGCTCTCGGCGATGGTGACCTCGCTGCAGACGTTGGTGTCGCGCAACGTGGGCGCGGGCGATGCGCTCGTCGTCTCGGTCACCCAGATCCATGCGGGCACCGCGCTCAACATCATCCCCGAAAGCGGCTTCCTCACCGCGACGATTCGCTGCTTCGAGCCGGAGGTGCGTGATCTGGCGGAAAAACGTCTGCGCGAGATCTGCGAAGGCATCGCGGCGGCCCACGGCGTCAGCGTCGAGATCGAATACGAGCGTGGCTATCCGCCCACAGTGAACGACCCCGACGAGACCGGCTTCGCCGCCGAAGTCGCAGGTGAAATCGCAGGCCCCGAGCGGGTCGTGACCGATGCTCCGCGCGAAATGGGTGCAGAGGATTTCGCCTATATGCTGGCGGCCCGGCCCGGCGCCTATCTCTTCATGGGCACCGGCGAGGGCGCGGGGCTCCACCATCCGCGCTTCGATTTCAACGACGAGGCGGCGCCCGTGGGGGCCTCCTACCTCGCCCGTCTGGCCGAACGCGCCTTGCCCCTGGGCTGAGCCGCCTCTCTTCCCCTTGGGAAAAATATCCCGGGGACGCTCCGCAGGAGCGGGGGCAGAGCCCCTTTTTCCTTGCCGATCACAACCCTCCGGCGACATGGGGCCTGCGCTCGGTTTCCCTTCGCCGCGTCACCGCGACGTGAGGTCGCCTTCACAGGGGCGGCTTCGCCTTGCCAAGCCTCAGGGCCACGGCTAGGGTGCGCGCCGACAACCGGGGCTTGCTGCCCCCAAGGCCCATGACAAAGGACCATAGATCATGTTCGTGACCCCCGCTTTCGCGCAGGCCGCCGGTGGCGCCAGTAACCCCGCCGCCGCGTTCGGCCAGTTCCTTCCCCTGATCCTGATCTTCGTGATCATGTATTTCCTGCTGATCCGTCCGCAGCAGAAAAAAGCCAAGGAGCACAAGGCGATGCTCGAGGCTCTGCGCCGCGGTGATCAGGTCGTGACCCAGGGCGGCATTCTCGGCAAAGTCACCCATATCAAGGAAGACGGCGAGGTCGAGGTCGAGATCGCGCAGGGCGTCAAAGTCCGCGTGGTGAAATCGACCATCGTGCAGGTTGTTTCGCGCACCGAACCCGCCAAGACCTCTGAATAAGCCATAAAAGGCCCGTCCCCCATGTTGCACATCTCGCTGTGGAAGCGCGTGCTGATCCTGATCATCGTTTTGATCGGGGTCGTCTTTGCCGCGCCGAACATCTTTTACAACCGGGTGGAGGGGCATAACGATGCCGTTGCCGCCGCCGCGAAGGGCGAGTCTCTGACGCCCGAGCAGCAGGCCGCGCAGGCTGGCTGGCCCGATTGGCTGCCCTCCGACATCGTCAATCTCGGCCTCGATCTGCGCGGTGGCGCGCAGCTTCTGGCCGAGGTCAATGTCGGTGAGGTCTACAAGGCGCGCGTCGATGCGCTCTGGCCCGAGTTCCGCAAGGCGCTGGCCGCCGAACGCGGTACGCTCGGCTCGATCCGTCGCCTGAACGCCGATCCGGGCGTCCTGCGTATCCAGATCGGCAATGCCGACCAGATCGCGGAAGCCCAGAAGATCGCCGAGACGCTGAACAACCCGGTCTCGTCGCTGACCGGTGTGGGGCAGAAGACGCTCGCGATCACCACCGAGGGCAACCAGCTGATCATCCAGCTCTCGGATGCCGAGAAGGCCGCGACCGACGACCGCACGATGCAGCAATCGCTGGAGATCGTGCGCCGCCGGATCGACGCCGCGGGCACCCGTGAACCCACGATCGTGCGCGAAGGCGCCGACCGCATCCTGATCCAGGTGCCGGGCGCAAGCTCCGCACAGGAGATCAAGCAGCTCATCGGCACCACGGCGAAACTGACCTTCAACTCGGTGATCGGCACCAGCTCGAACCCGAACGAGGCGGTGGGCTCGGATCAGGAAATCCTGCCCTCGGCCGATCAGAAGGGGCTCTATTACATTCTCGACAGCCTTCCGGTCGTCACCGGCGAAGACCTGACGGATGCGCGCCCCGATACCGATCAGAACGGCTATCCGGCGGTGGCCTTCCGCTTCAACGCGAGCGCGGCCCGCACCTTCGGCGATTACACGCAAAACAATATCGGCAAGCCCTTCGCCATCGTGCTCGACAACAAGGTGATCTCGGCGCCAACGATCCAATCGCATATCGCGGGTGGCTCGGGCATCATCACCGGCCGGTTCACGGTGAAAGAGGCGACCGATCTGGCGCTGCTGCTGCGCGCCGGTGCGCTGCCCGCCTCGATGACCTTCCTCGAAGAACGGACCATCGGCCCGGAGCTGGGCGCAGATTCGATCGCGGCCGGCAAGATGGCCGCAGCCGTCGGCGCAGTGCTCGTGGTGGTCTTCATGATCGCGTCTTACGGCACCTTCGGCGTCTTCGCCTCGCTGGCGCTGGCGATCAACATCGCGCTGATCTTCGCGATCCTCTCGGTGATTGGCGGCACGCTGACGCTGCCCGGTATCGCAGGGATAGTGCTGACGATGGGTACGGCGGTCGACGCCAACGTGCTCGTGTTCGAGCGTATCCGCGAGGAGCTGCGCAATCAGCAGAAGGCGAAAGCCGCCCGCGCGATCGAGCTTGGCTATGAGCGCGCGATGTCCGCCATCGTCGACGCCAACGTGACCACCTTCCTCACGGCGGTGATCCTCTTCGTGCTGGGCGCAGGCCCGGTGCGCGGTTTCGCCGTCACCTTCCTGATCGGGATCATCACCTCGGTCTTCACCGCGATCTGGGTGACGCGGCTGTTCGTGAGCATCTGGTTCGCGCGCCGTCGTCCCCGCGAACTGGTACTGTAAGGGAGATCGAGACATGGCATTCCGTCTGAAACTGGTCCCCGAGAAGACCAACTTCGACTTCTTCAAACATCAGGTCGCGACCTTCGGCTTCTCCGTCTTCATGGTGCTGGCCTCGATCGTGCTGGTGCTCGTGATGGGGCTGAACCTCGGCATCGACTTCCGGGGCGGCACCACGATCCGGACCGAGGCCGATCAGACCGAGCCGGTCGACATCGGCGCCTACCGCTCGGCGATCGCGCCGCTCGATCTGGGCGACGTGCTGATCACGCAGGTCTATGACCCGAACTTCCGCGCCGATCAGAAGGTCGTCACGATCCGAATTCAGGCGCAGGACGGTCAGGAGGCGATCAGCCCCGATACCCAGGCCAAAGTGCTGGAATCGCTCAAATCGGTGAACAAGGACATCAAGATCGTCGCGACCGAGTCGATCGGGCCGAAGGTCTCGGGCGAGCTGATCTGGACCGCGATCTGGTCCGTTCTGGCCGCCGTGGCCGCGATCCTCGTCTATATTTGGCTACGGTTCGAGTGGCAGTTCTCGGTGGGCGCGGTTGCCGCGCTGATCCATGACGTGACCGTCACGGTCGGGATCTTCGCGCTGTTCCAGATCAAGTTCGACCTGTCGATCATCGCGGCACTGCTGACGATCCTCGGCTATTCGATCAACGATACCGTCGTCGTCTTCGACCGTCTTCGCGAGAACCTCGTGAAATACAAGAAGATGCCGCTGCGTGATGTCATGAACCTCTCGGTCAACGAGACGCTGTCGCGTACCGTGATGACCTCAGGCACCACGCTGCTGGCGCTGATTTCGCTGCTCGTTCTGGGCGGCGACGTGATCCGCAACTTCGTCTTCGCGATGACCTGGGGCGTGATCGTGGGTACCTATTCCTCGGTCTATGTCGCAAAGAACATCGTCCTGTTCATCGGGCTCGACCGCAACAAGGAGAAGAAGGACCCCTCGGAGAAGTTCTTCGACAAAACGGATGTCGCTACTGACTGAAGCCAATTTCGGGGCCTCGCTGCCGATCGACGGCTACGGGCCGGGGTTTTTCCGCGTGGCCGGAGAGGTCACGCGAGGCTCGATCTGGGTCGCGGGCGAGGAGATGGGCAGCTGGGGCGGTCTGGACGACCGCGCTGCGCTGCGCGCGCTGGCAGACAAGCTCGACGTGTTGTTCATCGGCACGGGCGACGAGATCGCACATCTGCCGAAGGATCTCGTGGCAGAGCTGGAGGCCGAGGGCCTGATGTGCGAGGGCATGGCCACGCCCTCGGCGGCCCGCACCTATAACGTGCTGTTGTCCGAAGGCCGCCGGGTCGGCTGCGCTCTGATCGCGATGCCGGAAAACCCTGCCGCGCCCGAGACGCCTGAATGAGCATGCTGTCGGTCGAAGGGCTCGCGGTGTCGCGCGGTGGTCTCCCGGTTCTGGAAAACCTGAGTTTTTCGCTCGATGCAGGCCATGCGCTTGTGCTGCGTGGGCCGAACGGGGTCGGCAAGACGACGCTTCTGCGCACCTTGGCCGGGCTGCAACCGTCGCTGGCCGGGACGGTCTCGATGCCGCCCGAGAGCATGGCCTATGCCGCCCATTCCGACGGGCTGAAATCGACGCTGACGGTGCGCGAGAACCTCGGCTTCTGGGCCTCGGTCTATGCGACGAACGACATCGAACCGGCGCTTGAGCGGATGAACCTGCAAAGCCTCGAGACGCGGCCCGCCCATAGCCTGTCCGCCGGGCAGAAACGCCGCCTCGGTCTTGCGCGACTTCTCGTGACCGGCCGCCCGATCTGGGTGCTGGACGAGCCGACCGTGTCGCTCGATACCGCCTCCGTCGCGCTTTTCGCCGAGGCCGTGCGCGGCCATCTGGCGGGGGGCGGAGCCGCGCTGATCGCGACCCATATCGATCTCGGGCTGAACGAGGCCTCCGTGCTCGACCTGACGCCCTTCAAGGCCAAGACGCCGGAAGAGGGCGGGATGCAGGGCGCTTTCGACGAGGCCTTCCTATGATCGCGCGGCGCGCTAGCGGTGCGGTCGGGAGCCTCCGGCGGGGATATTTGGACCAAGCCGAAAGCAGCTGCACGCTGTTTCGGATTGGCGGAAATATCCCGGGGGATGAGCGGCGCAGCCGCGAAGGGGGCAGCGCCCCCTTGGCTGCCGAAGGAGGTCGGGCATGATCGCACTTCTCATGCGAGACCTGCGCCTCGCCGTGCGCGCCGGCGGCGGCTTCGGCCTCGGGCTGGCCTTCTTCCTGATCGTGGTGACGCTGGTTCCGTTCGGCGTCGGTCCCGAGGGGAAAATCCTCGCGCGGATCGCGCCGGGCATCCTGTGGGTGGGCGCGCTTCTGGCCTGTCTGCTCTCGCTCGACCGGATTTTCGCACTCGATTACGAGGATGGCTCGCTCGATCTGCTGGTCACCGCGCCGGTGCCGCTTGAAGGGGTCGTCTCGATCAAGGCGCTCGCGCATTGGATCACCACGGGACTGCCGCTCGTGGTCGCAGCGCCCGTGTTCGGGATCTTGCTGCATCTGCCGCAAGGCGCGCATGTCTGGATGGTGATCTCGCTTCTTCTGGGCACGCCCGCACTCTCGGTTCTGGGAACGTTTGGGGCCGCGCTGACGGTCGGGCTGAAGCGCGGCGGTCTTTTGTTGTCGCTGCTGGTCTTGCCATTCTATGTGCCGACCCTCATCTTCGGTGCGGAGCTCGTGCGCCGTGGCGCCGAGGGGATGAACACTGAGACACCGCTTCTGATGCTGGCCGGGATCACGGCGGCGACGGTCGCGCTGGTGCCCTTCGCCTCGGCCGCCGCGATCCGCGTCAATCTGCGCTAGCGCAACCCATGCGCGCGCCGTGATAGGAAGAGCCGTGATACACAGAGCCAACCTGGCCAGAAGGTGAGCAGAACAACAAGATGTCGATCTGGGAATACGCCAACCCCGTCAAATTCATGAAGACCACGGACAAGATCCTGCCCTGGACGGTGGGAATTGCCGCGATCACGCTGATCGTCGGGCTGGTCTGGGGCTATTTCTTCGTCCCGGCCGCCGAGAATTTCGGCGGCTCGGTGAAGGTGATTTATGTCCATGTCCCCGCCGCGATGATGGCGATCAACATCTGGGTGATGATGGTCGTGACCTCGCTGATCTGGCTGATCCGCCGCCACCATGTCTCGGCGCTGGCCGCCAAGGCCGCAGCGCCCATCGGCGCGGTGATGACGTTGATCGCGCTGATCACCGGCGCGGTCTGGGGCCAGCCGATGTGGGGCACTTGGTGGGAATGGGATCCGCGGCTGACCTCGTTCCTGATCCTCTTCCTGTTCTACCTCGGCTATATCGCGCTCTGGGCCGCGGTCGAGAACCCCGATACGGCCGCCGATCTGACCGGCGTGCTGAGCCTCGTCGGCGGGGTGTTCGCCGTGCTCTCGCGCTATGCGGCGAATTTCTGGAACCAGGGGCTGCATCAGGGCGCGACGCTCTCGATGGATTCCGAGCAGCACATCGCCGATGTCTACTGGTTCCCGCTGCTTCTGTGCTTGGCCGGGTTCATCTTCTTCTTCCTCGCGCTGGTGCTGATCCGCACCCGCACCGAGGTCCGCGCGCGCCGACTGGGCGCCATCCAGCAACGTGAGCGCATGGCATGAGTGATACGACCGAGCAAAGCGGCACCGTCACTGAGGGCGGCGTCGTCCTCGTGGACCCGTCCACCAAATCCTACACCGAGACCGTCAACATCGCCTGGGCCTCGACGGTCGTGCTTCTGGTGCTGATCGTCGTCGTCTCGCTGATGCGCGGCGCGAAGGTGAAACGTCAATTGGCCGAGGCCGAGGCCCGCCGGAAAGGGGGCGCCCATGGTTAAGCCGCTGATGCTGCTACCGCCGCTGATCTTCGCGGGGCTTGCGGGCGTGTTCATCTGGGGGATGACGCGCGAGGACCCGACGCAGCTGCCGACCGCCTTTGCGGGCAAGCCCGCGCCGCCGGTGCAGCTTGAACCGCTGGGCGATTTCAAACCCTTCACCGATGCCGATCTCAAGGACGGCAAGGTCAAGCTTGTGAACTTCTGGGCCTCGTGGTGCGCGCCGTGCCGGGTGGAGCATCCCAATCTCGAAGCGCTCGCCGAAGAGGGGATCCCAATCTACGGGGTCAACTACAAGGACAAGCCCGCCAAGGCGCAGGGCTTCCTGAGCGAGATGGGCAACCCGTTTGCCGAACTCGGTGCCGATCCGAACGGCAAGATGGCGCTGAACTGGGGCGTCTACGGCGTGCCCGAGACCTTCGTGATCGATGGCACGGGCAAGGTGCTCTATCGCTTCGCCGGTCCGCTGACCGAGCGCGTGATCGCTTCGGATCTGCGACCGCTTCTGAACGGCGAGACGGCCGCGAAATAAAGGGCAGGGCGCGAGCGCGCCACTGGCCCCGATCCCGATAGCTACAAAAGCAAAGGCCCCCAAACCGGGGGCCTTTCTTGTCTCTAACTCAGAACGGGATCTCGTCGTCGAAATCCGAGCGGCCACCGCCGCCACCGCCACCGGAGCCGCCCGATGACGGGCCGCCATAACCGCCGCCATCATCGTAGCCGCCGCCACCCGAGGACGGGCCGCCGTAGCCACCGCCGCCGCCGCCTTGACCGCCGCCCGAGCCGCCAGGCCCGTCGAGCATGGTCAGTTCCGAGCGATAGGGGCGCAGCACGACCTCGGTCGAGTAGCGGTCCTGACCGTTCTGGTCCTGCCATTTGCGGGTTTCGAGCTGGCCCTCGATATAGACTTTCGAACCTTTGCGCAGATATTGCTCCGCGACTTTCGCCAGCGGCTCCGAGAAGATCGCGACCGAATGCCATTCGGTGCGCTCCTTGCGCTCGCCGGTATTGCGGTCGCGCCACGTCTCGGAGGTGGCGATGCGCAGGTTGCACACCTTGCCGCCGTTCGAGAAGGTCCGCACCTCCGGGTCTCGGCCCAGATTGCCGATCAGAATGACCTTGTTGACGCTGCCTGCCATATTGCCTCCGCCTCGCGATTCTAGAATTGGTCCCAAAGGGTATAGAGCAGAGCCCCGCGAGAGCCTAGGGGCGAAGCTTCGCTCAACCGTGACGGAAAGCGGCGAAATCCCGCGTGCATCTTTGGTTTGAGAGCGATTTCGGCCCCGGATTTCCAACCTTGTGCCGATAGATGGCGCCGTGGGTTTGCCACAGGTCTGGACGAGCCGGACGGCACACGGGGACGAACCCCACCCGATCCGGTCGAGCAACCCTACATCCCATGAGGAGATACCCCATGAAATACCTGATGCTGATTGCCGCGAGCGCCACGATTGCCGCTGCCTCCACTCTCCCCGCTCTCGCAGAAGGTGGCGAAGGCGCCGTGGCCCCGGCGAAAGAGCAGAAGCTTTCCGCCGAGCTGAAAAATCAGGGCTACGACGTGCGCCGGATGGAAATGGAAGACGGCTATATCGAAGTCTACGCGATGAAGGACGGCAAGCGCGCCCAACTCTACTTCGATTCCAACCTCAAGCAGGTGAAGCGCTCGGGCGACAACTAATCGTCAGCGCCTTTTCGACGGGCCGGTATGATCCGGCCCGTCTTCCTCACGCCAGTCTTTCCAGAAGCAGCAGGAGGGCCCGATCATGGCCATCGAAGACGCGAGCTTTACCGATCTTCCGTCGCAGGAGACGTCTCACGCAGAACCGCCGCCCGTCGGTGCGCATAGCGTATGGGACCCCTTCGTCCGGGTGTTCCACTGGTCCATTGCGGGCCTCTTCACCGCCAATGCGTTCTTCACCTCGCCGAAGCACGATCTGCACCACTGGATCGGCTACACGGTCGCGGGGCTCGTGACCGCGCGGATCCTCTGGGGTCTGTTCGGCACCCGTCACGCGAAGTTCAAGGACTTCCCGCCATCGCCCACCGGCGCGCTGACGCAGCTGCGCGATATGGCGACGGGAAGGCGGCACGCGCATCTGGGCCATTCGCCGCTCGGGGCGCTGATGATTTACAACCTTTTGATCACGCTTCTCGTCATTGCGGGATCGGGCTGGTTGATGACCACTGACGCCTATTGGGGCGTGAAATGGCCTCAGGAAGTGCATGAACTCGCCGTCAACTGGGCCGAAGTCTCGATCGCCGCCCATATCGCTGCCGTCGTCTTCGAAAGCCGCCGGTTGCGCGTGAACCTTGCGCGCGCGATGATCACCGGTAAGAAGGTGTTCCGCGGCAACAGAGGGTAAGCGCCGATGGCGGTTTCGCGAGAGCGAGTCTCAATCTGGACGAAAGAGGGCGCATTGGTCGCCCTCATCATTTTCCAAGCCGCCTGCACATCGCTCTTCGTGGCCGACGTGTTCGACGACTTCCGCGAGGCAGGGCGTCTCTCTCTGCATCTCAACATGGAGCTTTTCGCCAATCTCGGCCTGATCGCGGGGATCGTCGTCGAGGCGGCCGTGCTTTGGGCGCTGTTGCGACGTCAGGCACATGCCGACCGCACGATCGGGGCTGCACAAGGCGCAATGGCCGAGATGATGAGCGCGCAGTTCGACCAATGGGGGCTGACCCCCGCAGAGGCCGATGTCGCAGCCTTCACCATCAAGGGCTTCTCGGTCTCGGAGACCGCCTCTTTCCGCGGCTCCAGCGAGGCCACGGTGAAATCCCACCTCAATTCCGTCTATCGCAAGGCGGGCGTGTCGGGCCGCTCTCAGCTCGTTTCGATCTTCGTGGAGGAGCTGTTTCACGGCCCCATCAAGGCCGATGCGAAAAAGCAACAGGCGCACGCAATCTGACGCAACGGCAGCTTATCGGCGGGAGGTTGCCGAGGCGATTGGCGTTTTGCTTTAACTTTTCGCTGATTTCTCTATAGTTTGCCCCAGAATACGTGGACAGTGAGTGGTGGGGGCCGATGCGTAGAACGATCGGAATTCTCGGGCTGGCGGCGATTGCCGCGGCAGCGGTGATGGCGGGCCCAATGAGCGCCCAGGCAGAGGGGCTGCGGCTTCAGGGGAGTTCTTCGAAATCCCGCGCGATGCTGTTCCGAAACCAGACCAACATTCTCGATACCCGTGCCGCGCAGCAATACGAGCATTCCTCGCGGCTGACGCCCAAGGGTAAGCTGACCCAGACCGCCAGTGTCGAGAACGTGCCGCGCTACAACGGCAAGTATCGCGGCCAATATATGAGCACCGCGAAATCGGTGGCCTCGCGCCATGGCATCCCGACCGATCTGTTCCTGCGCCTCGTGCAGCAGGAGAGCGGTTGGAACCCGCAGGCGCGCTCGCACAAGGGCGCGATGGGGCTGGCGCAGCTAATGCCCGCTACCGCGCGAAAACTCGGCGTGAACCCCCGCGATCCGGCGCAGAATCTCGAAGGCGGCGCGCGCTACCTGAAGATGATGTATAACCGGTTCGGAAGCTGGCGGCTGGCGCTTGCGGCTTACAATGCGGGACCGGAGGCCGTCGCGAAACATAACGGCATTCCGCCCTATCGCGAGACCCGGAATTATGTGCGGATCATCCTTGGCGGTTGATCCTTAAGGATGCCGGAAAAAAAGCCCCGCAAGATCAGCGATCTGCGGGGCTTTCTTCATGTCTTGGGTGAAGAGAGCCGCCGAAGCGGCTGATCTTACGGAATAATACGGGTGTATTTCGTGCCCGCGAGCGTCGCGCCCGCCATCAGACCGGCCTGGCCGAAGACAAGCGCGATGATCGGCGCGGTCGAGGTCAGGGTGGAGGCCGAAATCGCGCCGCCCTGATCCGGCACCGCATAGCGTGCATCCGCGCCAAGCTGCCAGCCATCGCCGCGGCGGAAGCCGGCAAGCGCCTCGGGCGTCATGAAGAACAGGGCATGGGCATATTGCTGCGCGCCGATCTGCAGACCGAAGCTCGCCGCCGCTGCCGAGTAGTAATCCACGGTCACGTTGTTGATCCGCAGCGCGCCGCGCCCGAATGCGCCACCGATGCCGAAACCCGCTTCGGTCATCAGAGGCATCCAGAGCACGCCGACCGACTTGTTCTCGAGATCGCGGGTGCCGGGGTATTTCGTCAGAAGGTAGTTCCGGGTCGCATCGACCCGCGCGTCCAGCTTGGCGCTGCCCGCACTGCCCACGCCGTTGCCGCAGGCCGCAAGGCCAAGCCCCGCACCGCCCATCGCCAGAAGGGTCCGTCTGGAAAGTTTCGTCATGTCTGTCGCTCCGCTCGATATGCCCGATCTCGCGCCGGGCTGAATGGTCTTATTACGACCGCTTGGCACAATTAATAGACGAGGGAACCCGCTTTGTCACTTATTCTTGAGCCCATTCACGCTGAAGTGGCAAGACCCTGCTTAGCCGTTACCGAGCAGTTTCGCGGCCTCCCGCGCGAAATAGGTAAGCACACCATCGCAGCCCGCGCGGCGGAAGCTCATCAGGCTTTCGAGCATGACTTTTTCGTGGTCCAGCCAGCCGTTCTTCACCGCCGCCATGATCATCGCGTATTCACCCGACACCTGATAGGCGTAGGTCGGCACGCCGAACTGCTCTTTCACGCGGTGGCAGATGTCGAGGTAGGGCATCCCCGGCTTCACCATCACCATATCCGCGCCCTCGGAGAGATCGCGCGCAACCAGCCGGATCGCCTCGTCGGAATTGCCGGGGTTCATCTGATAGGTCTTCTTGTCGCCCTTGAGCGCACCGGTGGCGCCCACTGCATCGCGGAACGGCCCGTAGAAGCCGGAAGCATATTTCGCGGCGTAGCTGAGGATCGTCACATCAGCATGGCCTGCGGCCTCGAGCGCTGAGCGGAGCGCCGTGATCCGCCCGTCCATCATGTCCGAGGGCCCGAGGATATCCGCCCCGGCCTCGGCCTGCGCAATCCCCATTTTCACAAGGCATTCAACGGTTTCGTCGTTGAGGATGATCCCGTCGCGCACCAGCCCGTCATGGCCGTTCGCATTGTAGGGATCGAGCGCGATATCGGTCATAATCGCGATCTCGGGCACCTCCGCCTTGATCGCGCGGATCACTCGGTTGGTGATGTTCTCGGGGTTCCAGGCCTCTTCGCAGGCCTCGGTCTTCACCGCCGGATCGGTATAGGGAAAAAGGCAGATCGCCGGGATACCAAGCTTTGCGGCCTCTTCAGCGGCGCGCACCGCACCCTCCAGCGTGCGGCGGACAACGCCCGGCATCGACGGCACCTCGACATCCGCGCCCGGCACGTCGGTGATGAAGATCGGCCAGATCATGTCCTTCACACTCAACCGGTGTTCCTGCGCGAGATCACGCAGCGCGGCAGTACGGCGCATCCGGCGCAGGCGGGTGTGGGGGAAGGGCGGAAGGATCGGGTTCATCGGCAGGCTCCTCTGGCTCGGCCAAATGGGTGCCATGGATCGGTGCCACAGGCAAGCGCGGCCGATCCGCGCGGGGTTCCGCTCGGGCCGAGGCTGGTCTATGCATCGACTTGAGGGGCCGCGACACGACGACCCGGAAGAACGAGGGCGAGGGGCTTGGAAGTTTTCGACACGATCGCGCGGCTGATCGACCTGCGCAGCTTTTCCAACTTGTGGTACTGGATCGCGCTCGCCGCAGTCTGGTCCTCCGCCTCGCATTGGGTGCTGGGCGTGCCGTGGGACATGGTGATCCGCGCGCGCCGCAAGGGCGGCGAGGCGGCCGAGGATCTCGCCGCGATGACGGCACTGAACGCGCGCAGGCTGAACCGGATCCGGCGCGATGCGGGGTTTTCGATGTCGATCTCCATTCCGTTCATGCTGAGCTTCCTGCTGATCACCGGTTTCATCTATGGCTCGGAGACGGCGCAGGCATTCGCGCTGCTGCTGGTTCCGATGATTGGGGTGTTCGGGTTGAGCCTGCGTCTGGCGCATAAACTCGACGCGGACCCAGCGCTGGCGCATGATCCGACGCTTGCGATCAAGGCGCTCTCGCGTCACCGGGTGAACGTGCAGGCGATCGGCGTCGTGGCGATCATCGTGAGCGCGCTTTGGGGAATGTATCAGAACCTTCTCGCTTCGATGCTGGTTTGACGCGCGAAGCAACTTGACACCGGCGGCAGGGCCGATACCTCGCTTGGCTATGGAGCATTTTCTTCTCTCGGGCGCCCCGGAAGGGTTCGACGCCGCCTTGCTGGCCAAAGAGCTCGCGAAGGGCAAATCGGTCATCCATGTCGCGCGCGACGATCGCCGTCTGGCGGCCATGCGCGGGGCACTTGCGTTCTTCGCGCCCGAGGCGACGGTGCTGGACTTCCCGGCTTGGGATTGTCTGCCCTATGACCGGGTCTCGCCCAATGCCGATATCTCGGCCACGCGCATGGCGACGTTGGCCGCGCTGGCCTCGGGCATGCCCGGGCCGTTCGTTCTGCTGACGACGCTCTCAGCTGCCATGCAGCGCGTGCCCGCGCGCGAGGTGCTGGCCGGTGCGAGCTTCACCGCGCAGGTTGGCAAGCGGATCAACGAGCAGGCGTTGCGCGAATTCCTCGTGCGAATGGGCTTCTCACAGGCCTCGACCGTCTCCGAGCCCGGCGATTACGCGATCCGCGGCGGCATCATAGACATCTTCCCGCCCGGCGAGGGCGGCCCGGTGCGGCTCGACCTGTTCGGCGATGTGCTCGACGACGCGCGCGGCTTCGACCCGGTGACCCAGCGCACGACCGAGAAGCTGAAAGGCGTGGAGCTTGCGCCGGTCTCAGAGGTCATCCTCGACGAGGCCGCGATCACGCGCTTCCGGCAGAATTACCGGATCGAATTCGGCTCGGGCGGCGCGGAAGACCCGCTGTACGAGGCCGTCTCGGCAGGGCGCAAACAGGCGGGGATGGAGCATTGGCTGGGCTTCTTTCATGAAAAGCTCGAGACGGTATTCGACTATCTGCCCGACGCGTCGGTGATGCTCGACGATCAGATCGCCGCGCAGCAGGAAAGCCGGTGGGACGGGATTGCGGATCAGTATGACACGCGGCGCGAGGCGATGACCCGGCGCGACCGGCTGGATTCGGTCTACAAACCCGCTCCGCCGCAGCTTTTGTATTTGAACCCAGAGGGTTGGGAGGCGGTGTTGAAACCGCTTCGCGTGCTGCGCCTGCAGGTGATCCCGGCACCGCCCGGACCCGGCATCCTGAATGCGGGCGGGCGCGTGGGGCGCAATTTCGCGCCCGAGCGCAAGGTCGAAAACGTCAGCCTGTTCAGCGCCTTGAAGGATCATGTTCAAGCGCGTCTGGCCGATGGGCCCGTAGTGATCGCTTCTTGGTCCGAGGGGGCACGTGAGCGTCTGCGCGGGTTGATGGAAGACGAAGGGCTGATCGGCGCCAAGCTGATCGGCTCTGCGCGCGAGATCGGGCCGGGAGTGAACCTCACCGTCTGGCCGCTCGACGAGGGGTTCGAAGCCCCGCGCGACGGCGGCGAGATGACCGTGATTTCCGAGCAGGACGTGCTGGGCGAACGGCTCGTCTCGAAGCCGCGACGCAAGCGCAAGGCCGAGAATTTCCTGACCGAACACACGACGCTGTCGCCCGGCGATCTGGTCGTCCATGTCGATCACGGGGTCGGCCGCTACAAGGGTCTGGAGACGGTCACGGCTCTTGGCGCGCCGCATGAATGCGTGCTGCTGGAATATGCGGGCGGAGATCGCCTCTATCTGCCGGTCGAGAATATCGAACTGCTCAGCCGTTATGGCCATGAGGAAGGCTTGCTCGACAAGCTCGGCGGGGGCGCGTGGCAGGCCAAGAAGGCCAAGCTGAAAGAGCGCATCCGCCAGATCGCCGACAAGCTGATGCGGATCGCGGCCGAGCGTCACCTGCGCAACGCGCCAATTCTGGAAGCGCCGCATCACGAGTGGGAAAGCTTCGCTGCGCGTTTCCCTTATACCGAGACCGACGATCAGATGAGCGCGATCGAGGATGTGGTGGACGATCTGAAATCGGGTACGCCGATGGATCGTCTCGTCGTGGGCGATGTGGGTTTCGGCAAGACCGAAGTCGCGATGCGGGCGGCTTTCGTCGCCGCGCAATCGGGCATGCAGGTCGCTGTGATCGCGCCGACGACGCTGCTTGCCCGCCAGCATTACAAGACCTTTGCCGAACGTTTCCGGGGCACCGCGCTGAACGTGAAACCGCTCAGCCGTTTCGTCTCCGCCAAGGAGGCCACGAAGACCCGAGAAGGCCTGCGCGACGGCACGGTCGATATCGTGATCGGCACCCATGCGGTTCTGGCGAAATCGGTGAAATTCGCCAATCTCGGCCTCCTGGTGATCGATGAAGAGCAGCATTTCGGCGTGCAGCACAAAGAGCGCCTGAAAGAGATGCGCTCGGAGATTCACGTGCTCACGCTGACCGCGACGCCGATCCCGCGCACGTTGCAACTCTCGCTGACCGGGGTGCGCGATCTGTCGATCATCGGCACGCCGCCCGTCGACCGGCTAGCGATCCGCACCTATGTCTCCGAATTCGACACGGTCACCGTGCGCGAGGCGCTGCTGCGCGAGCATTACCGGGGCGGGCAGAGCTTCTATGTCGTGCCGCGGATTTCCGATCTTCCCGAAATCGAGGAATTTCTGCAAACCCACGTGCCGGAGGTGAAGTATCTCGTGGCGCATGGGCAGATGGCGGCGGGCGAGTTGGACGACCGGATGAACGCGTTTTACGATGGCAAATACGACGTGTTGCTGGCGACGACGATCGTCGAAAGCGGCCTCGATATTCCGACCGCGAACACGATGGTGATCCACCGCGCTGATATGTTCGGCCTGAGCCAGCTTTACCAGATCCGGGGCCGGGTGGGTCGCGCGAAGACTCGGGCTTATTGCTACCTGACGACGAAGCCGCGGATGCCGCTGACGCCGCAGGCGCAGAAACGGCTGCGGCTGCTGGGGTCGCTCGACAGCCTCGGGGCCGGGTTCAACCTTGCAAGCCAGGATCTCGACCTGCGCGGCGCGGGCAACCTTCTGGGCGAGGAACAGTCGGGCCATATCCGCGAGGTGGGTTACGAGCTGTATCAATCGATGCTGGAAGAGACGATCTCGAAGCTGAAATCGGGCGAGCTGACCGAGACGGCGGATGGCGACTGGTCGCCGCAGATCAATCTCGGCGTGCCGGTGATGATCCCGGAGGCCTACATTCCCGATCTCGACGTGCGCCTCGGCCTCTACCGCCGCCTGTCGAGCCTGACGACCAAGGTCGAGCTGGAAGGCTTCGCCGCCGAGCTGATCGACCGCTTCGGGGAGCTGCCGAAAGAGGTCAACACGCTGCTGCTGGTCGTCCGGATCAAGGCGATGTGCAAACGCGCGATGATCGCCAAGCTCGATGCCGGTCCGAAAGGCGCGACCGTCCAGTTCCACAACGACAAATTCCCGAACCCGCAGGGTCTCGTGGAATTCCTGACCGCGCAGCGCGATCTGGCGAAGGTGAAGGACAACAAGCTGGTCATTCGCCGCGACTGGAAGAACGACAAAGACAAGATCAAGGGCGCCTTCGCGATTGCCCGCGATCTGGCCGAGAAGGTTATCGAGGCGAAGAAGGCGAAGGCCTGAGGGGCTCTGCGCGGAACATCACCTGTCCGCGCGGCAGCATCCGGTCGTCGCGGGTGAGGCGCCAGCCTGAGGCGTCCGCCATTGCGTAGAGCGCCGCTTCCGAGAGGTGATAGGGCGCGCGGACGGCATGGGTGACGACGCCGTCTTTCTGGCGGTGGCTGGTCGCCTCGTCGGGGGCGAGGAACACCGTCAGCAGCACGCATTCCAGCTGAGGAAAGCGCTGCAACCCATTGAGACAGCGAGTAATTGCGTCGCTCTCAAGATGCGGGAAGACGCCGAAGGCGATGGCATGGGTGATCGTGTCGGTGACACCGGCGAAGGTGAAATCCGCATCCTCCACCAACTGCACAGGATCGAGCCGCTCGCGAGCGTCAAGCTCCGCCGCATAGCCCGCGAGCATCAGCGCGCGCGACGCATCGGTACCCCAGTAATGGCCCGGCTCCAGATAGGGCACCGCCTTGCAGCCAAGCCGCAAAGCGCCCGCGCCGATATCGAGAAGCACGTGATCGGGCCGCAATCCGTGATGCAGCAGCGCGGCCATCTGCGCGCGGCCCGTCTCGTCCCAGCGACCGCCCACGATGTCGCGGTGGCGGCCCTTGGCGAGCGCCTCATCGTAGAACCCTGGTCGGGCATAGGGCGAGGACATCAGGAACGACTCGGGACCGGGGAAAGATGCGCGGGTATGCGCCCTTTGCCCCCGTGCGTAAAGCCCCGTCAGTCGGTCTCCTGCGTCTTGCGGATCAGCCACCAGGCGAGGCTCGAACAGATCAGCGTCGCGACCACCATCGGCAGTGCCGTGCCGTTGAAGGACAGACCCACGGGGGCTGCGATCACCACCGCGCCCACCGTCGAGATCGCGGCCACGATCGAGGCCGCCATGCCCGCGATATGGCCCATATGCTCCAGCGCCAGCGCATTCAGGTTCCCGAAGGTCAGGCCCGCCATCGCGAAGACCGAGACCGAATAGACGAAGATGAACGGGAAGCCGCTTGCGCCATCGGTCAGCCCGCTAAGCACCAGCACCAGCATGACCGCAGAGATCGCCACCTGAGAGATATAGGTCCCCTTGACGATCTTGCGCATCCCCAGCCGCATCACGTAGCGCGCATTGAAGATCGTGGCCGTGCCCGCCATCAGCGCGCCAATGGCGAACCACATCGGGAAGGTGTCGGTCACGCCATGCGCCGCGTAAAGCTGTTGCGCGGTCGACAGCAGCGCGAACATCTGCCCGAAACCCAGCGTCATCGTCACGATATAGAGCCGCACATCGGAATGGGTGATCACTTCCAGCGCCGCAGCGCGCAGCTTCGACACGTTCAACGGGCGGCGATCCTCGGGGGCGAGCGTTTCCGGTTGCCGGATCATCAGCCAGCTCACGCCGACGCAGCCGAAGACCATGAAAGCCCAGAACACGCCGCGCCAGCCCGCAAACGCGATCACGAGTTGGCCGATCGACGGCGCCACGGCGGGGACGAGGATGAAGATCATCATGATGAAGGAGGTGATCTTCGCCATCTCGCGCCCGGCAAACAGGTCGCGCACCAGCGCCATCACGGTGATCCGAGGCCCCGAAGCGCCGATCCCTTGCAGCACCCGCGCGGCCAGCAGCGCCTCTAGGCTTTGGGCGTGGGCGGCGACGAATGCCCCGACCATGTAGATCGCGATCCCGCCCGCGATGGTCTTGCGACGCCCGAGCGCATCCGAGATCGGCCCGGCAAACAGCGTGCCGACGCCCATACCCAGAACGAAGGAGGTCAGCACGAGCTGCGCGCGGTTGACCGCATCGGGGCTCAGTTCCTCCGCGATTTGCGGTAGGGCCGGCAGCATCCCGTCGATCGAGAAGGCGACCGTCGCGATCAGCGAGGCGAGCATGACCGTAAGTTCGGGCAGCGAAAGAGGCGTGCGCGCCCGGGGCGCGTCAGAGATCTGAGACATTCTGGGGGACTTTCCGAAAGTCGGATTTATTCGAAGCGCGAGCATAGGGAGCTGCGCCGATTTGGCCAGAGGGCCGGGCGCGCAGCCCCCTGTGCGCTCACGCGATAGTGACGGCGGCTGCGACGCCGGACGAAGCGGTCAATGCTGGGTTGCGTCGGAGGGTGCGCCGGACAACTCGTCGATCACCTGCAGCCACAGCTCGGTCGGTTGTGCGCCGCTCACCAGATGCGCATTGGCGACAACGACCGAGGGCACCGCGTTGATCCCACGCTCGCGCGCATGCGCTTCCTTGGCGACGATCGTGTCGATATCGGCATCCGACGCCAGCAGCCGCTCCACCAGTCGCGGATCCATCTTCGCGGCCTCCGCCACCTCACACAGCACGGTCGCGTCGCCGATATTGCGCCCGTCGCGCCAATGCGCGGCCAGCAGCCCCTCCATCACGTCCTCCTGACGCTCTTCCAGCCCCGCCCAATGGAGCAGGCGATGCGCGTCGCGGGTATTGGGCTGATGGGTGACGCGCTCGGGGTGGAAATCGTAGCCCTCGGCCTCGGCGATCTCGAGGAGTTGCACATGCATCTTCGCGGCCCCGTCCTGACCGAATTTCGCCTGCAGGTAATCGGCGCGTGCCATCCCCTCGGGCGGCATCGTCGGGTTCAACTCGAACGGCTGCCAGGCGCGCTGAAACGGGTGGTTGGGACGTTGCGCCAAGGCCCGGTCGAGGCGCGCCTTGCCGATGAAGCACCACGGGCAAACGGGATCGGCGAAAATATCGAGCGTGATCATGAGGGGACCTCCTGTTGCAGCATGGTGCGGATTTCGGAGCGCAGCACCTTGCCGTTACGGTTGCGGGGCAGGGCGGCGATATGGGCGTAGAGGCGGGGCTGCTTGTAACGCGCAAGCCGCGCCTCGGCATGAGCGCGCAAACTGTCTTCTTCCGCCTCGCCGGTATAGGCCAGCGCGATGACGCTCGCATCGGCCTTCACCGCGATCTCGACGGCGGCCACATCGCCCGCGCCGGGGCAGTCATGCATGACCTCTTCGACCTCGATCGGCGAGACCCGGAAACCGCCAGCATTCATCATATCATAGCCGCGCCCGAGATAGGTGATCGCACCGTCTTCACCCATCGAGACCGTGTCGCCGGTCACGAACCACGGGCCGATCCGGCGCGCCGCCGTCTCTTCGGGCGCATTCCAATAGCCCAGATAAAGCCCCGGATCGCTCTCATGGATCGCAAGCTGACCCGGCTCGCCGCGCGGCACCGGCAGCCCATCCTCGCCCAACACGGCGACATGACGACCCGCCTGCGGATAGCCGCAGGTACCGGGCGGCGCAGGATGATCGGGGCTGCCCGAGATGAAGGTCGAGCATTCCGACATGCCGAGCGCCTCATAGACCTTCGTGCCCGTCGCCGCGTTCCAGGCCGCGCGCGTGGGGTCTGGCAGCGCCTCGCCCGCGCTCAACCCGTGGCGCAGCTTCGGCAGCGACAGCGTCTCGTGATGCTTCAGGATTTGCCGATAGACGCCGGGGGCGGCGGCGAAGATCGTCGCGTCGAACCGTTTGAGCAGCAGGGGCAGGCTGCGCGGCTCGACCCCGTCCGCCGGGATCAGCGCGGTCGCGCCCAAGGTCCACGGGTCCATCAGCCCGGTCCCGAGCGTGTAGGTCCAGTTGAAGGCGCCCGCATGCATCAGACGGTCGTCCGGCCCCATGCCATACCAGCCGCGATACATCATCTGCCGCGCCCAGATCGCACGATGCGCGTGCATCACCGCGCGCGCCGAGCCGCCCGTGCCGGAGGTGAAGATCATGTAGGCGAGGCGGTTCGGATCGCCCATCGCGTAGTCGCAGGGCGCGGCCTCCTCGGCCTTGCGCAGAATTTCGGCAGGGATCACGCGCGCCGGATGGTCGGGCAGGGCGATCCCGTCGCCCGCCACGACCGCCGCCGGATCGAGATCGGCCGCGAGCTTGGTGATCTCGGCCCCGGTCAGCTGCGCCGAGGTCGGCACCGGCACCAGCCCGGCTGCGATGGCGCCAAGGAAAGCGATGGGAAATTCCGGCCCGTTGCCCAGCCGCAGCATCACGCGGTCGCCGGGCGTCAGCCCCGCGTCGAGCAAAAGCGTCCCCGCACCGCGCACCGCCGCGATCAGCCGCCCATAGGACCAACGCTGCGCGCCCGAGGGCTTCACGATCTGCATCGCCAGCTTGTCGGGGGTCGCCGCGCCAGCCGCCAAAACATGCGCGGCCATGTTGAAGGCGCTAGGCGGGTCGGGGATCGGGTCTGTGCGGTAAACGGAATCCATGCAACCTAGCTAGGACGCAGCGGGCGCCCGAGCAAGCCCGAACGCGCCGACATCACTTTCGCTTCGCCTTGGCGAAAATATCCCGGGGAGCGGCGGAGCCGCGGGGGCAGAGCCCCCTGCAACCTAGGTCACGCGCGCGACGCTCACTCTTCGTCGTCGTCGCCGAAGCGGGCGTCGTCGTCATATTCGTCTTCGCCCTCGCCGACATATTTCGCCGACAGCGCAATCGAATGACCGTCATGGGTCGGGTCCATGACCACGTCGGACGGCAATTCGCCCCGCATCCAGTCGCGGATTTCGTCGCGCGCGTCGGCCGGTTCCTGTTCCGTCAGCTCGGCGATATACCGGATGAAGGCTTTCTGATCGCCGTCGATCTCGTCAAGTTCGGCCTCGTCGGCTTCGGGCCACTTGTCCACGATCGCCTCGTAAAATGCCGCCCAGTTTTCCTCGATATGGTGCCATTTCATCGCTTTTGATCCTTTTCTTCGCGGCTCGTCTCACGGGCGGCCCTATTTCTGAGAAAGGGACGCCCGGGGGGCTTTGCAAGGCACAAGGCAAAGATACCTCGCGCGGTTCCATATCGTGATCAGTTCCGGGAGGTTACCTGAACCAGCCCTGCACCGAGCGCGCACCGCCAGAGATGTCGTCGCCCACACCGGCCACCGTGTTGCAGCCCGCCAATGCCGCAGCGACTGCTGCCAGAAGGATGAGTCTTTTCATTGTCCTGCCTCTTGATACCACCAGACATCGGGTTGGAAACCCGGCCATGCCCCGTATAGCGGGGTCTTCTCAGGGTAGTGAAGCTGCTTGATATGGGCGATGCGGTCAACCGGGGCATACCAGATCGGGATGACATAGCGACCTGCAGTCAACACTCGGTCGAGCGCATGGGTCGCGGCGACGAAATCCTCGTGGCTTTTCGCATCGAGCATGGCTTTGACCATCGCCTCGGCGGCGGGGGAGTTCATGCCCATCCAGTTGCGCGAGCCGGGCTGTTTCACGCCTTTCGAGCCCCAGTAGAGGTTCTGCTCGTTACCGGGCGACAGCGACAGAGCGCGCCAGTACCACGCCATGTCGAAATCATAGGCATTGGTGCGCTGCGTATATTGCGCGTCGTCGATCACGGTCACTTTCGGGAAGATACCCAGCTTCTTGAGCGCCTCGATGTAGATATCGACGATGCTTTGCGTTTCTGCCGCGCCTTGCTGCAGCACGATCTCGAAGGTGAAGGGCTTGCCGTCCTTCTTAAGCACACCATCGCTATCGACCTGCCAGCCCGCGTCTTCCAGCAGCTTCGCCGCGGCGCGCATGTTCTTGCGGTTGCGCACGCCGCCGTCGGAGGTGGGCAGGCTGTAGCCGTCAATCGTGCCGGGCGGCAGTTGATCAGCGAAAGGCTCCAGCAGGGCTTTGACCTTGGCCGCTGCGGGGCCGTGCTTCATTCCCAGCTCGGAATTCGAGAAATAGGAGGAAATCCGCGGCTCCGCGCCGCCATTGATGGTCTTGTTGATGAATTCGAAATTGAACGCGTCGATCATCGCCTGACGCACCCGCCAATCCGCGAAGACCGGGTTGCGGGTATTCATCACCAGCCCCTTGATGCCCGAAGGACGCCCGTTCGGGATCTCGGATTTGATCACGTCGCCCGATTGCACGGCGGGGAAGTTGTAATTGCGGCCCCAGTCGGCGGCGTTCCATTCGGTATAGCTGTCGGTCTCGCCGCCCTTGAAGGCCTCGAACACGACCCCGCCATCGCCGAAATAGTCGTAGCGGATCGTGTCGAAATTGTTCCGGCCCTTGTTGAAGCCCAGATCCTTGCCCCAATAATCGGGGTTACGCTTGAGCTCGATGAATTTGCCAGGATCGACACGACCCACGACATAAGGCCCGGACCCGATAGGTGCCATATTGGTGGTGGAGGCGAAGTTGTGCCCCTCCCATTGCGCTTTCTCCAGAACCGGGCGCATCCCCATGATCAACGCCATTTCGCGGTCCTTCACCTCGGGTTTGAAGGTGATGCGGACCTTACGCTCGCCGGTCTTCTCGATCTTCTCGACCTTCGACCAGGCGTTCTGGTAGCGCGGATGACCTTCGGTCCCGAGCGTTTCATAGGACCAGATGACATCCGCGACCGTCACCGGATTGCCGTCGGAGAACTTGGCCTCAGGGCGCAGGGTGAATTCCACCCAAGTCCGATCAGGATCGGTCTCGACCGATTCGGCGAGCAGCCCGTACAGCGTGAAAGGCTCGTCCATCGAGCGGCCCATCAGCGATTCGGCGACATAGCGGCTGATTCCCTCCGCCGGGCGCCCGTTCAAAATCCACGGGTTAAGCGAATCGAACATGCCGGCCACGCCAAATCTGATCTCGCCGCCCTTGGGCGCGTCGGGATTGGCATAGGGCAGGTGGGTAAAGCCGGCCGGAAGTGCAGGCTCTCCATACATTGCAATCGCAGGTTGTGGCTCCGCAGCAGCGATCCCTGTAAATACAGGGGCGAGCCCGAAAAGCGCCCCGCCGAGTAAATGGAAAAACACCGATCTCGTCATGTTAACAATCCCTGCCTTGCCTGCATTTATTGGCGCCAAGCTAGCGAGAGGTTTGAAACTGCGCAAACTTTTCCCTTGGAGAGCGGCGCAGGATTGCTTATAAGGGATGCACTGCTCGATAGGTTTCTTGCCTGTATGAAACCTGCCTCATGACTTGACGCCCGCCCTAGCGCGGGCGTCTTTTTTTACGTCATTCCCCAAGAAAACAAGGTCCTCACCGCGATATCACGCGGTATTGCGCTTGCAGCATGGCGTTCGCAGGCGCGGCACGGCATGATCCCGGCGAATCCGTAACTTATCGCCACCGAAGGAGAGAACATGTCGCTTCAGGGAAAAACCGCCGTCATTACCGGGTCGAATTCCGGGATCGGTCTCGGGGTCGCGCGCGAACTGGCGCGGGCCGGTGCCGATGTCGTCATCAACTCCTTCACCGATCGCGATGAGGACCACCAGCTCGCCGCCGATATCGCAAAGGAATTCGGCGTCACCGCACGCTATATCAAGGCCGACCTGTCGAAAGGCGCCGAGGCGCGCGCGCTGATCGAGCAGGCGGGCAAATGCGATATCCTCGTGAACAACGCGGGCATCCAGCATGTCTCGCCGATCGAGGACTTCCCGGTCGAGAAATGGGATGCGATCATCGCGATCATGCTGACCTCGGCTTTCCACACCACCGCCGTCGCGCTGCCGATGATGCGCAAGGCGGGCTGGGGCCGGGTGGTCAACATCGCCTCCGCGCATGGCCTGACCGCCTCGCCCTATAAATCGGCCTATGTCTCGGCCAAGCACGGCGTCGTGGGCCTGACCAAGGTCACAGCACTCGAGACAGCGAAGGAAGACATCACCGTCAACGCGATCTGCCCGGGTTATGTGAAGACCCCGCTGGTCGAGGCACAGATCCCCGATACGGCGAAGGAATACGACATGACCGAGGAAGAGGTTATCGAGAAGGTCATCCTCGCGCGTCAGCCCTCGAAGGAATTCGCGACGGTGGAGCAGATCGGCGGCACCGCCGTGTTCCTGTGCTCGGATGCGGCGGCGCAGATCACCGGGACGACGATCTCGGTCGATGGCGGCTGGACCGCGCTGTAATCGGAAGAACCTCTGGCGGAGCGGCAACGCTCCGCCGGATCAATAGGGGCGCGACGAGAGCGCGCGCTCATGCGCCTGTCGATGGGCGATCACGGCCTCCAGGCGGTTCTTCACCCCGTATTTCTGCATGATATTCGTCATGTAGAACTTCACCGTCTTCTCGCTGATTGCGAGGCGCGTGGCGATTTCGCGGTTGGTCTTGCCGCGTTCCAACTCCCGCAGCACCTGCATTTCGCGATGGGTGAGGTTCTCGCTCTCGGATTTCTCCTGCCCAGAGAGCGCCGCCTGCAGCAGCGCCGCCGCGAAGCTGGGCGAGACAAAGGTGCCGCCATGCAGGATCGCGTCGATTGCGGCCTGCAACTCCGAGACGCCCACGCCCTTGAGAATGTAACCCTTCGCGCCCGCGCTCATCGCTTCGATCGCGGTTGCGGGCTCGTCGCAGGCCGTCAGCAGGATGCATTGCATGGACGGGTCATGATCAATGATTTTGCGCAGCGCGTTCAGCCCGCCGCCGGGCATGCTGAGATCGAGGATCATGACGTCCGGCCTGCGCGTTCGGGCAAGCTCGATCGCGTCGATGGCAGAACTGCCCTGATCGATCACGTCGATCCCGAGCGCGTCTTGCAGGACGGCACACAGCCCCTGCCGGAAAATTGGATGGTCATCGATAATGCAGGCCGTCGTCGGCACGAAATCGGACATGGAAATACCCCTTAAACGATCCCGCGACCGCGTTCCCCAACGCGCGACGGCCAGGCCGTCCGGAATGCCGCGAAATCCTTCTTCCCCCTGACCAACAGAATGAAGGTGTCCTGAATAAACACAATAAAGAAAGACGCTTACAGAATAGTCCGATCTGGCTATCGCTATAGACCGATAGGATTACGTTCGCGTCACCTTTAGGGGGCGTCTGGATCGAGCGGGATGCGGCAGACGACCTTCGCGCCTTGCGGCTTGAGACGTCGGAATTCGAGCGTTCCCCCGAGCGATTGCGCCCGGAATTGCATTCCCGGCAGACCAAGCCCACCCTCGCGGTATTCGCGTTCCTGCGGGACGGTTTGGCCGGGGGCCGCGCCGCTGTCGGAAATGCGCAGGACGAATGAGCCATCTTCTTGATAGGTTTCAATTTTCTGTCTCGATCCGGGCGCGTGGCGCGCCGCATTGGCCAAGGCCTCCTGCACGATCCGACCCAAGGTGCGCCGCGTCGTCTCGGTCAGCTCTGGCGCGCCCGGCACAAGCGAGAGCGAGACCTGCGCCCCGGTGCGTCGGCCATGGTCCGTGGCGAGCGTTTCGATCAGCGCGGCAAGCGTCGGCGCGGCATCGAATTGCGGCGCGACCAATCCGCCCGAGATGGCACGGATTTCCTCCATCGTCTTGCGCGCGACTTTCTTGATTTCCGCGACAATCCCGGCCGCTTTCGGCTCATCAGTCGCGCCGGGGGAACGAATCATATGCTCCAGCCGGTCGATCTCCAGCACCAGATAGGAGAGAAGCTGGCATGCCCCGTCATGCAGGTCCGCGCCGATACGCCGCTTCGCGCGCTCGTCGATATTGGCGGCGTTCTGGGCTGCCTCGGCAATCGAGCGGTGCAATTGCGAATTGCCCAGCAGCAGACGCTCGCGCTCGGCGAACTGACGGCGGAGCTCGACGGTCTGGCGCTCGATCGTCAGGCTGCCGCGCCGCACGATCAGGAACAGCATGGTGAAGACGATGATCGCCACCGGCCCCACGAAGAGCCACGTCGTCTTGGCGGAGGTCAGCAGCGCGCCCCGGACCACATCGGCATTCTGATAGAATTCGCCCACCGCCAGAATAGCGCCGGTCTCGATATCGCGCAGCGGGGCGTAGATCTCATAGAGCTGCACGCCCAGCGCGCGTTCGGCATCATGGGCGGCGTCTTCCAGATCGGGAAAGCGCCCGAAGACCTTCCCCTTGAGCGCCTCGAAAATCTCGTCGTCGGGCAGGACGTGGCCATGCCCGGTCTCGGGCGCGAAGACCAGCTTGCCTTCGCGGCTCCAGATCTTGATGGCGAGGAAATTGCCCTGTTTGCGAAACCCCTCCGCCAGCGCATCCAAGGCTGCGAAATCCTCGGGGAGCAGGGCCTCCGATCGGCCCAGCGCCTGTACATGCGGCTGCAACAGGTTCTGCATGTAGAACGCGGCCGTATCGGCAGAGGCGTCGAGCAGCCGGGTCGTCGCGCGGGTGTTGATCCAGTACGCGAGGGAGGCGAGCAGGAGGCTCAGCACCAGCCCAAGCCCCACGAGAAACTGCAGCGACAGCGAAAACCCCAGAAACCAGCGCAGCGGGTTTCGCACCGTCTGCACCGCGTCCGGGGCCCCCAAACCCCCGACCTTGGTCGCATCGCTCTTAGACCTTTGTCCCATAGTCCCTTGCGTCCTTTGGCGAGGAGCGTTCCCGACCATAGGGGAGAATCTCGTTCGACCTAAGACAATTTTCGTCCCCCCGTTTTGCTGGCCTGATGGAAGGCAGGAAAAAGCGCCGTGCTTGTGGGGGGTGACGGCGCGAGGCGAGGCACAGGGGTAAGTGCCGTCTCGTACAGCCTCCTAATGAGCCAAGCACCGGCGATGGGTGTGACACGGGACCGCGATGCGGCCCGATTTGGTCTTAGGGGGCTGACATGACGATCAAACTGGCCGGAGCCGATCTCGACTATCTGCTGCAACAAGCAAATATCCTGAACGATTATTCCCGACTGACGAGCGCGCTTGACCCGAACGGGGTGCGCGAAGTGTCGGGCTATAACAACAACCTCGCGGGCGGCTATACCGTCGGTGCGGATGGCACCATCGTCTGGACCGGCGGCAATGTGCATCCCGATTGGGGGCAGGCCGATACCGAGTTCCTGCGCATGTTCACCACCAACCACCCGACCGAGCCGGAATACGGCACCTCTTACGCCACCGTGCAGAAGATGTGGGTGACGCTGGTGCTGCCCGACAGCGAGGGCCGTCTTCCCGACGATCCCGATTATGTCGCAACCTCCAAGCAGGTGCTGGTCGACAACCCGATGTCGATGTCGCCCTCGATGTTCGTGGCGGATGGGGCAGGGAATATGCCCGGCGATCCCGATTACACGCCCACCGTCGATGCGATGTCGATGATGGTGGCGATGTCGGATGCGCAGGCGGAATACCAGTTCGGCACCGATGGCTCGACGCTCGACATTCTCAACAGCTCGGTCGTGGTGGATTCCACCCCGCGCCTGATCTCGCAGCTGATCACCAGCTCGAATGTCGACATGACCGACCCGAACTACAACCCGGCCGCCGTTGCCGCGATGAACAATCTGGGCGGCTCGGCCGTGGACGTGTCGAACTCCGTCGTGGGCGACATTACCACCGCCTTCATGCCGAACCCCGGCATCCTCGGCGGCGTGACCTATAACGAATGGTTCGTGGCCTTCGGTCAGTTCTTCGATCACGGGCTGGACTTCATCCAGAAGACCGGCGGCGTGGTGATGATCCCGCTGAGCCCGAACGATCCGCTTTGGATCGACCCCGCCGATCCGGCCTACATCCCCGGCGTCTCGAACATGATGATGTTGAGCCGCGCGAAGCTATCGAACCCCGATACGGATTTCGACGATCAGGGCAACCTGCTGCCGGGTGTCACGCCGCTCTACAACAACAATACCGGCCTGATGATCGACCAGAGCCAGACCTACGGCTCGCATGAGGCGGTCAACGTGCTGCTGCGCCAATACGATGCCAATGGCGTCCTCACCGGCAAGCTGATCACCGGGGCCGAGGACGGGATCGTCCATCGCCCGGATGCGAATGGCAATCTGGTGGAACTCGACGTCTCGACGGGGGCGGCAGTCGCACCCGATGGCACGGAGGTCACGGGCAAGGACGAATTGGCGACCTGGGCCGACATGAAGGTCAACGCGGCTCGGATCGGGATCGAACTGGTCGACACGGATGTGCTCGATTGCCCGTGGATCAACGCAGATGCGATCGGCCGGATGAACTTCACCCCGCAGAGCGATTTCCTGTTCCGCTCGGATCAGAGCATCGCCGACCTCGAAGCGATTGCCACCACGACCGGGATCGAGATCGGGGGCATGACCTACACCTCCTTCGCCGATGTGGCAGCTGCGGGCTACGACCCCTTCGTGCGCTGGACCCTGCAGGATGCGATGGAGGGCAAATGCGCCGCGGCCGATATCGGCGAGGTGCGCACCACCAATCAGGCGATCCTTCTGGATATCGCGCATGGCGCCGCGCCGGGCGCCGATTTCCAGGGCAATGAGCTCGACCCGGCGTCGGACACGAATGCGGGCGCCTTCACCTACGATGACGCGCTTCTGGCCCGTCACAAGGTCTCTGGCGATGGCCGTGTGAACGAGAACATCACGCTGACCTCGGTGCACCACGTCTTCCACGAAGAGCACAACATTCAGGCGCAAAACGTCATGATGTCGGCGGTCCGCGATGCGATCACAAGCGGCGATATCGACGGGCTGAACGGCACGGATGCGGCGAATGAGGGCTGGCTGGCGGTGGATATCGACCAGATCACCTTCGACAGCTGGGCCGGGACCGATCTGACCGACGACGCGGCAGTGCAGGCCATCGTCGACAGCCTCACCTGGGATGGCGAGCGCGTCTATCAGGCCGCGCGCATCATCACCGAGAGCGAATACAACCACATCGCGGTCGACCAATACATGGGCACGCTCTACCCGGCGCTGCCGGAATTCGTGTCCTACTCGGCCGATATCAACCTCAATATCAGCCTCGAATTCGCGCAGGCCGTGTTCCGTCTGGGCCATTCGCAGCTGCGCGAGACCGTCCAGATCGCAGTGACCGACGAGGCGGGCGTCAATCCGGGCGAGGCGGGCTACGTGCCGACCTATGTCGAGAAGGGACTCTTCGACGTCTTCCTCAACCCCGATCAATACGACGTCTATGGCGCGTCCGGGATCGCCGCAGGTTTGCTGACCCAGCAGGGCAACGAGATGGACGAATTCGTCACGGCCGCGCTGCAACAGTCGCTGGTGGGTGTGCCGCTCGATCTGCCCGCGCTGAATATCGCGCGCGGTCGCGATGTCGGGCTGCCGACGCTGAACGAGCTGCGCATGGAAGTCTTCGACGGGCTGACCCAGAACACCTCGAACAACACCAACGGCTCGGGCATCGCGCCCTATCACAGCTGGGAAGATTTCGGGGCGCATCTGCGCACGCCGGAATCGCTGGTGAACTTCATCGCCGCCTATGGGCGGGATGAGGATGGCACCTTCGGGCTGCAAGCCGCGCGCGACGCCTATCAGGCCGGCACGGGCGAGCTTTATGAAATCCGCGCGGCGGCGCAGGCGATCCTCGATGCCGCAGCCGATGCGTCCGATCCGCTGCATGACGAAGCGCTGATGTTCATGCGCGGTTCGGGAGAGCCGACCTATACGCCGGGTGTGGGCTGGTCGCTCTCGGGCGGGCAGGGCGATCAGGGCTTCTGGGATATCGACCTCTGGGTCGGCGGTCTGGCCGAACAGGCGATGTTCGACGGCCCGCTGGGCACCACCTTCAGCTTCATCATGCTGGACTTCACGCAGCGCCTGCAGGATGGCGACCGCTTCTACTACCTCTACCGGATGCCGGTCGGCCACCATCTGGGTGACCAGATCATCGGCGAGCAATTCGCCCATCTGATCATGCGCACCACCGGGCTGGAGCATATCCCGGACGCCTTCGCCACGCCCTCGGCCACCTATGTGCTCGACGGGACGACCTCGAATGGCGACTACCACGACAATGCGCGCGACGGTCTGATGGGTGTCGATGACGCCTATGACGACAACGACTACTTCAACGCGACGCTGGAGCGGCTGCCCGATGAGGTGCGCCAGATTGATGTCGGCAATGGCAGTTTCGAAGATCAGGTCATGGGCAACGGTGTCGGCACGACCAACACCAATGGCACCTATCTGAACGGCGCGCCGCAAGGTTGGCAGCTGACCAATGGCGGCACCTGGGCCCCTGAGACTGAGGTGCTCCCGGCTGACCCGAACCCGCCGGTGGATGGCGCGATGCTGAGCGGCGATCAGGTAGCCTATATGGGCAACGCATCGATCCTGTCGAAGACGGTGGAGACGCCGCTTGTCGAGGACGCGACCTACACGCTGACCTTCGACGTGATTGACCGGCTCGACCGAGATGCGACCGGCGGCGAGGCGAAGCTGTTCGATAGCAACGGCAACCTGCTGGGCTCCGTTATCTTCGACCCCCCGACCGAAAATGGCGGCAAGGTGACGGTGACCTTGGTGAGCGATCCGATCCCGGCGTCCTCGGCGGGGCTGGACCTGCGGATCGTGATCGAGAAATTCGATCTCGCGGGGTCGAACGACCAGATCCTGATCGACAACGTCCAACTCACCGAGAGCATCCCCGGCGGTCCGGCCAATGACGGCCATATCACGGTGATCGGCCTCTCGGGCGACGACTTCATCGTCGGGGCTCTAGGCGATGACGTGCTCTATGGCGACGAGGGCAACGACCGCATCGAAGGCGCACAGGGCAACGACCACATCTATGGCGGCGACGGCGACGACTACATCACCGATTACGAGAATGACGACTTCATCCTCGGCGGTGCGGGCAACGACACGATCTTTGCCGGGCCCGGTGTGCTCGATACCTCGCACGGCAATGAGGGCGATGACGAGGTCCATGGCGGCGACGGCATCGACGAGGTCTTCGGCGACGATGGCGATGACCGTCTCTATGGCGAGGGCGACACCGACCTGATGATGGGCGGTGACGGCAACGACTACATGGATGGCGGCGACAGCGTCGACGAGATGTTCGGCGGCAACGGCGCGGACTGGATGGTCGGCGGCGTGGGCGACGACAACATCAACGGCGGCTCGGGCAACGACCTGCTCGAAGGGGGGCTTGGCCCGACCGCGAACGATGGCGACCGTCTCAATGGCGACAGCCCCGCGCAGCTCAACCCGGTGATCGAGTTCAACGGAGACGGCACCGAGGGCGACATGGATATCGGCTCCTACGAGGACGCCTATATCAACGTGGTCGCGAACCTGCAGACTTCGAACAACGCAGGCACCGGCTCGGTCCTGATGGACCAGTATGCCTTCCTCGAAGGGCTTGTCGGTTCGCAATACAATGACGATCTGACCGGCGCGGATGAGAACGGCATCGGCTCGAACGGGATGAACAACTACCTCGTGGGCGGCGGCGGAGACGACCGTCTGACCGGCTTGGGCGATGGCGGAGACGAGACCACGGGGCAGGCCGATTTCATCTTCGGCGACAGCGTGATCGTGGACTCGAACCTCTACTGGATCGGCGACAACCGCCACGACCAGAGCGTGACCGTCACCGGCTTTATCGAGAACTGGTACGGCACGGGCGACACCCGCGTCCAGTTCTCGGACGGCTCGCTGGGCCATATCCTCGGCGATACCGGGACGGAGGGCACCGATACCGCGCTCTATACCGGCAACCGCGTCGATTACCGCATTGAGTTGATCGCGATGAACGGTCAGCAGGCGGTTCGGATCACCGATCTGCGCAGCGGCACCGACAACCAGGGCAACCCGGTCGCGACCGATGGGGTGGATATCCTCGTCGGCGTCGAATGGGCCGAGTTCGCGAATGGCGAGACGATTTCGCTCAATCCCGATCCGATGTCGGACATCATGTGGAACGCGACCGGCAGCAGTGGCGGCGGCACCATCGCCCGGCTGAGCGCGGATGTGCCCTTCGGCGGTCAGGCGACCTACGAGCTGCTTTCCGGTTCGCCGGAGGTGCGGCTTGGCGGTTTCAATGACGATCAGGTGCGCATTCAGGGCGGGCTTGGCGACAACGAGGCGCTCACCGCCACGATCCGCGCGACCGACGCGTCTGGTACGCAGGTCACCGAGACCTTCGATATCGTCACCGGCGATGCGACGGACGAGGTGATCGACCTGACCGGCGCGACGAATGACACCACGATCTACGGTCGCGAAGGCAATGACACGATTACCGGCGGGGATGGCAACGACACCATCGTCTGGAACGTGACCAATCTGCGTCGCAACCAGCCGGAACGGCCCGACGGGCGCGATTTCGTGGATGGTGGAGCAAATGGCACCGCGGGGGACCGCTTCGTCGTCACCGGCAACAACACCCGTGAGAACTTCGTGATCTATACAGTCGCGGCTGCGATGGCTGCCAATATCACGGTGCAGAACGCGGCCGCCGAAATCGTCATCACCCGCGATGGCGAGGTGATCGCCGAGCTTGCCAATATCGAGGAGATCACGATCAACACGCTCGACGTGACCGCCGATAACGGCAATGGCGGGCTCGACGGTGGCAATACGGGCGGGTGGCGCGGCGACAATGTCGAAATCGTCGGCGACTTCACCGGCACCAGCCTGAACTACTCGACAATCACGGTGAACGGCGATGATGGCGACGATGTCGTGGACATCTCGCAACTCGAATCCGATCACCGCATCGTCTTCCACGGTGGCGGCGGCGACAACGTTCTGGTCGGCGGAACGCGGTCGCAGGACGTGCTTGTCGATGCACGCCACGGCGCGCGTCCGGACAATACGAACCCGGACGGCTCGGATAGCGGCAGTGGTAGCGATGACGGCTCCGACAGCGCGATGCCCGACGGGCTGGTGCTGGTCGGCGACGACACCGCCGAGACCTTCATCGGCATGGAGGGCAATGACGTCATCTTCGCAGGCGGCGGCGCGGACAATGCGCTCGGCAACGAAGGCGACGACATGATCTTCGGTGACGGCGGCGCGGATCGTCTCTTCGGCGGCGAGGGCGACGACGTGATCGAGGCTGGCAAAGGCCGCGACATGGTCTTTGCCGATGACGGCGACGACACCGTGATCGCGACCGAAGACGACGGGGCCGACAGCTACTGGGGCGGGGAGGGCTCGGATACGCTCGACTACGCCGCGATCCAGGCCTCGGTCGAGGTCTATCTGGGCCACGGCACGAACGGCCACGGTCAGGTGATGATCGGCGAGACTGCGGATCAGATCTACAGCTTCGAGAATGTCATCACCGGCAGCGGCGACGACACGATCATCGCCAACAGCGCGGTCAACGTGATGGATGGCGGGGGCGGTCACGACACTTTCGTGTTCACCTCGGCGGCCGATGCCGATGGCGACCGGATCAACGGTTTCGCACCGGGCGACAAGATCGACCTGAGCGGGATCGACGCCGATCAGGGCGCGGCCGGTTCGCAATCCTTCGTCCTGTTCGCGGCGGGCGATTTTAGCGCCGCGGGCGAGCTGCGGGTCTCCTACGAGATGCGCGACGACGGCGAGCACACGATTGTCGCGGGCAATGTCGACGACGATCTGGATGCCGATTTCGAGATCGACATCGCAGGCCGTCACATGCTCGACGCCTCTGATTTCAACGGGGTGAACTAAGGGGGTAGCGCCCGGCGGAGGGGTCCGCCGGGCGTGATTTTTCAAAGTCTCAAGATCTTGGTGGGAGGATCACATGAGCAATGCACGTCGCCGTTTCCAAGCCAGCGAAGAGCTCGTCTCCGAACGTCTCGGCCGCTATCGCGGGCTGATCGTCTTTCTTCTCGGCCTGTCCTTCGTGATCAGCCTTCTGGCGCTGACAGGCTCGTTTTACATGCTGCAGATCTACGACCGGGCGCTGACCAGCGGCTCTGTGCCGACGCTGCTGGCGCTCTCGGTTCTCGCCATCGCGCTCTACCTGTTTCAGGGGCTGTTCGATGTGCTGCGCAACCAGATCCTCGTGCGCGTCGGCGCACGGATCGACAACCGCCTCGCGCCGCTCACGCATCGCGTCGCGATCGAGATGCCGCGTTTCGGCTATTCGACCTCCGAGGCTCTGGAGCGGGGCCGCGACGTCGACACGATCCGCAGCTTCGTCTCGGGGGCCGGGGCCATCGCGCTTCTGGACCTGCCGTGGATGCCGCTGTTTCTCGGCTTCGTCTATCTGCTTCACCCGCTGCTGGGGCTGATGACCATCGGCGGGGCCTGCGTTCTGATCACGCTGACCGTCATCACCGAAATGATGTCGCGCCGCTCGGGTCGGGAGCTGCAGAAGGCCTCCATCGCCCGCGCGATGATCGCCGACACCAACACGCGTAACGCCGATGTGCTGCACGCGATGGGCTTCGGTCGCCGCGCGGTCGAGCGGTTCGACACCGCCAATGCCGAGCATCTGCGCCTGCACGCGCGCACCAGCGACATCACCGGCACGCTCAGCGGCCTGTCGAAGGTCACCCGGATGATGCTGCAATCGGCATTGCTGGGCCTTGGCGCTTACCTGACCATCGTCGGCGAGCTGTCGCCCGGTGCGATCATCGCTTGTTCGGTGGCCGCGTCGCGCGCGCTGGCGCCGGTGGAAATGGCGATCGGCAACTGGAAGGGTTTCGTGGCGGCGCGTCGCAGCCATGCGCGGCTGCGCGACACGCTCGCGACGCTCGAGGATGACGACACAATGGTCGCCTTGCCCGCGCCGACCGAGAGCTTCACCGTCGAGGGGATGACGGTCGTCGCGCCGGGCTCCGGTGCAGTGCTGCTGGGCGACGTCAGCTTCGATCTGAAATCGGGCGATGCGCTCGGCCTGATCGGGCCCTCGGGCTCGGGTAAAACCACGCTCGCCAAGGGGATCGTCGGCATCTGGCCGCTGCTGCGGGGCCATGTCCGCTTCGACGGGGCGGCGCTCGATCAGTGGCGGGTGGACCTTCTGGGCGATCATATCGGCTACCTGCCGCAGGAGGTTTCGCTGATGGAAGGCACGGTCGCCGAGAATATCGCGCGCTTTGCCCCCGATGCGACGGATGCGGATGTCGTGGCGGCGGCGAAGGCTGCGGGCGCGCATCAGACGATCATCCATCTGCCCGACGGCTACCAGACGCAGCTTGGCCCCTTCGGCACCTCGCTTTCCGCGGGCCAGCGTCAGCGCGTCGGGCTTGCGCGCGCGCTCTATGGCGCGCCGTTCCTCGTGGTGCTCGACGAGCCGAACTCGAACCTCGACGCCGATGGCGAAGCGGCGCTCAGCGCGGCCATCGCATCGGTCCGGGCGCGCGGCGGCATCGTCGTGGTGATCGCGCATCGCCCCAAGGCGCTGGAATCCGTCAATCTCGTGGGCTTCGTTCAGGGCGGCAAGCTGGTGGCCTTCGGTCCGAAAGACGAGATCGTCAATCGATCCGTCGGGCTCAAACCGCTGCCCAAGGGCAAACGCCCCGCAGCAGCGGCGGAGCTGGGGGACAGCATCGAGCAGGCGGTGGGCTGAGCCATGGAACAGGACAAGCTCAAGCTCGGTATCCCGGATGACGAAGCGGCCCTCGCGCCGATACAGAAATACCGTGCGCCCGAGCGGCGCTCGGTCTGGCCCGGCCGCGTGGCGGTGGGGCTGGTAGCCCTTGCCTGGGCGGCGCTCGCGCGCAAGCTCTTCGGCACGGATGCGGCGCAGGCGGAAGGTGTTCAGGACGGCCCGGCCCACCCCCGGCAGATCCCGACGCCCCCGCCGGCCCGCAGACGCCGAACGCGCATCACATCCCCGAAATGGGGTCGAGCGCGGCACTGGCGCAAGAGGAGGAGCAGCCCGATCCCTTGCCCGACAACGTGATCCTGTTCCCGGGCGCAAATCCGGCACCTTTCGCGCTCTCTCCGCAACGCTGGCACGCCAAGCACAAGGCGACGGTGGATGCGCAGGACGATACGCTGTTCTTCCCCGAGTCGATCGAGGTGAAGGAGTTCGATTTCCCGAAAGTTCCGGTCTTCTCCTCGACCCGTGCCGCGGCGCGCAAGGCGCGCGAGAGCGGGGACCGCGCGCCTGATGAGCCCCGTCCGCCGGGTCCGGCGCCCGAGGTCCCGCGCAACCGCGCGCCCGAGACGAATGGCCCGGTGCGCCTTTCGCCCGGCCGGCGCGACGAGAGCTTTTTTATCGTCGCGGCGGTGCTGCTAAGCGGGGCGAGCGATCCCGACGGCGACCCGCTCTCGATCCTGTCGATGCAAGCCCAAGGGGGCGAGGTGATCGCCCATGGCGAGGGCGAATGGCTCATCAAACCCGATCTGGGGTTCGAGGGCGAGTTGGTCATCACCTACGACCTCAGCGATGGCGAGCTGGCAATCGGCCAGACCGCGACGGCGCTGATCCTGCCGCCCGACTATCATGACGTGATCGGCACCGCCGAGGCCGATCTGCTGCTCGGCACGCCCGACCGCGACGCGATCCGGGGCGAGGCGGGCGACGATATCCTCTATGGCCGGGAAGGCGACGACATGCTCGACGGCGGCGATGGCTGCGACGTGCTGATCGGCGGTGTGGGCGCGGATGTCATCTATGGCGGTGCCGGCAATGACACCGTCTTCGCTGGCGCGGGCGACGATATCGTCTTCGGCGAGGCGGGCGCGGATGCGCTACATGGCGAAGACGGCAACGACTATCTCGACGGCGGCATGGGCGCGGACAGCCTCGATGGTGGCGCGGGCAACGATACGCTGATGGGCGACGAGGGCTGCGATCTGCTCGACGGGGGCGCAGGCGAAGACCTCGTCTCCGGCGGCGCGGGCGAGGATCGCATCGTGGTCGCAGAGATCTCGCAGGCCTCGGGCGACAACTACGATGGCGGCGAAGGCTCCGACACGCTCGATCTCAACCGCATCGCGGAATCCGTCACCGTCGACCTGTCTGCCGGGACGATGACGAGCGCTGCGGGCGAGACGACGCTCGTCAGCATCGAGAACGTCACCTCCGGCGCGGGCGACGATCAGCTGGTCGCAAGCGATGCCTGCAACCTCTTCGCCGGTGGCGCGGGAGAGGACGTCTTCGTCTTCCGCTCGCTCGCCGCGATCCAGAACGCGGGCCAAGGCCATGACCGCATCACCGATTTCGAACCCGGTGACAGGATCGACCTCTCGCAGATCGACCCGTTGGGCGAAGGCTATGGCGAGATGCGCCTGTTCTTTGCAGGCGCCACCGGCGAGGTTCCCGAGGCGCGCGGCGGCGTTTTCGTAGCCTACGAGATCGAAGACGGAGACGACGCGCATGAATTCACCGTCGTGAAAGCGAAGCTGAGCGCGCAGCACGAGGATGGCAGCATCGAGGATTACGATTTCGAGATCGAACTCGACGGCCATCTCACGCTCGAAGAAACCAATTTCCTGTTTGATTGCGACGTGCCCGCCTGACGGGCTGCGCGCGAATTTTTGGTGGGGGGAAACCGAAAATGACAAAGACTCACAACGATCCGGCCCTGTTCTCGATCCGTGCGCGCATCCTGTTCGCGACGGCGTTTCTGGGCGCGCTGATCCTCGTCTTCGGGGGCTGGGCGGCGCAGGCGAAACTCTCCGGCGCGGTGATCGCGCAGGGACAGGTTGCGGTGAAATCGCAACTGAAGGTCGTGCAGCATCCCGATGGCGGCGTGATCCGCGATATCCGCGTCGAAAACGGTGATCTGGTGCAGGCGGGCGATGTGGTGGTGCTGCTGGACGATACGCAGCTGCGCTCGGAACTCGGGATCGTCGAGACCCAGATCCGCGAATTCACCGGCCGGCGCGCGCGGTTGATCGCGGTGCGCGACAGCGCGGCCGAGATCGTGTTCCCGGACGGATTTGAGACCGCCGAGGAGACCGCCGCGATTGCCGATGGCGAACGCCAGCTTCTGGCGCATGACCGCGCGATGCAGGATTTGCGTCGCGACCAGCTTCTGTCCCAAGTCGACCAGTTTGACGAGGAAATCCGTGCGCTCGAAGCGCAGCGCCAGTCGAACGAGATCGAACGCCGTCTGCGCGGCGAAGATCATGACCGGCTGCAGAAGCTGCTGAAGAAGGGCCTGACCGAGAAGGGCGCGATCACCGAGGTCGAGCGTGACATGGCGCGGCTCGATGGGGTCTCGGGTGAAATCGAGGCCAATATCGCGCGGGTGAAGGGCCAGATCAGCGAGTCGAACCTGCGCATTCTCGAACTCGACCATCAGGCCCGCACCGCTGCGCAAAAGGAACTGCGCGACATTGACGCCCAACTGGCCGAGCTTCACGAACGCGCCGTGGCCGCGCGCGACCGACTCTCGCGCACCGAGATCCGTGCGCCGATTGCGGGCGTGGTGAACGAGCTGGGCGTGCATACGGTGAACGGTGTGATCGCACCCGGCGAGCGAGTGATGGCGATCGTGCCCGATGGCGAGCTGATCGTGGAGGCGCGGCTGCGCACCACCGATATCGATCAGGTCATGCCGGGCCAATCGGTGCGCCTGCGCTTCACCGCCTTCAACCAACGCACGACGCCGGAAGTGGCGGGAGAGGTGCGCGTGGTCGCTGCCTCGGCGACGAAGGACGAAAGCGGCGGAAGCTATTACCTCTGTGCCGTCGCGCTGACCGAAGCGCCGGTGCTGCCCGACGGGCGCGGCCTGCGTCCGGGGATGCCGGTTGAGGTGTTCTTCCAGACCGGAGAGCGCACCGCGATCTCCTATCTGCTCAAGCCGGTCGCCGATCAGGTGCAGCGCACGATGCGCGAGGACTGAGGCTCAAACTGGGGCGGGCCTGCGTCCGCCCTGCGTTTCAAATCAGTTCAATTGCCCGGTTTCGCCGCGCCTTTCGGCACCAGATGGGTGATCCCCGCCGCCGCCGCGCGTGCCAGCGCTGGATCCAGCGACATCGGGATATATTCGCCCGAACGCCACAGCTCCGACAGGTCGTCATAATGGCGGCTCAGCGGATGGCCCGATTGCCCGGTCGAGATGATGAAGACCGAACTGTCGGGATCCGCGAAATCGAGCACTTCGCGATAACCCGCAGCATGAACATTGGCGAAGCGGTCAGAGCCGTCGCCGCCCTTGGTGCGCCCGCGCATCAGGGTGAAATCGCCGCCCGAGGTCGATTGCCGGATATTCACGAACCATTTCAGCCCCGGCACCTTGCCCAGCACCTGATTGTCCTGCTCGGCGATATGCGCGTCGCCCCAGCGCCAGCTCTCGATATTCGGCCCGTATTTCTTCGACAGATCCAAAAGCGCGGCATCAAGCGACTGCCGCGCGATATCGCTGCAGGTCTCTTTCGGAGCCGACTGGATGATGTCGCACCAATGGCTCGCACCTTGGGTGTCGCGGAAGACCCGCTCGATGAACAGGGGCTCCAGATGGTCGAATTTCTTCGCCAGCGGACCCAGCTCGTCGCGGATCAGCCGGTTTTGCAGTTCGCGCATCCAGGCGGCGTAGATCAGCGGCTCGGGGAGGTGCTCGGACATTTCGCCATCCCAGCTCGCCAACATCTCCAACGCACGCTGGCGCATCCGCTCGGGCGTGCCGGCGGGGGCGGGATCGCCAGTATACCACAGGTTCGCGCCCACCAGCGGCAGCAGACCGCGCGCGGCAGGCGACACCGTGTCGAGCTGCGCCGAGATGAAGCTGTCGCGCGAATGCACCTCGCGCTCGCCCATCAGTTTCGACAGGCGCTGAATGCGCTGCGTGTCGCCCCAGTGGAACGAGACGTTATAGGGGAAGGGCCGGTCCACCGTCTTGTTGTTCGTGTTCACGACGATGCCGCTTTTCGGCTCGACGAATTGCGGATTGTCCTTGAAGGGCAGGAAGCCTTTCCAGCGGTTCTCGGGTTTCCAGCCCGCGTTCGGCATCCGGCCCTGCGTGTCATTCGCTCGGTCGCGCAGCGGGATTTTCCCGGCCGTGACCAGCGCCACCCCGTCCTTGTCGGCCAGCGTGATGTTCTGCGCGGGTGCGACGATCTTCTTCGCCGCATCCATTGCCTGCGGTATCGAATGCGCCCGCATCAGGTCCATCGCGCCGGTCATCGTCGTGTCCTGCGGATCGAAGGCGGTCCAGCTGAGCGAAATCACCGAATGCGGCGGCGTGACCGTCGCCAGATCGAAATGGCTGCCGGGCAGCACCGGGCCGTTATCGGTCCAGCGCAGGGTCAGCGTGACCGGCTTGGCGTCCTTCACCTCGACGATCACACGCTTGGTCTTGAAACGCTTCCAGCCGTCGGGCGTGCGGTATTTCGTTGGATCGTCGGGATCGATTTCTTCGATATGCAGGTCCTGATCGTCGACATAGGCCGTGGTCAGCCCCCAGCCCAGATTCTTGTTGCGCCCCGACAGCACCAGCGGCATCCCCGGGATCGTGCCGCCAATCACGCCGCCCGATTGCAGTTGCAGCCGTGCGAGATACCAGATCGAGGGCGCCGTCAGACCCAGATGCGGATCGTTGGCCAGAAGCGCGCCACCCGCAGCCGAGCGGTCAGGCCCCGCGGCCCATGCGTTCGATGCCCCGGCAGAGCCACGTGCGGGGAAGGGAGAGAACGCCCCCGGCGCCCCGTTCTCGGCCGTCTGAATGCCCTTTTGCATGGTCGGGAACAGGCTCGCGTAATCGGGCAGGGCAGTGGTGGCCTGTTGCGGATCGTCGGGCATGACGTCGCGCACGAGGTCTTTGCCGACGAGCGACACACGGGCGCGCAGCACCTCGTCTTGCAGCTGGTTCGATAGCTGCACCGCCATCAGCTTCATAATCGCGAGCGAATCCGCGGGCGTCCAGTAGGAGATCTTGCTGTCGAAGAGGAAGAATTCCGGCGCGCCGCGCCCCATCGCGCCCTCGTTGACGATCTCGATCCACTGGTTGACGCCCCGCGCATAGGCCTCGAGCGCGGCCTTGGTGTAATCGTCCTGCGAGGACACCGAGTCGACCGCCGCCTGATACAGGCCCATCCGTCGCATCAGCTCGTCGGTTTTCAGCGTCTCCTGACCGAACACTTCCGACAGCCGCCCCTGCACCGTGCGGCGCATCAGCGTCATCTGCCACAGCCGGTCCTGCGCATGGGCGAGCCCCAGCGCGAAGAACGCATCCGGGTCGTCCTTGCCGAAAATATGCGGCACGTCCTCGGTGGAGCGCACGATCTCCACCGGGGCGGTGAGCCCGGTGACTTTATAGGTCGCGTCGTAATCAGGAAGCGAGCGCGAGGCGAAGAAATAGATCAGCCCCCCGACGAGCACCACACCCACGATCGCGGCCATGATCAGCCGAACGCCCCATCGAAATGCCTTATACATCGAGCCCTCTGCGCGCCTCACCCGAAATCCCGCCTCCCGGCGCATGAGTTGACGCGCCCGGTTGGCGCGTTAGTAGTTGAGCCCGACGCTACAATCAACGCGCTCGCGCTACACGGGGCGCGGTTTCGTATTCACGCAAGGGAGAGGTCGATGGCGAAAGTTGCATTTCTGGGGCTTGGGGTGATGGGCTATCCGATGGCGGGGCATCTCGCATCGGCGGGCCATGAGGTCACGGTCTATAACCGCACGGCCGCCAAGGCCAAGAAATGGGTCTCCGAACATGGCGGGTCGGCCGAAGCGACCCCGCGCGAAGCCGCGAAAGGCGCGGATTTCGTGATGTCCTGTGTCGGCAATGACGACGATCTGCGCGAGGTCTGCCTCGGCAAGGATGGCGCGTTCAAGGGCATGAAAACCGGCGCGGTCTTCGTCGATCACACGACGGTTTCGGCTGCCGTGACCCGCGAATTGGCGGGCGAGGCGGCGGGCCATGGCGTGGCCTTCATCGACGCCCCGATCTCGGGCGGGCAGGCGGGGGCCGAGAACGGTCAGCTGTCGGTCATGTGCGGCGGCGACGCGGCGGCCTATGACAAGGCCGAGCCGGTGATCGACGCCTATGCCAAGATCTGCCGCCGTCTGGGCGAAAGCGGCGCGGGGCAGGTGACCAAGATGTGCAACCAGATCGCGATTGCGGGTCTGGTGCAGGGCCTCGCCGAGAGCCTGAACTTCGCCGAGAAGGCCGATCTCGACATCGCCGCCGTGGTCGAGGTGATCTCGCAAGGTGCCGCTGGCTCGTGGCAGATGGCGAACCGCTACGAGACCATGGCGAAGGACGAATTCGACTTCGGCTTCGCGGTGGACTGGATGCGCAAGGATCTGGGGATCTGCCTGAAAACCGGCGACGAGATCGGGGCCTCGCTGCCCGTCACGGCGCTGGTCGATCAGTTCTACAAGGACGTGCAGGCGATGGGCGGTAACCGCTGGGATACCTCTTCGCTGATCGCGCGCCTGCGCAAACTGGGCTGAGCGGGCAGGGCGGCGGGCCATTGGGTCCGCTGCCCGCCCTTGCCGCTTCGGCGCCTGGCCCCTAAACCTGCGCCATGCGCATCCTCGAGAACATCATCAGCGACCGCGGCTCGAAATACGCGGTCTCGGGCGGACCTTGCGCCTCGGAAGAGGAGGCCAAGGCCTTCGTCAAGGAACTGTGCCGGAAGAAGAAATACGCCAAGGCCACGCATAACACCTGGGCGCTTCTGACGGCGGAAGCCCCGGTGAAGAACGACGATGGCGAGGCGGGCGCGGGAATGGTGATCCTGCGGATGCTCGAGCGCGAAGAGCTCTACGACCATATCATCGTCGTCACCCGCTGGTTCGGCGGCAAGCATCTGGGCGGCGACCGCTTCCGCCATGTGCAGGAAGCGGTTCGCATTTACCTCGAAGATTTGCGCGCGGGCTGAAGTGCGCCGCTACCGCAGCGCCAGAACCGGGATGTCCGACGCAGCCGTGCCGGAGATCTGGCCCACAGGCTCGGCCACACCGTTCTGGCTCAACGCCTTCGCAAGATCGGATGCCAGCCGCCCCGCCGTCGACCCGTCGCTCGGCACCAGCCCGTCATCGCGAGTAATCGCCCCCATCCAGAGCCGCGCACCGGATGCATCGGTATAGCGCGTCTGCCACAGCCGAAGCCGCGGCAGCTTGTCGGTCGCGTCGCCATCCGGCACGCGGGTGAAGCCAAGCCCGCTCGGCTCGTTCTTCCAGAACAGCGGCGCAAGCGCAGCGCCGGGGCGCATCGTATCGCGCACAGCCCCGAAGGCCGCTCCCGCCAGCGTCTTGAGCGTCACCGCATCGGCGCGTTGCCAGCCGATCGCGCTCAGCGCCGTCGTGATCTGATCGGCGTTCGTCGCCCATAGCGCTACAGAGAGCGGGAACTGTTGATCCGCGTCGAGTGTCTGCGCCATCAGCGGCGCGTCACGCAGCGCCTGCGGCTCGGCCCCTTCGGAGATCACGATCAGCGGTTGCGCCACGGGGGGCGGGTTCAGCGCCTTGGAATAATCGCGCACGCGAACCATCGTGAAGCCCAGAAGAGCCAGCGTCACGACGCCGATCACGCCCATTTGCCAACTAGGCCGCGCGCGCGGTGCCCCGGCCCATCGCGGATACAACCACTCGGCCACGGCGATGCCCACCAGCAGGCACATCGCGCCGAGAAGCCAGCCGCCCATCACATCGCTCAGGTAATGCTCGACGAGATAGAGCCGGCTCAACCCGATCAGACCGGCGACCAAGGCCGCCAGAAAGCTCGCACTCAGCGCCCCGAGCCGCGTCAGCCGCCAGAGGAGGAAGACGAGCATCCCGTAAAAGGCGACCGAGAGCGTCGCGTGGCCGGAGGGGAAACTGCCCGAGGTTTCGTGGAAATAGCCCAGGATCGAGCGCGGCCGCCCGAAGCTTGCCTTCAGGATGATCACCGAGATCAGGTCCAGCCCGAGCGAGACCACGAGCCCCGCCACCAGATCGAACCGACGCAGCCACGCGAGCCAGATAAGCGCCAGCACGAGCAGCGCGGCCACGAGCTGGGTATCGCCGAGCGCGGTGATCCAGGTGAAGATCTGAATGAGGCCCGGCGTCCAGAACAGCCGCATCAGTGCCGCCAGCCGCGCGTCGATCTGCACGATCGGGTCGCTTTGCAGGAAGTCGAGCGACAGCCCGACCAGCACCGAGGCGAGGTAGAGGAAGGCGAGTGCCAAAAGGCTCAGCGGCAGGCCGGAGAACTTGCTGCGGTCGAGCCTGCGCGCGATCCAGGCTGCCGTTTTCGGATGGCGCCCGCCCCAGCTGTCGACGCGGGGGTGGCGGGCGATCTCGTCCATCAGCCCGCCTGCCATTGCGAGGAGATAGGGCACCGCCCGGTCGAGCCGTCTCAGAACCCAGAAGAGCAATGCCGCGATCACGACGAGCCCCAGCAGGAACAAGGTGTTGCGTGTCATCATCGGGCCGAGCTTGGTGAACCCCGCGCCAAGCGCATACCCGAAGCCGACATGGAAAATCGCGTAAGGAAAGCCGCTCAGCAGGTTCCAGATCCGGAAGCGTCGCGTCTCCATCCCGGCGAGGGCGGCAGCAAAGGGCACGAAGCCCGCCACGGGGCCGAGAAACCGCCCCATGACGATCGCGAAGCCGCCATGGCGCGCAAATAGCTTCTCCGCGCGGCGATAGGCGGCCATGCCTTCGACATTCCAGCGCCCGAGCATACCGCGTCGCGCGTGGCGACCAAGCCAGAACGTGGCCTCTCCGCCGAGGACCGAGCCGATCGCTACGAACCACAGAAGGTCGAGCAGGTCGAGCATCCCCTGCTGAACCATCACGCCGCCGGCATCGACAAGCAGGGTGCCGGGCAGGAAAATCCCGGTCGGCAGGAAGGCCTCCAGCCCCGCCGCCGCCCCGATCACCCAGTAGCCGAAGATCCCCAGGGCGGCGAGATTCGGGAGCACTTGGTGGATGGCGTCTAGCATTTCAGTCCTTCGTCAGCAGATTGCGCGCGCCGCCCGAGATCAGCAGCGTGATTTCGGTGAGCGCGAGATAGGGGGAGGTGCCGGGCGGGAGCGCGACATAATGGGGCCGCCATTCGGGCCGGAATTTCTGTTTGAAACGCCGTAACCCTTCGAAGTTATAGAAACTTCCCCCATGACGATAGATCAGATTGCCAAGGCGGCTGGTCAGCCGCGCAGAGGCACGGTCGGGCAGGCCTGCCAGCGGCGCGAGGCCGAGGCTGAGCTCCGTCGCACCGCGATCTCGCAGCGCCTCGATCAGGCCGATGAACAGGAATTGCATGACGCCGTCAGCCGCCTCCGGGCGGTACCGCATCAGGTCTATCGCGAAACGCCGTGCATTCGGCCCGCCCAGAAGGTTCGCGAAACCGAGGATCTCACCGCCGCGCCGGATCAGCGCGATCTCGCAATGGTTGAGGTAGCGCGGATCGAAGCGGCCGATCGAGAAGCCTTTCTCGCGGCCTTTTTGGCCCGCGAGCCACGCGTCGGACACGTCACGGAGCGTCGCGATCAACTCGTGCGCGTGCGGCGGGGACGCGATCTCAAGCGTGAAACCCTCGCGCAGGGCGCGGTTCTGCTCGGCCCGCATCGTCTTGAATTTCGATCCCGTGAGCGAGAATTTCTGAAGGTCGACCACGGCCTCTTCGCCGATCTTGTGCAGCGCGTAGCCCATCTCGATCCAGAGCGGCAGGTTCTTCGTCGAGACCTCGTAGAAGACGGGGGTGAGGCCTTCGCTCACCGCGCGTTCGTGAAACTCCCACGCCAATTGCCGCGCGGTCTCGGGCGGGCCGACGGGATCGCCGAGCACGACCCGCATCCCGCCGCGCTGCGCATACATCAGGAAGGCCGAGCGGTCGGGCGAGAACATCACGCATTTGTCGCCCGTCAGCGCGAACCAGCCTTGCGGCACGTCTTGGGAGGTGAGGATTTCAGCGACCGCGACGTCCTGTTCGGGATCGACGGAAAAGGTGAAGCGGCGCATCGGGCGCAGCGTGAGCCACAGGAGGAACCCAAGCAGCAGCGCGCTGATCAGGAGCCCGGCCCGGAGCGCCCGTGGTGTGGGTGAACTCGCCGTGAAATCGAGCCAGAGCGCGTTGGAATACGGATGCGCCGCATAGGCGAGGAAGAAAAACACCGCCGCGGAGGCCACCATCCCCAGAATCACCGCGAACCACAGGGGGCCGTAGCCGCCCTCGGTCAGAGCGACCCGACGGTGAAAGGCCCCGCGGAACGGCAGCAACACCACCGCGGCGAGCGACAGGACGACCGCGTTGTCGATGTCGAGATCGGCCGCCAAAACCGAGATCACGCCAAGCACCAGCCCCGCAAGTACCAGCCAATAGGCAAGTCTCACCCGGCGCACCAAGCCATGCGACAGCACGATCAACAGCACACCCGCGAGGGCACAAAGCTGCGTGCCGCCTTCTGCGAGAACCGCCGTGATCAGCCCCGGCTCGCCGCCTTGTCGGCCCAGCACCGGCATCAGCGCGACGATCACCATCCAGAAGCCGAGGCCTAGCACTGCGACCCCGGCGATCCGGGGGGCGAGCCCCTCAATGCCGCTGATCACCGGGCGCATCGGCTCTGATATTTCGCCAAAGACGCGCGTAGCCCAGCCGCCGGCAAGCCGCGCCTCGTTCAGCGAGACCACGACGAAGGCGATCACAAAGGGCAGCAGGAAGTAGATCATGCGGAAGGCCAGAAGGCCCGCTGCCGCCTCGCCCAAGGGCACGCCCGCGGGCAGGGCGGCGATCACCACCGTCTCGAACACGCCGACGCCGCCGGGCACGTGGCTCAGGATGCCGACCATGCTGGCTGCGGCGTAGATCGCGACAAAGCTCGCAAACGGCGGGGTGCCTGCGGGCATCAGGATCCAGAGCGCGCCAGCCGCCATGGTTGAATCGAACAGCGCCACGGCGAGTTGCCCCACGAGGATGCGCGGCGCGGGCATCGCGATCTCTCGGTTCCGAATACGCAGGGCGCGCCCGGTATAAGACAGGTAGAACGCCCCGCCCAGAATAAGAGCCGTCGCGGCCAAGGCCCCGATACGGATCACTGGCTCGGGCGCCGAAATTACGCCTGCAAGGGCTGCCGGATGCACGGAAAGCGCCAAAACGCCAACCATCGTAAGCCCGAGGCCCATGGCGAGCGCGATATAGGACGACAGCGCCGCGACCTCGAAGGCGTTCAGGCCGGCGGCGGAATAGATGCGGTAGCGCACGGCCCCGCCCGAGATCACGCTGATCCCGACCGTGTTGCCGAAGGCGTAGCCCAGAAACCCGCCAAGCGCGACGGTGCGCAGCGGCAGCTGTTTCCCAAGGTAATGCAGCGCCCAGAAATCGTAACCCACCAGCGCTAGATAGCCCAAAGCGGTCGCGCCCACAGCCGCACCGAGCGTGGGCCACGGCGTCGCCTTGATCTGCGCGATCACCTGATGGACGTCGATGCTCGCAAGAAGATGATGCAGCGCCCACAGCCCCATCAGGAACAGTAAAAGTCCAAGCCCGATCGGCCAGAGAATTTTCACGCGCGACTGGGGAGGGGCAGTTTGCGCCGGATCAGCGAGAGCCATCTTATATTTCCACGTTTTTTCCAATCTCTGGCGGGACAATCGCAGAAGGAATTTATGGCCTTCTTAAAATTCCGTAAGAAATCGTCCCGAACGCACCTTATTGGCCGAGACCGCGCGACTTACTAGAGAAAGAAAACAGAAACACACGCGGCGCCGAGAGCAAACGCTCCCGACGCCGTCATGGGTCCGTGAGGCGGCGACAGGTCCTGTTCCGGTCCTGTCCGCCGCGTCTTTGGCTTGTCAGATCTTCACCCAGGCCGCGCCATTCGGGCCGAGCGACAGCGTGCCGCCCTCCAGCGTTGCGGCAAGGCAGGGGCCGACGAGCTCGCCATCCGCCTCGAGCGTCACCGGATCGGGGCCGAGGTTGAAGTAGCAGGCGAATTTCATCGCGCCATCGTCGCGGATGAAGCCGAGCACCGGATCGGGCAGGTCGAGGAATTCCGACGTGCCCTCGCGCAGCACCGGGTTTTCCTTCCGGAAAGCCAGAACGCGGCGGTAATAGGCGAGCACCGAGCCCTCATCGGCCTCTTCCAGCGCGACGGCGCGGGCCGCTTGCGGCGGCTTTACCGGCAGCCACGGCTCGGCCTTGGAGAAGCCCGCATTCGTGCTCTCGTCCCAGACCATCGGCGTGCGGCAACCGTCGCGGCCCTTGTTCTCGGGCCAGAAGCGCAGGCCGGGCGGGTCGGTCAGCTCGTGATATTCCATCTCGGTCTCGGTCTGGCCGAGTTCCTCGCCCTGATAGATCCCGATCGTGCCCTGGAAGGATGCGAGCATCGCGATGGCCAGCCGCGCGATGCTGTCCTCGGTGCCGTATTTCGCCCAGCGGGTGACATGGCGCTGCACGTCGTGGTTCGAGAACGACCAGCTCGGCCAGCCGTCGGGCGCACCCTTGAAGAAGCCCTCGATCTTGCCGCGGAAATGCGCGGGCGTGAACTTCGGCCCCAGCATGTCGAAGCTGTAGGCCATGTGCAGACGGTCATCGCCGCGGGTGTATTCTTCCATGATGCCGAGCGCGCGATGGGGAGCTTCACCCACTTCGCCGATCAGCGTGCGCGCCTCGTGGTCGTCCATCACCGCGCGCATCTTCTTGAGGAAGGGGATGTTCTCGGGGCGGTTCTTGTCGAACTCGTGGTCCTGCATGTCGTAGGTCGAGACCGGCGGCCAACGCTCGGGATCGGGGTCCATCGCCGGATTGTCGCGCAGCTCGGGGTCGTGGAAGTAGTAGTTCACCGTATCGAGGCGGAAGCCGTCAACGCCGCGATCCAGCCAGAAGCGGAACACGTCGAGCAATTCTTCCTGCACCTCGGGATTGTGCAGGTTCAGGTCGGGCTGCTCGATCAGGAAGTTATGCAGGTAATACTGGCCGCGCTCGGGGGCGTATTCCCATGACGAGCCGCCGAACACCGCCTGCCAGTTGTTGGGCGGGCTGCCATCGGGCTTGGGGTCGGCCCAGACATACCAGTCCTTCTTTGCGCCGCCCTTCTTGGCGTCCTTGAACCACGGATGCTGATCGGAGCTGTGCGAGATCACCTGATCGATCACGACTTTCAGGCCCAGCTCATGGGCGCGTGCCACCAGCGCGTCAAAATCCTCCAGCGTGCCGAATTGCGGATCGATGCCGCGATAATCGGAGACGTCATAGCCCATATCGGCCATCGGCGAGGTGAAGATCGGCGACAGCCAGATCGCATCGACGCCCAGCGAGGCGACATGATCGAGCCTGCGCGTGATCCCCTTCAGATCACCGATCCCGTCGCCCGAGTCGTCTTGAAAGCTACGCGGATAAATCTGGTAGATAACCGCCCCGCGCCACCAATCCTTCGCCATGAATCGCTCCTCTTTCAGTTTCCTGTTGCCCGTTATCGCGGCAAGGGTAGACTTGTTAGCGCAAACGGCAACCGCCGCTCAGGCCGTTTCTGCGCCTTCGCTTGACCTTGAGCAGGGGGCGGCACATCAATCAATTGCTATCTGACGCGTTCCGGAGACCTCCCCCTTGAAAGACACCCAATTGCCCAGTGCCGAGACAGTTCGCGAAGAAATTCTGCACCACATCACTTTTTCGATGGGCAAGGATCCCGATCACGCCTCGGTCTATGACTGGCGCATGGCGCTGTCTCTGGCGATCCGCGACCGGGTCGTGGCGCCGTGGTTCGCAGCGACCCGGCGGACATGGGAAGAGGGGCGCAAGCGCGTCTATTATCTCTCGATGGAATTCCTGATCGGGCGGATGCTGGAGGATGCCGCGATCAACCTCGGTCTGCGCGCCACCTGCCGCGAGGCGATGGAGGCGCTTGGACAGGACTGGGAGGCCGTGGTCGAGAACGAACCCGACGCGGCGCTTGGCAATGGCGGGCTAGGGCGGTTGGCCGCGTGCTACATGGAGAGCATGGCGACGCTGGGCTGTCCCGGCTACGGTTATGGCATCCGCTATGAACACGGTCTCTTCAAGCAGCGCTTCGAGGGCGGGCGACAGGTCGAGACGCCGGAGGACTGGCTCAAGCAGCGCCACCCGTGGGAATTCGAGCGTCCCGAAGCCGCCTATGAGATCGGCTTCAAGGGCCATGTCGAAACGCTGGACGGCAAGCCGCATTGGGTGCCGGGCGAGACCGTTCTGGCCGAGGCCTATGACATGCCGATCATCGGCTGGGAGGGCAAATGGGCGAACACGCTGCGGCTCTGGTCGGCCAAGCCCACCGAGCAGTTTGACCTCGCGCGGTTCAATCATGGCGATTACGCCGCCGCGGCCGAACCCGAGGCGCTGGCGCGCACGCTATCTCGCGTCCTTTATCCCGATGACACGACCTATGCGGGCAAGGAATTGCGCCTCAAGCAGGAGTATTTCCTGACCTCCGCCGCGCTGCAGGACATCATGCGCCGCCATCTGGCCGCCGGGCATACGATCGAGGAACTGCCGGAGTTCGTCGCGATCCAGATGAACGACACGCATCCGGCGATCGCGGGGCCGGAGCTGATCCGCATCCTCACCGATCTGCATGACATGGAGTTCGACGCCGCGCTCGACATCACCATGCAATGTCTGGGCTACACCAACCACACGCTGTTGCCTGAGGCGCTGGAGCGTTGGGCGACCTATCTGATGGGCACCGTGCTGCCGCGCCATATGCAGATCATCGAAAAGATCGACAGCTGGCACCGGCGCAAATTCCCCAAACGCGCGCATTACGTCGGCATCGTGAAGCATCAGGAAGTGCGGATGGGCGAGCTGGCCTTCATCACCTCGCATAAGGTCAACGGCGTCTCTGCGCTCCATACCGAGCTGATCAAGCGCAACCTGTTCCCGGAACTCGACCGGCTGCATCCCGGACGCATCATCAACCAGACCAACGGGATCACGCCGCGCCGCTGGCTGCGGATGGCCAATGGCGAACTGTCGCATCTGATCATCGACACGATCGGCGATGGGTGGGAGGCCGATCTCGACAAGCTGCGCGGGCTGGAGGCTTACGCCGAGGATGCGAGCTTCCGCGACGCTTTCATGGCCGCGAAACGGCGCAACAAGGTGCATCTGGCGGATTGGGTGCGCGACACGCAAGGGATCACCCTCGACCCCGATGCGATCTTCGACATTCAGGTCAAGCGCATCCACGAATACAAGCGCCAGCTGCTCAACATCCTGCAGACCATTGCCGAATGGCACGCGATCCGCGAGAACCCGCAGGCCGAGTTCCAGCCCCGCGTGAAGATCTTCGGCGGCAAGGCGGCGCCGGGCTATCACACCGCGAAACAGATCATCCGGCTGATCAATGACGTGGCCGAGGTGGTCAATAACGACCCTTACGTCGACGGGCGTCTCAAGATCGTCTATCCGCCGAACTACAATGTCTCCATGGCCGAGCGGCTGATCCCGGCGGCGGACCTGTCAGAGCAGATCTCGACCGCGGGCAAGGAAGCCTCCGGCACTGGCAACATGAAATTCGCACTGAACGGCGCGCTGACAATCGGCACGCTCGATGGCGCGAATGTGGAAATTCGTGAACAGGTTGGCGCGGAGAACTTCTTCCTCTTCGGCATGACCGCCGATGAGGTGATGGAGCGCCGGCGCGATCCCGAACATGCGCGCCACGCCATCCTTGCAAGCCAGCCTTTGCAGGACGTGCTGCAGATGATCGCCGAGGGACGGTTTTCTCCTGAGGAACCGGAACGCTATCACGATCTTGTTCATAATATGTGGCACAGCGATTATTTCCTCGTGGCTTCCGATTTCGACGCCTACGCGGCGGCCCAGAAAGAGGTGGACACAGCCTTCGCCGATCGCGCAGGCTGGGCGAAGATGGCTGTTTTGAACACCGCGCGGATGGGGTTCTTCTCCTCCGACCGGGCGATCAAGGGCTACATGGACGAGATCTGGACCACGCAATCGGCCCTGTGAACCAAGGAGCGCTATGACACTTTCCCGCGACGAGGCCGAAGCGCTTATCCACGCGCAACATCCCGATCCGTTTTCCGTGCTGGGGCTGCATGACGGGGAAATCGTGGCGCTTGTGCCCGGCGCCGAAGAGGTCTGGGCGCTTGGCAAGACAGAGGTCGCGCTGGAGCCCGTCGTGCCGGGGATCTTCATCGGCAAATGGACCGAGGAAACCTACCGTCTGCGCGCGCGGCACGATCAGACGACATGGGATTTCGACGACCCTTACGGCTTCGCGCCGGTGCTCGGCGCGATCGACGAATACCTGATCGGGGAGGGGACGCATACGCGGCTCTGGGAGAAGCTCGGCGCCCATGTGATTACCCATCAGGACGTCGAAGGCGTTCATTTCGCGGTCTGGGCGCCCAATGCGCGCCGCGTCTCGGTCGTGGGCGATTTCAATTTCTGGGACGGCCGCCGCCACCAGATGCGCCGCATCGGCGCGTCCGGCGTGTGGGAGATTTTCGTTCCCGGCATCCATGCAGGCGCGCTCTACAAATACGAGTTGCTCGACACCGAAGGCACGGTGCTGCCGCTGAAGGCCGACCCGGTCGGTTTCGGCGCAGAGCACCCGCCCGCGCAGGCCTCGGTCGTGCGCAAGCTTGGGCGGCATCGCTTCGGCGACAGTGCATGGTGTCAGACCCGCGCCGAGGCGCAGGAACGCCACGCGCCGATCTCGGTCTACGAGGTGCACCTGGGCTCTTGGATGCGGGTCTGGGACGAGGGGGGCAGGCCGCTCTCGTATCACGAACTGGCCGAGAAGCTGGTCGATTACGTCTGCGACATGGGCTTCACCCATATCGAGCTGCTTCCCATTACCGAACATCCGTTCGACGGCTCCTGGGGCTATCAGCCGATCGGGCTTTACGCGCCGACGATCCGCCACGGCCGCCCCGAGGAATTCGCGGAATTCGTGGATGCGGCGCACCGGCGGGGCCTCGGTGTGATCCTCGACTGGGTGCCCGGGCATTTCCCGACCGACGATCACGGGTTGAGACATTTCGACGGCACGGCGCTCTATGAACATGCCGACCCGAAAGAGGGTTTCCATCAGGACTGGAACACGCTGATCTACAATTACGGGCGGCGGGAAGTGTCCAACTACCTGCTCGCCAACGCCTTGTTCTGGCTGGAGGAATATCACCTAGACGGGCTGCGCGTGGATGCGGTTGCCTCGATGCTCTACCGCGACTACTCGCGCGCGGCCGGCGAATGGGTGCCCAACAAATATGGCGGGCGCGAGAACCTCGAGGCGATCGAATTCCTGCAAAACATGAACGCGGCCTCTTATGGCGGCGCGGAAGGCATCATGACGGTGGCGGAGGAAAGCACCGCCTATCCCGGTGTCACGCGCCCCGTGCATGAGGATGGGTTGGGCTTCGGCTACAAGTGGAACATGGGCTGGATGAACGACTCCTTGCGCTATTTCGCGCGCGATCCGCTCTATCGCAAGTTCCACCACAGCGAGTTGACCTTCGCGAGCTCGTACATTTACAGCGAGAATTTCATCCTGCCGATCAGCCATGACGAGGTCGTCCATGGCAAGGGCTCGATGCTTGGCAAGATGCCCGGCAACGACCCCGAGAAATACGCCAATCTGCGCGCCTTCTACGCCTTCCAATGGGCGCATCCGGGCAAGAAGCTTTTGTTCATGGGGCAGGAATTCGGCCAATGGTCGGAATGGAGCCATGAGCGCGAGCTGGACTGGTATCTGCTCGACGATCCGCGCCACGAGGGGCTGCGCGCGCTGGTACGCGATCTCAACCGGCTTTACCGCGAGACGCCCGCGCTGCATTGGGGCGATTGCGAGCCGGAGGGGTTCGAATGGATCTCCGCCGACGATTCCGAGGCCTCAGTCTTCATCTTCGAACGCCGCGCGCCCGGGTCCGATCCGGTCGTGGTGGTCGCGAACCTGACCCCGGTCGAACACAGCTACCGCATCGGCCTGCCGCTGGACGGCGAGTGGTGCGAGATACTCAACACGGATTCCGGTTTCTACGGCGGCGAGAACCGCGGCAATCTCGGTGCGATCCGCGCCGAAGACCACGCGCAGGGGCGCTGCGCCCAGAGCGCGGAGGTGTATCTGCCGCCGCTGTCAGTCGTGATGTTCACGCCCGCGTAAGCGGTGCCCAGAGGAGGGGGAGGAATATGAAACCACAGCCCAACACACGCCTGAGCGCGCAGGCCATGGCCTTCGTGCTGGCGGGCGGCCGGGGGAGCCGCTTGAAGGAACTGACCGACCGGCGCGCGAAACCCGCCGTCTATTTCGGCGGCAAGACCCGGATCATCGATTTCGCCCTGTCGAACGCGCTCAACTCCGGCATCCGCAAGATGGCGATCGCCACGCAATACAAGGCGCATTCGCTGATCCGCCACATCCAGCGCGGCTGGGACTTCTTCCGCGCCGAGCGGAACGAATATCTCGACATCCTGCCCGCGAGCCAACGCGTGGCCGACAGCCGCTGGTATGCAGGCACTGCCGACGCGGTGGCGCAGAACATTGATATTATTGAAGATTACGGCGTGAAATACGTCATCATCCTCGCCGGTGACCACATCTACAAGATGGATTACGAGGTGATGCTGCGCCAGCATGTCGACACCAAGGCCGATGTCACGATCGGCTGTCTGACCGTGCCGCGGATGGAGGCGACCGCTTTCGGCGTGATGGCGATCGACAAGACCGGACAGATCACCGATTTCCTCGAAAAGCCCGCCGATCCGCCCGGGATGCCCGGCGATCCCGATCATGCTCTGGCCTCGATGGGGATCTATGTCTTCGATTGGCAATTCCTGCGCGAATTGCTGATCCGCGACATGGAAGACCCGAATTCGTCCCATGATTTCGGCCATGACCTGATCCCGCAGATCGTCAAACACGGCAAGGCGATGGCGCATAAGTTCTCGGATAGCTGCGTGACGACGGGGCTCGAGACAGAGCCGTACTGGCGCGACGTGGGCACGGTGGATGCCTTCTGGCAGGCCAATATCGACCTGACCGATTTCACGCCGAAGCTCGACCTCTACGACACCGAATGGCCGATCTGGACCTATGCCGAGATCGTGCCGCCCGCGAAATTCATCCATGACGAGGATGGCAGACGCGGCTCGGCAATCTCCTCGCTGGTCTCGGGCGACTGCATCGTGTCCGGCGCGGAGGTGCGCAATTCGCTGCTCTATACCGGCGTGCGCGCGCATAGTTTCGCGAGCCTGGAGGAGGCCGTGGTGCTGCCTTACGTCGATATCGGGCGGCATGCGCGGCTGAGCCAATGCGTGATCGACCGCGGCGTGCATATTCCCGAAGGACTCGTCGTGGGCGAAGACCCGGAGGAGGACGAGAAGTGGTTCCGCCGGTCGGAAGGCGGCGTCGTGCTGATCACGCAGACTATGCTCGACAAACGCGCGGCGGCATTGGACTAACGGGGGCAGAGAGCGGGGCGCTGCCCCGCGCCCCGGGATATTTGGAAAGAGCGAAGATATGAAACGCGTGCTCTCGGTTGCGTCAGAAGCGGTTCCGCTGATCAAGACGGGCGGTCTGGCCGATGTGGCAGGCGCATTGCCCGCCGCCCTCAAAGGGCAGGGCTGGGAGATGCGGGTGATGATCCCGGCCTATCGCGGGATTCTGAAAAAGCTGAAATCACCGAAGCCGGTATGGGAAAGCGAGAGCCTCTATGGCGGCCCGGCGCGGCTGGTGCTGGGCAAGACGGGTGGCATCGAGGTTCTGGCGCTGCAGGCCGACCACCTGTTCGACCGGGACGGGGGGCCGTATTCGCAAGACGGGCGCGACTACCCCGACAATGCCGAACGCTTCGCAGCGCTCAGTTTCGTCGCAGCCGAGATCGCGCGCGAGGGCGCGGGCAAATGGCAGCCCGATCTGGTGCATTGCCACGATTGGCAGACCGGGCTCGTGCCATGGTATCTGCGCGGCACCGGCATCCCGACCGTGATGACCATCCACAATATCGCATTTCAGGGCCGGTTCGGCCGCGACAAGCTGGCGGCGCTCGGGCTGCAGACCTGGGATTTCACCCGCGAGGGTGTGGAATTCTGGGGCGACATCTCGACGCTGAAAGCCGGGCTGGTTGCGGCGAGCGCGATCACCACGGTCAGCCCGCGCTACGCAGAAGAGCTGATGCGCGGCGAGTTCGGCATGGGGCTGGAAGGTGTCATTCAGGCGCGCGCGGGCGATCTGCACGGTATTCTCAACGGCATCGATCTGGATGTCTGGAACCCCGAGACCGATCCGGAAGTAACGTCTTTCTCTGCGGCGAAATCCGGCGGAAAATCGAAGAACCGCAAAGCCTTGGAGGCCGAATTTGATCTCGATGTGCCGGGACCGCTGGCGATCCTGATCTCGCGCCTGACGCCGCAGAAGGGGATCGATTTGCTCGCTCCGGCGCTCGGGCCCTATCTCGAGGCGGGCGGCGGTCTTGCGGTGCTGGGATCGGGCGATGGCTGGGCGGAAGATGCGATGCGCGACCTTGCCGCGCGCCACCCCGGCCGGGTCGGCGTGAAGATCGGTTATGACGAGGCGCTGAGCCACCGGATGTATGCAGGCGGCGACGCGGTGCTGGTGCCCTCGCGCTTCGAGCCCTGCGGGCTGACCCAGCTCTACGGGCTTCGCTATGGCTGCCTGCCGGTGGTCTCCGCCGTGGGCGGCCTCGCCGATACGGTGGTGGGCGCGACGCCTGCGACCGAGGCTGCAGGCGCATCGACCGGGATCGTCTTCCATCCCGTCGACGATCTCGCGTTGCGGCAGGCGCTGATGAAGCTGATCGCGCTCTATGCCGATCGCAAGGGCTGGGCCGCGATGCAGCGCCGAGCTATGAAGACCGACTGGGGCTGGGACGGATCGGCCGCACGCTACGCCGCGCTTTATGACGCGCTTCTCGCCCGATGAAGATCACTCCCGGCGAAGCGGACCCGCTGGGCGCCACGCCCTGCGAGGGCGGCGTGAACTTCGCGCTGGCCTCGGCTCATGCCGAGCGGGTGGAGCTTTGCCTGTTTACCAAGTCTGGCGAGCAGCGGATCGACCTGCCGGGGCGCAGCGGACCGACCTGGCACGGCTTCGTCGCGGGTCTTAAGCCGGGGGCGCGCTACGGCTACCGGGTGCATGGGCCCTGGGCGCCCGAGGCGGGGCATCGGTTCAACCCGGCGAAGCTTCTGATCGACCCCTATGCGCGCGAGATCGACTCGAAGATCAGCTGGCAAGCCCCTATGCAATATGGGAAATCCAAACCCGACCGGCGCAACAGCGCAAGCGTCACGCCGAAATCCGTCGTGGCCGAGATCGCGCGGCCCGATTGGGATCGGCCGCAGCATAGCTGGTCGGAGACGGTGATCTACGAGGCCCATCCCAAGGGGCTGACGATGACCCATCCGGAGGTGCCCGGAGCCTTGCGCGGCACCTGGGCGGGGCTCGCCTCCGATCCGATCCTGTCGCATCTCACCGATCTCGGGATCACCGCGATCGAGCTGCTGCCGAGCTGCGCCTATCTCGACGATCGCTTCCTCGTCGAGAAGGGCTTGAGCAATTACTGGGGCTATCAGCCCATCGCCAATTTCGCGCCGGAGCCGCGTTATTCCGGTGCCGATCCGCGCGGCGAATTCCGCGAGATGGTGCGGCGCTTCCATGGCGCCGGGATCGAGGTGATCCTCGACGTCGTCTACAACCACACGGGCGAGGGCAACGCGATCGGGCCGATGCTCAGCCTGCGCGGGATCGACAATGCGAACTATTACCGCCTGACGCCCGAGGGCGCCTATATCGACGAGACCGGGACCGGCAATACGCTGGACCTGTCGAACCCGCTCTGTCTGCGGCTCGTGATGGATTGCCTGCGCCATTGGGTCGAGGAGATGGGCGTCGATGGCTTCCGCTTCGATCTGGCCGCGACACTGGCGCGCGGCACCTCGGGGGCCGTCGAGGCGCATGCGCAGTTCCTCGCCGCGCTCGAGCAGGATCCGGTGCTGCGGACCGTGAAGTTGATCGCCGAGCCTTGGGATATCGGGCCGGGCGGCTACTATCTCGGCGGCTTCCCGCATCCGTTCACTGAATGGAACGACCGTTTCCGCGACGATGCGCGGCGGTTCTGGCGCGGCGACCGGGGCATGGCGGGCGACCTGGCGCGGCGTGTGGCGGGCTCGGCGGAAATCTTCGACCAGAACGGGCGGCCCGCGACGGCCTCGGTGAATTTCATTACCGCCCATGACGGCTTCACGCTGCAAGACCTTGTTTCCTATGGCGAAAAGCAGAACCTCGCGAATGGCGAGGAAAATCGCGACGGCCATGATGCGAATTTCTCGGAAGCGCTGGAGAGCGTCGAAGCGCAGGCTCTGCGCAAACGCGCGCTGCTTGCCACACTATTGATGAGCCAAGGCGTGCCGATGCTGCTGGCCGGTGACGAGATCGGCAATTCGCAGGGCGGCAACAACAACGCCTATGCGCAGGATAACGAGATCGGCTGGATCGACTGGAGCGCGCCTGATGACACTTTAAAAACCTTCGTCAAACATCTGATACAGATACGCAAAGATCACCGCGTCCTGCGACAAAACCGCTACCTACACTCGCTGATCCGCAAGCAGGACGGGATGCGCGATCTGATCTGGCGACTTGCCTCTGGCGAGGAACCCGAGCCGCATGATTGGAACAATCCCGAGCTGCGTTGCATCGGCGTCGAGATTCGCGGTGCCGCCGAAGGTCCCGCGGGCGAGGCCGGCAACGAAGCCGTCTATGTGATCCTCAACGCAGGCCCCGCGCGCGAAGTGAAATTGCCGCCGGGCCGCTGGACTCGCGCGCTCGATACCGCCTTGCCGGGACGAGAAGTGGAACAAATCGACGCCCCCGAGGCTTGCCTTGCCGCACAATCCGTTCAAGTCTTTACCCGCGCCACAGTGCAGGAGAAATCATGACCCGCCACGCGACCCAGCCCATCGACGGCCAGAAACCCGGCACCTCGGGGCTGCGCAAGAAAACCCGCGTTTTCATGCAGCCGAACTACCTCGAGAATTTCGTGCAATCGACCGTCGACGCGATCGGCGGCCTGCGCGGCAAGACCTTGGTTCTTGGCGGTGACGGACGGTATTTCGGACGGGAAGCGGCAAGCACGATCCTGAAAATGGCAGCCGCCAACGGGGCGGCGCGGGTGATTGTGGGGCAGGGTGCGTTGCTCTCGACGCCCGCCGCGTCGAACCTGATCCGGCAGCGCCAGGCGGATGGCGGGATCATCCTCTCGGCCAGCCACAATCCGGGCGGTCCGGACGAGGATTTCGGCGTCAAATACAACTCTGCAAATGGTGGCCCCGCGCCGGAATCGATCACCTCTGCGATCCATAAGCGCACGCAGGAGATCAGCGAATATCACTTGCTCGATGCGGCAGATCCCGATCTGGATAGCCTTGGCGAAACGCCGCTGGGAGAGATGACCGTCGAAGTCGTCGACCCGGTGAGCGCCTATGCCGACCTAATGGAAATGATATTCGATTTCAACGCGTTGCGAGACGTTTTTAAATCGGGCTTCCGGATGCGGATGGACTCGATGTGCGCCATCACCGGACCTTACGCGGTGGAGATTTTCGAGAACCGCCTCGGCGCGCCGGCGGGGACCGTCACGCATGGGACGCCGCTTCCGGATTTCGGCGGCATGCATCCCGATCCGAACCCGACCTGGGCGCATGAGCTGATGGACGAGATGATGGGCGAAGATGCCCCGGATTTCGGCGCGGCCTCGGATGGCGATGGCGACCGGAACATGATCCTTGGCGCGGGGACCTATGTCTCGCCGTCGGACAGCTTCGCGGTGCTGGCCGCAAATGCGCATCTCGTGCCGGGCTACAAGGACGGGCTGAAGGGCGTCGCACGCTCGATGCCGACCTCGGCGGCGGCGGATCGGGTGGCCGAGGCGCTTGGCCTCGATTGCTACGAGACGCCGACGGGCTGGAAGTTCTTCGGCAATCTGATGGATGCGGGTCGCGTGTCGCTCTGTGGCGAGGAAAGCTTCGGCACGGGCTCCGACCATGTGCGCGAGAAGGACGGACTCTGGGCGGTGCTGATGTGGCTCAACATCCTTGCGGCGCGCAAGATGTCGGTGGCCGAGATCATGGCCGATCATTTCGCGCGTTACGGCCGCAACTACTATTCGCGCCACGATTACGAGGCGCTGCCGACCGAGCAGGCTGAGGCGATGCTGGGCGATCTACGCAGCCGCCTTGGAGAGCTGAAAGGGACGCAAGTCGAAGGGCTTACGGTCGAAAGTTCAGACGAGTTTTCCTACACCGATCCGGTCGATGGCTCGGTCGCGGAAGGTCAGGGTTTCCGTATTCTGTTCGAAGGCGGCTCGCGCGTCGTACTGCGTCTGTCGGGCACGGGCACCGAGGGCGCGACGCTGCGCGTGTATCTCGAGCGCTATGCGCCGGGACCGGATGGGCTGGACCATGATCCGCAGGAGGCGCTTTCGCCGATCATCCGGGCGACAGAGGCGCTGGTGGGCATCCGCGAACGCACGGGGCGCGAGAAACCCGACGTCATCACCTGATCCCGGCAGGCGGTAAATCCAGCCGAAAAACAAAGTCGGGGGGCTGAAATCGCCCCCCGTTTTCATACCACATTGATACCGATAATCGGTATTATGTAAATTATGAATGCGATTTGACACCCATTATGGGGTCAAAACCGTGCTCCCGACCGTTTTCCGGCCCTCCAGCGCCTCATGGGCTGCAGCGACATCCTCTAGAGAAAAGCTCTGCGGCACGTCGATCTTGATCTCGCCTTTCCCAATCATCTCAAAGAGTTCTGCGGCGGAGTTGCGCAACCAACCCGGTTGATCCGTGTGCTGGAACAAGGTCGGACGCGTCAGGAACAGCGAGTTGCGCGCCAAATCGTTGATCTTGAACTGATCCGCCGGCCCGGAGCTTTGCCCGAAGCACACCAGCGTGCCGAACCGCTTGAGCACATCGAGCGACGTCATCACCGTATCCGCGCCGACCGAGTCATAGACCGCTGCGACGCCCGCGCCATCGGTGAGCCGTTTGACCTCTGCGCCGAAATCCTCGGACCGGTAATCAATCACCGCGTCATAGCCGTGCTCGAGCGCACGCGCGCATTTCTCAGATCCGCCAGCCGTGCCGATCGCGCGCACGCCCTTGGCCTTCAGCCATTGTCCCGCGATCGAGCCGACGCCACCCGCGGCCGCATGGAAAAGCACGGTGTCGCCAGACTTTACGGGATATGAGTGATGGATCAGGTAATGCACGGTCAGACCTTTGAGCATCACCGCCGCCGCGACCTCATCGGAAATATCGTCCGGGATCGGCACGACGTTTTTCGCGGCCATCACCCGGTGGCTCGCATAAGCGCCGTTGGGCTGCGTATAGGCCACGCGTTGGCCGACTTGCAGATCGACGCCGTCGCCGACCGCCTCGATGACGCCCGCCGCTTCGCCGCCGGTGATCAGATCGCTCTCGACCGGCCACGGATAAAGCCCGGTGCGGAAGTAAACATCTATGAAATTCAATCCGATAGCGGTATGTCTTAAAGTGACTTCGCCGGGACCCGGCTTGGGGACCTCGATCTCGATCTTGTGGAACTGGTCGCGCCCGCCGGGGCGCGAGATTGCCATCGCATAAGCCATGTTATCCTCCCTGTTGCCGCGCAAAGGTACTGCGCGCGGCCCCGGCGTCAATCCGGGATCGGATGCGGCAGGAAGGCGCCGTTCATCTCGACGATCTCATCCCAGACGCGCAGCGCCAGTTCGCGCGGGCGTTCGCTCTCGCGGCGCACGAGGAACCAGTGGCGCATCAGCGGCAATCCCGGCGCCGGAATCAGCGCCAGGCGTCCGGTCTCCAACTCGTCCGTCACCGTGTGCAGGCTGAGAAACGCGATGCCGAGACCCGCCATCACCGCTTGCTTGATCGTCTCGTTGCTGTCCATCTCCAGCGTGTCGTAGAGCCGCCCGTCGCCGACCCGGTCGAGCCAGCGCGACATCAGGATGCGCGTCCCCGACCCTTCCTCGCGCGAGATGAAGGTCTCGCCGAAAAGCTGCTCCAGATCGTCGGCCTTGGAAATCAGCGGATGGTCCGGCGGCGCGACCAGCGCATGCGGATGCTGGCCGATCGGCTCGGCCACAACGGGCGGATGGCGCGGCGGACGGCCCATCACGGCGATGTCGAAACTGCCGCGCTCGATCCCTTCGATGATGGCCGAACGGTTGCCCACGCGCAGTGCGACCTCAATCTCGGGATGGGCGTCTTGCAGCATCTTCACCAGCCGCGGCGCGAAATATTTGCCGGTCGAGACGACGCCGAGCGTGATCCGACCCACCTGCCCGCGCGCGATGGCGCTCAAGGTCGCCTCAGCCTGCGACAAGTTGTCCTCGATCCGCAGCGCGGTTTCGCGCAGCGCCTTGCCGGCCTCGGTCAGCTCGGAGCCCGCACCGTCGACGGCGCGCTGGATCAACTTCATCCCGACCGCATCTTCCAAACCCCGAATTTGCGTATGAATTGCGGGCGTTGTGAGGTTCAGGCTTTCCCCGGCGGCCGTCAGAGACCCGCCCCGCGCCACCGCATCAAGCGCGCGCAATTGCTTCAGCGTTACAGCGTTCATCCGCATAGCGTTTCAAATTCCCTTAACGCATATTCCCTTTATTTAAATTTCATAAAAATTCGATCCGGGCAATGGTCTGGCTCACAAGAACATCGACTTTGGAGGAGGAGAAGATGTCCGTGAGTTTCGACGGCCTCGGTATTTCTGCCGATCTTGCCGACACCATGACCCGCCTGACCAGCGTCGGCGCCCAGCTTGCCCGCATGATTGCGCGCAACGGGCTTGAGGGAAATCTGGCGGAAGCCGCAGGCACCAACGCCGGTGGCGACGGTCAGAAAGCGCTCGACGTGATCGCGGATGAGGCCTTCATGGATGCGCTGCGCGGTGGCGCGGTTCGCCATTACGCCTCGGAAGAACAAGACGAGGTGGTCGATTTCGGGACCGGCACGCTCGCGCTTGCCATCGATCCGCTCGACGGATCTTCCAATATCGACGTGAATGTCTCGATCGGCACGATCTTCTCGATCTTTGAGGCTGCCGACGACATGGATGCCAGTTTCCTGCGCCCGGCCAATGAGCAGATCGCGGGCGGCTACATCATCTTCGGGCCGCAGACCGCGCTGGTCGTGACCTTCGGCAAGGGTGTGCAGCAATGGGTTCTCGAGCCCGGCAGCGATATTTGGCGCCGCGTGGCCGATCCGAAGCCCCTGCCCTCCGAGACCTCGGAATACGCGATCAACGCGTCGAACTATCGCCACTGGCCCCAGCCGATCCGCGCCTTCATCGACGATCTCGTCGCCGGTGCCGAAGGTCCGCGCGGGCGCAATTTCAACATGCGCTGGATCGCCTCTCTGGTGGCCGAAACCCATCGCATCATCTCGCGCGGCGGCGTCTTCCTCTATCCGGGCGACGACCGCGACGGCTACGAGCGCGGCCGTCTGCGCCACGTCTACGAATGCGCGCCGATCGCGATGCTGATCGAGCAGCTCGGTGGCGAGGCCACCGACGGCGCCGATCCCATCATGTCCGCGACGCCAGACCGGCTGCATGCCCGCACGCCCTTCGTCTTCGGCTCGGCCAGCAAGGTCGCCCGCGTCGCCGCCTATCACGACTTGCCGCAGGATGAAGCCCACGCGCTCTTCAACACCCGCGGCCTCTTCCGGAGCTAATCCATGTCCAAGAAACACCCCATCATTTCCGTCGTCGGTTCTTCCGGTGCAGGCACCTCGACGGTGAAATCGACCTTCGATCAGATCTTCCGTCGCGAAGGGATTTCCGCGGTCTCGATCGAGGGGGACGCCTTCCACCGCTACAATCGCGCCGACATGAAGGAAGAGCTGCAAAAGCGCTATGACGCGGGCGATCAGGGCTTTTCGCATTTCTCCTATGAAGCCAATGAACTCAAGGAGTTGGAGCGCGTCTTTCGCGAATATGGCGAGACCGGCAAGGGCAAGACGCGCCATTACGTCCATGACGATGCCGAGGCCGAGAAATGGGGCACGCCGCCCGGTCATTTCACCGAATGGAGCGATTTCGAAGACGAATCCGACCTGCTTTTCTACGAAGGTCTGCACGGCTGCGTGGTCAATGACGAGGTGAACCTCTCGGCGCTGGCCGATCTGAAGATCGGCGTGGTTCCGGTGATCAACCTCGAATGGATTCAGAAAATCCACCGCGACCGCGCCTCGCGGGGCTACACGACGGAAGCGGTCACCGACGTGATCCTGCGCCGCATGCATTCTTACGTGAACTGCATCACCCCGCAATTCACCGAGACGGATATCAACTTCCAGCGCGTGCCGGTCGTCGACACCTCGAACCCGTTCGTGGCGCGGTGGATCCCGACGGCGGATGAGAGCCTCGTGGTGATCCGCTTCAAGAACCCGCGCGGCATCGATTTCCCCTATCTCACCTCGATGATCAACGGCTCCTGGATGAGCCGCGCGAACTCGATCGTCATTCCCGGCAACCGTCAGGATCTGGCCATGCAGCTGATCCTCACCCCCCTCATCGAGCGCATCGTGCGTGAATCGAAGCGGGCTTGAGAAGGATGAACAAGGTGATGAAAGACATTCAAATCACTCAAGAAACGCGCATGGCGAATGCAATCCGTGCGCTTACGATGGATGCGGTGCAAAAGGCCAATTCGGGCCATCCCGGGATGCCGATGGGCATGGCGGATGTGGCGACCGTTCTGTTCAACCGCTTCATGAATATCGATCCCACCGCGCCGAAATGGCCCGACCGCGATCGCTTTGTTCTGTCGGCGGGCCATGGCTCGATGCTGATCTACGCGATCAACCATCTGCTGGGCTATGAAGACATGGGCATGGACCAGATCAAGGCGTTCCGCCAGCTGGGCTCGCGCACCGCAGGCCACCCGGAATACGGCCATGCCGATGGGATCGAAGTGACCACAGGGCCGCTCGGTCAGGGGATCGCGACCGCGGTCGGGATGGCGATTGCCGAGAAGATGAAGAACGCGCGTTATGGCTCTGATCTTGTGGATCATTTCACCTATGTAATCGCTGGCGACGGCTGCCTGATGGAAGGGATCAGCCACGAGGCGGTCGACCTCGCGGGGCATCTCGGGCTCGGCAAGCTGATCGTGATGTGGGACGACAATTCGATCACCATCGACGGTGACACGGATCTGTCGACCTCGATGGATCAGAAGGCGCGTTTCGCGGCGGCTGGCTGGCACGTGCTCGAATGCGACGGCCATACGCCCACCGAGATCGCCGACGCGATCGAGGCCGCCCGTCAGGATCCGCGCCCCTCGATGATCGCCTGCCGCACTATCATCGGCTTCGGCGCGCCGAACAAGCAAGGCGGCCACGATGTGCATGGCGCACCGCTGGGCGACAAGGAAATTGCCGCCGCGCGAAAGCAGCTGCATTGGGATCACCCGCCCTTCGACATCCCTGCGGCGATTTACGACGAATGGGGCCGGATCGCGTCGCGAGGCGCGCGGGCGCGGGCGGAGTGGGAACAGCGGTTGAACACCGCAACCGCCCGCGCCGAATTCCTCGCCGCCGAAGAGGCTGACACCAGCCCCCTGACCGCCGCGATCGCCGCCTACAAGCGCAAGCTGTCGGAAGACAAACCCAAGGTCGCGACCCGCAAGGCGAGCCAGATGGCGCTGGAAGTGGTCAACGCCACCCTGCCCTTCACCGTGGGCGGCTCGGCCGATCTGACCGGCTCGAACCTCACGAAATCCTCGGGCATGAAATCGATCACGCCCACCGATTTCACCGGCGATTACATCCATTACGGCATTCGCGAGCACGGCATGGCCGCCGCGATGAACGGGATCGTGCTCCATGGCGGGCTGCGCCCCTATGGCGGCACCTTCATGGCCTTCGCGGATTACTGCCGCCCCGCAATTCGTTTGTCGGCGCTGATGGGCGTGCCGACCTGCTATGTCATGACCCATGACTCGATCGGCCTCGGCGAGGACGGTCCCACCCATCAGCCGGTAGAGCATTTGGCCTCGCTCCGAGCCATTCCAAACTTGCTCATCCTCCGGCCGGCTGATGCGGTGGAGACCGCCGAGGCCTGGGAAATCGCCATGACCTCGACGGCCACGCCGACGATGATCGTGGCCTCGCGTCAGGGTCTGCCGACGGTTCGCACCGAACACACGGACGAGAACCTCACCGCCCGCGGCGCTTATCTGCTGCGTGCCCCCGAGGCCCGCGACGTGACGCTGATCGCCACCGGGTCCGAGGTCGAGATCGCGATGGCGGCAGCCGACCAGCTGGCCGAGCAAGGGATCAACGCGGCGGTCGTCTCCGCACCGTGTTTCGAGCTCTTCGAGAAGCAGGACGCGGCGTATCGCGCCGAGGTTCTGGGCGATGCCCCGCGCGTCGGCTGCGAGGCGGCGATCCGTCAGGGCTGGGATCTCTTCCTGCGGCCCGAGGACCGCTTCGTCGGCATGACCGGTTTCGGGGCCTCGGCCCCTGCCCCGGCGCTCTACAAACACTTCAACATCACGTCCGAAGCGATTGTTTCGGAAGCAAAAGAACTGATCTGAGGGACTAACGAGAATGACGGTTAAAGTTGCCATCAACGGGTTTGGACGTATCGGCCGCAACGTGCTGCGCGGGATCATTGAATCGGGTCGCACCGATATCGAGGTGATCGCGATCAACGATCTCGGCCCGGTCGAAACCAACGCCCATCTGCTGCAATTCGACAGCGTCCACGGCCGCTTCCCGCAGGAGGTTACCACCGGCGAGGACTGGATCGACGCAGGCCGCGGCAAGATCAAGGTCACCGCGATCCGCGATCCCAAGGAACTGCCCTGGGGCGACGTGGACATCGCGATGGAATGCACGGGCATCTTCACCGCGCGGGAGAAAGCAGCCTTCCATCTCGAGAACGGCTCTAAGCGCGTTCTGGTCTCCGCCCCGGCGGCCGGTGCCGACAAGACTATCGTTTTCGGCGTCAATGACGGTGCGCTAACCAAGGACGATCTGGTCGTCTCGAACGCATCCTGCACGACGAACTGCCTCTCGCCGGTCGCCAAGGCGCTCAATGACGCGATCGGCATCTCTAAAGGCTTCATGACGACGATCCACAGCTATACCGGCGACCAGCCGACGCTCGATACGATGCATTCCGACATGTATCGCGCCCGCGCCGCCGCGCTGTCGATGATCCCGACCTCGACCGGCGCTGCGAAGGCCGTGGGCCTCGTGCTGCCGGAGCTCAATGGCAAGCTCGACGGTGTCGCGATCCGCGTGCCGACGCCGAATGTCTCCGTGGTCGATCTGGTCTTCGAAGCCGCGAAGGACACCACCGTCGAAGAGGTCAACGCGGCTATCCGCGCCGCCGCTGACGGCCCGATGAAAGGCATCCTCGGCTACACCGACAAACCCAATGTTTCCAGCGACTTCAACCACGATCCTCACTCGTCGGTCTTCCACATGGACCAGACCAAAGTGATGGATGGCCGGATGGTCCGCATCCTCAGCTGGTACGACAACGAATGGGGTTTCTCCAACCGCATGGCGGACACCGCCGTCGCGATGGGAAAGCTCCTCTAACCGCGGTTCGAACCGTTTGGCCCACAACGTAAGGAACACCTGATATGGCATTGATTACGCTTAGACAATTGCTCGATCACGCCGCGGAATACGGCTACGGCGTGCCGGCGTTCAACATCAACAACATGGAACAGGGGATCGCCATCATGAAGGCGGCGGCGAAATGCGACGCCCCCGTCATCATGCAGGCCTCGCGCGGCGCGCGTAGCTATGCCGGCGACATCATGCTGCGCCACATGATCCAGGCGCTGTCGGAGATGTATCCCGATATCCCGCTCTGCATGCATCAGGACCACGGCAATAACGAGGCCACCTGCCTCACCGCGATCCGCCACGGCTTCACCTCGGTGATGATGGACGGCTCGCTGAAGGAAGACATGAAGACCCCCGCCGATTGGGACTACAATGTCGCGATCACCAAGCGCGTGGCCGACATGGCCCATTGGGTCGGCGCTTCGGTCGAGGGCGAATTGGGCGTGCTCGGCAATCTCGAGACCGGCGAAGCGGCGGAGGAAGACGGCTCGGGCGCGGTTGGCAAACTCAGACATGACCAGCTGCTGACCGATCCCGACGAGGCGCTCGATTTCGTCAAGCTGACCAAGGTCGACGCGCTGGCGATCGCCTGCGGCACCAGCCACGGCGCCTACAAGTTCTCGCGCAAGCCCACGGGCGACATCCTCGCGATCAGCCAGATCGAGAAGATCCACGCGAAGATCCCGAATGTGCATCTGGTCATGCACGGCTCGTCCAGCGTTCCGCAATATCTGCAGGACCTGATCAACGAATCCGGCGGCGAGATGCCCCAGACCTACGGCGTCCCGGTCGAAGAGATCGAGCGCGGCATCAAGTCGGGCGTGCGCAAGGTCAATATCGACACCGACAACCGCATGGCGCTGACGGCGCAGTTCCGCAAGGTCGCCCAAGACAAGCCGACAGAGTTCGACCCGCGCAAATTCATGATCCCCGCGATGGAAGAGATGGAGAAGCTCTGCCTCGACCGGTTCCAGCGCTTCGGCACCGCCGGGAATGCCAGCAAGATCAAGGTGATCGACCTCGACGACATGGCCAAGCGCTATGCCGACGGATCGCTCGACCCGGTGATTTCGGCTGCAAAAGCCGCCTGACACACCCGCGATCCCGGCAGTCGAGCGCCCGGGGCCGCAGATATCGGATTTAGGGAGATAAGGAGACCCCGATGAACCAGCATGCAAATCCCGGTAAATACAGCGCCGGCGTCAAAGAGTACCGTGAAACCTACTGGGAGCCGAACTACACCCCCAAGGACAGCGACGTGCTCGCCGTCTTCAAGATCACGCCGCAGGCCGGCGTCCCGCGTGAGGAAGCCGCAGCCGCCGTCGCCGCGGAATCCTCGACCGGCACCTGGACCACCGTCTGGACCGACCTGCTGACCGATCTCGACTACTACAAGGGTCGCGCCTATGCGATCGAGGACGTGCCGGGCGACGACGAGAGCTACTACGCGTTCATCGCCTACCCGATGGGTCTGTTCGAGGAAGGCTCAGTCGTCAACGTCTTCACCTCGCTCGTGGGCAACGTGTTCGGTTTCAAGGCCGTCCGTGCACTGCGTCTGGAAGATGTGCGCTTCCCGCTGTGGTTCGTGACCACCTGCGACGGCCCGCCCCACGGCATTCAGGTCGAGCGCGACAAGCTCGACAAATACGGTCGTCCCTTCCTCGGCTGCACGATCAAGCCGAAGCTCGGTCTGTCGGCGAAGAACTACGGCCGCGCGGTCTATGAGGCGCTACGTGGCGGTCTCGACTTCACCAAGGATGACGAGAACATCAATTCGCAGCCCTTCATGCGCTGGCGTGACCGTTTCGAGTTCTGTCAGGAAGCGATCGAGAAAGCCGAGCGCGAGACCGGCGAGCGCAAGGGCCACTACCTGAACGTCACCGCGCCGAACATCGAAGAAATGTATAAGCGCGCCGAGTTCGCCAAGGAAATCGGCTCGCCGATCATCATGTCGGACTACCTGACGATGGGCTGGGCCGCGCAGGCCTCGCTGAGCCGCTGGTGCCGCGATAACGGCATGCTGCTGCACGTCCACCGCGCGATGCATGGCGTGATCGACCGCCACCCCAAGCACGGCATCAACTTCCGCGTTCTCGCGAAGATGCTGCGCCTTCTGGGCGGCGACCACCTGCATTCGGGCACCGTCGTCGGCAAGCTCGAAGGCGACCGCGAAGCGACGCTGGGCTGGATCGACCTGATGCGCGACAAATACGTCAAGGAAGACCGCTCGCGCGGCATCTTCTTCGATCAGGACTGGGGCCAGATGCCGGGCGTGCTCCCGGTGGCCTCGGGCGGCATCCACGTGTGGCACATGCCCGCGCTGGTCAACATCTTCGGCGATGACAGCTGCCTTCAGTTCGGCGGCGGCACGCTGGGCCACCCCTGGGGCAACGCAGCCGGCGCAGCGGCCAACCGCGTCGCGGTCGAGGCCTGCGTCAAGGCACGCAACGAGGGCCGCGATCTCGAGAAGGAGTCGAAAGACATCATGACCTCGGCCGCCAAGCACTCGCCCGAACTCAAGATCGCCATGGAGACGTGGAAAGAGATCAAGTTCGAGTTCGACACCGTGGACAAGCTGGACGTGGCGCACCGCTAAGGCGCGCCCCTCCCACCAACGCCTGAGAAAGGACTGACACCATGAGTGAAATGCAAGATTACGGCTCGCGTATTTCGGACCCGAACAGCCGCAAGATGGGCACCTTCTCCTATCTGCCCCAGCTCAACGACGACGAGCTGCGCAAGCAGGTGGAATACATCGTCTCGAAAGGCTGGAACCCGGCCATCGAGCATACCGAGCCCGAGAATATGCGGTCGAACTTCTGGTATATGTGGAAGCTGCCGATGTTCGGGGAAACCGATGTCGATGCGATCTTCCGCGAGATCGAGATGTGCAAGAAGGCGAACCCGGGCAACCATGTCCGCCTCGTCGGCTACGACAACTTCAAGCAGACGCAGGGCACCTCGATGGTGGTGCACCGCGCCGACATGTCGGCCTCTGCCTGATCTGACACCGGGGCGGGCTGCCGATCGCGGCGGCCCGCCCTGCCCCATTTTTCCGGATTTTCCAGCGCGACGGAGAGCCACCCATGAGCGATATCGACCCAGACCAGTTCCGTGTGAAGACCGAGCCCTATTACCGGCCCGTCGGCAACGAGATCGAGCAATATGCCGCCGCCTATGACGTGCGCATGCCGGTGATGCTCAAGGGCCCCACGGGCTGCGGCAAGTCGCGTTTCGTCGAATATATGGCGTGGAAGTTGCAGCGTCCTCTCATCACCGTGGCCTGTAACGAGGACATGACCGCGTCCGACCTGATCGGGCGGTTCCTCCTCGATATCAACGGCACCAAGTGGCAGGACGGCCCGCTGACCGTCGCCGCGCGGATCGGCGCGATCTGTTATCTCGACGAGGTCGTGGAGGCCCGTCAGGACACCACCGTCGTGATCCACCCGCTGACCGACCACCGCCGCCAACTGCCGCTCGAGAAGAAAGGCGAGCTGGTCGACGCGCATCCCGATTTTCAGGTCGTGATCTCGTATAACCCCGGCTACCAGTCGATGATGAAGGACCTCAAGCAATCGACCAAGCAGCGCTTCGGCGCGATGAGCTTCGACTACCCGCAGGCCGCGACCGAGGCCGAGATCGTGAGCCACGAGGCCGGGATCGACCTCAAGACCGCCGAACGCCTCGTTCAGGTGGCCGAACGCTCGCGCAACCTCAAGGGCCACGGCCTCGACGAGGGCATGTCCACGCGCCTTCTGGTCTATGCGGGCCAGCTGATCTCGCAGGACATTCCCGCGCCCGCCGCCTGCCAGATGGCGCTGGTGGAGCCGCTGACCGATGACGCGGATATGCGCGACACGTTGCAGGCGGCCGTCCAGACCTTCTTCCCCGAGATCACCGACAGTTCGAAGGTGGCGTAAGGAGCGCGTCCGATGAAGGTCGATCTCGACGATTACGCCGCCGATCTGATCAAATCCGCGCCGGAGCTGGAGGAGACCCTCGACGGGCTCTTCCACGAGGCGGCGCGGATGATGTCGCCCGCCGGTCTCAAGGATTACATGGACGGCGCGAAGGCCATGACCTCGCTCGGCAAGGGCCCGCGGCTGCTGATCTCCTATCTCGACGAGATGCCGCAGGTCGCCAAGGAATGCGGAGAGGACGTGATCCGCGATGTCGTGGGCGCGGTCCTGAAACTGGCCTCGATGGTCTCGGGCGAGATCCTGGTGCTGATGCTCGACACGCTGCCCGGCGCCGCCAACCGCTTCGGCGACCCGGAACTGCTGCGCGGCTATCTCGCGCTGCTGCACCGGCTGGCGGCCCGCGCGCCGCGGGGCCTGCGTCCGATGTTCGGCGTGCTCGAAGAGCTGTTGAGCAAACTCACCCTCTCGGGTCTGCGCCGCTGGGTGGATTTCGGGGCCGAAGCCTATCGCCGCGACCTGCCGAAACAGGCGGATTACTTCGGGCTTGTTTCGGAAGACAGCCGTGCGGTGCTCAAACAGGAACGCCGCGGCACGCTATTCATCGACAGCCAGCGTCGCTTGAACTTCTACCTCCGCGCCTTCTGGGCCCGCGATTTCTTCCTGCGTCCCTCTGCCGCCGACTTCGAAGGCTTCCGCCCCTTCATCGAGGACGGCGCGCTGCATCTGCCCGATGCGGTGGACGGGATCAACGGCGCCTCCGGCCTCGATCTCTACCGCGCGATGTGCGCCCATATGGCGGCCCATATCGTCTATTCCGATCACGGGCTGGGGCAGGAAGCGCTGAACCCCGCGCAGATCTTCCTGATCGGCATGATCGAGGATGCGCGCGTCGAGTATTGCGCGACGCAGGCCTTTCCGGGGCTGCGCGCGATGTTCGACCGGCTGATGCCGGACACGCCGCACGGAGCTTACGAGCACGAGACGATGTATCTGCTGGAAATAGTCGCCCGCGCGCTCAACACGCCCGGCACCCGCACCGGTGATCTGGAGATCGACAATCTCGTCGAGACCTTCCACAGCGAGATTGCGGGCAATGCGCGCGAGACGATGTTCTCCTGGTCGCTCGGGGTCGAGCTGTTCAACCTGCTGGCGCAGCGCCGCGCGGTGCCGTCCCTTCGCATTCTCGAATCTCTGAAAATTCCGTATCGCGACGACAACCGCTTCATCTGGTCGCTCTCGGATTACGACTGGTCGAACCAGAACGCCTACCAGCCCGCGCAGGGTCAGGTGCGCAAGCGCGTGGGCCTGATGGAATTCGTCAACGAGGTCGATGTCGAGACCGCAGGTGACGATGCGCAGGAGGTCTGGGTGCTGTCGTCAGAGCTGTTCCCCTACGAGGATGAGGGCGTCAGCTATAACGAGATGGAGGGCAAGGCCCCGATCTCGGACCCGTTTCATTACGGCGAGTGGGATTACAAGGTGCAGCTGATGCGCCCATCCTGGTCGACCGTCTATGAACACCGCCCGCCGATGGGCGACCCGGACGAGATCGACACAATCCTGACTGCGCATCGCGGCATCCGGCATCGCATCAAACAGATCGTCGACCGGCTGCGCCCGCAGGGTATCTCGCGCCAGCGGCGGCTGGAGGATGGCGACGAGTTGGATATCAACGCCGCCGTCGATGCGATGGTGATGCAGCGGATCGGGATGCAGCCCGACATGCGGATCACCATGCGCAACGTCATCAACCGGCGCGATCTGGCGGTCTGCATCCTGCTCGACCTGTCGGAAAGCACGAACGAAACCGTGCGCGGCTCGGACAAGACCGTGCTGGAGCTGACGCGCGAGGCCTCTGCGCTCGTGGCCTCGGCAATCTCGGGCATCGGCGACCCGTTCGCGATCCACGGCTTTTCCTCGGACGGTCGCCACGACGTGCAGTACCAGCGCTTCAAGGATTTCGAGCAGAAGCTCGATTCCGAGGTCAAAGGCCGCCTCGCGGGCATGAAAGGCGGGCTCTCGACCCGGATGGGCGCTGCGATGCGCCATGCCGCTCATCACCTGAGCCTGCGCCCCGAGGCGCATAAGCTGCTTCTGATCGTCACCGATGGCGAACCGGCCGATATCGACGAGCGCGACCCGCAATATCTGCGCATGGATGCCAAGAAGGCGGTTGCGGAACTCCAGCAGATCGGCATTAACAGCTATTGTCTGACGCTGGACCCCGAGGCCGACGCCTATGTGTCGCGCATTTTCGGGGCCAACAACTTCACCGTGATCGATCAGGTCGAGCGCCTGCCCGAGAAACTGCCGACCCTGTTCGCGCAACTGACGAAATGATCCCCGGAGGACCCCATGAGCTTTGACCGTTCCATCAAGATCGCGCCCTCGATCCTGTCGGCCGATTTCGCCAATTTCGGCGCCGAGATCCGCGCCATCGAAGATCAGGGGGCCGATTGGGTCCATGTCGACGTGATGGACGGGCATTTCGTGCCGAACCTCACCTTCGGCCCGCCCGCCGTGAAAGCGTTCCGCCCGCATGTGAAGACCTTCATGGACGTCCACCTGATGATCGCGCCTGTCGATCCCTACATCGAAGCCTATGCCGAAGCGGGCGCCGATATGATCGTGGCGCATTGGGAGGCCGGCCCGCACCCGCATCGCACGCTGCAGGCGATCAAGGCGCAGGGCGTGAAATGCGGCATCTCGCTGAACCCCGGAACGCCTGCCAACGTGATCTCGGAACTGCTCGACCTCGTCGACATGGTTCTCGTGATGAGCGTGAACCCCGGCTTCGGTGGTCAGAAATTCATCCCCTCCAGCATCAATAAGGTCCGCCAAGTGCGCGAAATGATTGGCGATCGCGAGATTCACATTCAGGTGGATGGCGGCGTCGATCCGACCACGGTCGGCCCGCTGGTCGAAGCCGGCGCGGATTGCTTCGTGGCTGGCTCGGCCGTCTTCAAGGGCGGTTCGGTCGACAAACCCGAGGTCTATGGCGCGAATATGCGCGCGATCCGCGAAGCGGCACAGGGGGCCCTCAAAGCGGCGCAATGACGAGCAGAACGACGCAGGGCGGCGCGGTCGCAAAACCGTGATCTGACCGCTTGCCCTGCCGCCGCCTCTCGTTCATATTCGTGGAATTGAATACCAGTAAGGGAGGACTGGCATGACTTTCACGCGACGCACCATTCTGCGCGGAGGGCTGGCGATGGGCGCCATGACCGCCCTTCCCCGGCTCAGCTTCGCCGCCCAGACCCTCGAAATGGGATCGGCCCGGCTCGACACGCTGTCCGATGGCAATCTCGTGCTGCCGATCGGCTTCGTGACCGATAACCCCGAGGCCAAGCCGATCCTTGAGAAATACGGCATCACCGGAGACTCGGTCGAGCCGCCCTGCAATGTCACGCTCTATCGCGACGGGACCAACACGGTGCTGTTCGACGTGGGCTCGGGCAATGATTTCATGCCCTCGGCGGGCAAGCTGATGGAAGCGATGGATGCGCTCGAAGTCGCGCCCGATGACGTGACCCATGTCGTCTTCACCCATGGCCACCCGGATCACCTCTGGGGTGTGCTCGACGATTTCGACGAGCCGTTCTTCGCTAACGCCCAGCACATGATGGGCAAGGACGAGTTCGAATATTGGCTGAATCCCGAGACGCTCGACACGATCGACGATGGCCGCAAGACCTTCGCGGCCGGCGCGCTGCGCCGCCTCGAAATCCTTGAAGATCAGATCGACACTTTCGGCGATGGCGCGGAAATCCTGCCCGGCATCATGGCGCAGATGACCCCCGGCCATACGCCCGGTCACATGTCCTTCCACATCAAGAACGGCAACACGCAGGCCTTCATCATCGGCGATGCGATCGTGAACCACTACCTCGCCTTCGCGGCGCCGGGCATGGAGGCGGGCTCGGATCAGAACCCGGAGCTGGGCGCAAAGACCCGCGTGGCGCTGCTGGATCAGCTTGCGACCGATAAGCTGCCGATCATCGGCTATCACCTGCCCGAAGGTGGTCTGGGCCGGGTCGAGCGCGACGGCGACGCCTATCGCTACGTGCCGGAGGTCTGAGGGTGAAAAAACTTCTTTTGACCAGCGTCTTGGCGGGGCTTCTTCATGTAAGCCCCGCGCTCGCCTCGGAGGACGTGCCGGACATGTATCCCGGCTCGGTTCTCTATTCGAAGCCCTATGAGGTGATCCCCGGCGTCTGGACTTCGATCGGGGCCACCGCGCCGCCGACCTATGAGAATTCGGGCCATAACAACAATCTCAGCTTCATCGTCACCGGCGATGGCGTGGTCGTGGTGAATTCCGGCGCGTCCTATCAGCTCGCCCGCGCGCTGCATGACGAGATCAAGGCGGTGACCGATCAGCCGGTGAAGCTGGTGATCAACGAGAACGGTCAGGGCCATGCGATGCTCGGCAATAATTACTGGATCGAACAGGGTGTGCCGGTGCTCGCCCATGTCGATGCGGCGGCCGAGTTCGAGCAGGACGCAGGCGGCGCTTTCGAAGCGCTGAAGTCTTACGGCAAGGAGACCGCCGAGGGCACCGATCCGAAACTGCCCACCGAGACCTTCGAGGACAAGCGCGTCATCGAGATGGGCGACATGACCATCGAAGTGATGCATCTCGGCCCCGCGCACAGCCCCGGCGACACGCAGGTCTGGCTGCCGGAGCAGAAGTTCATGATCGCGGGCGATATCGCCTTCTCCGAACGGATGCCGCCGATCTTCTCGGGCACCTGCACGAGCTGCTGGATCGAGACCTTCGAGACCAAATTCGCGCCGCTGGAGCCCGCCTTCATCATCCCCGGTCACGGCCACCCGACCAATCTCGACAAGGTCACGCGGGGCACGACAGGCTACCTGAAATACCTGCGCGGCAAGATCGGTGAGCATATCGACAATGGTGGCGATCTGACCGAGGCCTACTACGTGGATCAGAGCCCCTACAAAAACCTCGACACGTTCGAGGAACTGGCGACGAAGAACGCGGGCGTCGTCTACGAGGAAATGGAATTCGAATAGGAGGTCTCATGGCCGTCACACCCCCCGTCTGCGATTTCGGCTGGAAGGCTCCGGGCTTCACCCTGCCCGGCACCGATGGCAAGCAATATAGCTTTGAAGACATCCGTGGCCCCAAGGGCACGCTCGTGATGTTCATCTGCAACCATTGCCCCTATGTCCAGTCGATCCTCGACCGCATCCTGCGCGATGCGGCGGAGTTGCAGAAAGCGGGGATCGGGGTCGTGGCGATCTCGGCCAACGATGTCGACGACTACCCCGAGGACAGCTTCGAGAACATGGCCAAACTGGCCGAGGAGAAGGGCTTCCCCTTCCCCTATCTCTATGACGAAAGCCAGGCGGTGGCGAAGGCCTACGGCGCCGCCTGCACCCCCGATTTCTTCGGTTTCAACGCCGATGACGGGCTGCAATATCGCGGGCGTCTCGATGCCTCGACCAAGCAGGCCGCTGCGGCAGACGCCAAGCGCGAGCTTTACGAGGGCATGATGATGGTCGCGGAAACCGGCGAAGGCCCGCGCGACCAGATCCCGTCGATGGGCTGCTCGATCAAGTGGAAAGCCGCATGAGCGACGCCCCTTCCGTCATCTTCGACCTCGACGGGACGCTGATCGACTCCGTGCCCGCGATCCATGCCGTCTCGAATGCCGTGCTGACCGAGATGGGCTTCGAACCGCTCTCGCTTCCAATGATCCGTAGCTTCGTCGGCAAGGGCGTGCCCAACCTCGTGCGCCAGTTGCTGATCACCTCGGGCGAAGATCCGGACGGGCCGCTTTTCGCCCGTGTGGAGCACGCGCTGATCGCGCGCTACGAGACGGACGTGGAGGGCAACGTGCCCTATCCCAACGTGATCGCCGCGCTCGACACGCTCAAGGAGATGGGCTGCCGGATGGCCGTGTGCACCAACAAGCCCTTCGCGCCCGCCGAGGCCGCTTTGCGCCATGTCGGTCTCTGGGAGTATTTCGAGCTGACGCTGGGCGGGGATTCCATGCCCACCCGCAAGCCCGAGCCGCAGATGCTGCACCATTGCCATCAGGCGCTCGGCGGCGGCGCGATGATCTATGTCGGGGACTCCGAGGTCGATGCGGAAACGGCGGTGAACGCGCAGGCGCCCTTCGCGATCTATTCCGAGGGCTATCGCAAGACGCCGCTGACCGAAGTGCCCCATGACGTGGCCTTCTCGGATTGGGCGATGCTGCCCGGTCTGGTGGAGGGCTGGAAATGGTGAGCGCGCTGATCTTCGACGTCGACGGCACGCTGGCCGAGACCGAAGAAGCGCATCGCCGCGCCTTCAACGAGACCTTCGCGGCGCGCGGCGTCGACTGGAACTGGTCGCAGGAAACGTACCGCGAACTCCTGAAGACCACCGGCGGCAAGGAGCGCATGGCGCGCCACCGCGAGGTCATGGGCTTCGGCCCCTCTGACGACGAAATCGCCGAACTGCACAAGATCAAGACCCGGCGTTATGTCGAGATCATAACCGACGGCGAGGTGCCGCTGCGCCCCGGCGTGGCGCGGCTGATCGCCATTGCGCGCGACGCGGGATTGAAGCTCGCCATCGCCACGACCACGAACCGGCCCAATGTCGATGCGCTGATCCGCGCGACGCTGGGCGCCGATCCCGATCACCTGTTCGACGCGATCGCAGCGGGCGACGAGGTGGAGACAAAGAAGCCCGCGCCCGACGTGTTCGAGCTGGCGCTGAACCGGTTGCATCTGCCGCCCGAGGCCTGCATCGCTTTCGAGGATAGCGAAATGGGTCTACAATCGGCGCAAGGGGCTGGGCTTCGCGTGCTGATAACCCCTTCGGCCTATACCGACGGGGGCGATTTCTCGAGCGCGGAGTGGGTTCTTCCCGACCTCTCGCATGCCTTACCGCCCGAGATCACGGAAGGGCTGGGACAGAGTGCCGCAATTTCATAAGATTATCCCCGGCACTATCTGCTGGGCAGGTTAACGGAGGCCGCCATGATCAAACCTGACGTCAAAGCGTTTTTCGACACCGCGACTTTCACCGTCTCTTACGTGGTGAAAGATCCGGGCAGCAAATCCTGCGCCGTCGTCGATAGCGTGCTCGATTTCGACTATTCCTCGGGTCGCACGGATACCAAATCCGCCGACGAGGTCATCGCCTATGTGCAGGAAAACGGTCTTGAGGTGGAATGGATCCTCGAGAGCCACGTCCATGCCGACCACCTCTCCGCCGCGCCCTATATTCAGGAGCGCGTCGGCGGCAAGATCGGTATCGGCGACCGCATTCAGGTCGTGCAGGACACGTTCGGCAAGATCTTCAACGAAGGCACCGAATTCCAGCGCGACGGCTCACAGTTCGACAAGCTCTTCAAGGAAGGCGACACGTTCACCGTGGGCGCACTTGAAGGCAAGGTCCTGCACACGCCGGGCCACACGCCCGCTTGCCTCACCTACGTGATCGGCGATGCGGCCTTCGTGGGCGATACGCTCTTCATGCCCGATTTCGGCACCGCGCGCTGCGACTTCCCCGGAGGGTCGGCAGAAACGCTCTATTCCTCGATCCAGAAAATCCTCACCCTGCCCGACGAGACCCGCATCTTCGTGGGCCACGACTACAAGGCTCCGGGCCGTGACGAATACGCGTGGGAAACCAGCGTGGCCGAGGAAAAGGCGCGCAACATCCATATCGGCGGCGGCAAGTCCGAGGCCGAATTCGTCAAGATGCGCACCGAGCGCGACGCGACGCTGGCGATGCCGAAGCTGATCATCCCCTCGCTGCAGGTGAACATGCGCGCAGGCCAGATGCCGCCCGCCGATGACGAGGGCAAGACCTATCTCAAAGTTCCGGTGAACGGGCTCTGAGACCATAAGAGAGCGGGCGGGCATGATCCCGCCCGTCTCCATCTAAAGGCAGGATAACAGGACAGATTATGGAACTGCGCAAACTTACCGACGAGTTTTCCGTCGCCCCGCAGATCGAGCCCGAGGACGTGCCGAAGCTCGCCGAAATGGGCTTTCGCACGCTGATCATCAATCGCCCCGACGAAGAGATCGAGGACGCGGATCAACGCTCGGACGCAATCGCGGCGCTGTGCCAGTCGCATGGCCTCACCCCCTATTACCTTCCCTATTATCCCGGCGAACTGAGCCTGGAACTGGTCGACGATTTCGCAACGATCATGGATGCCGCGGAAAAGCCCGCCTTGGGCTATTGCCGCTCGGGCACCCGCTCGTCGCATCTGTGGGGGGTCAGCCAAGCGGGGGAAATGGAGATCGACAAGATCGTCGCCACGGCGGCCGAAGCGGGCTATGACCATTCCTCGCTGGTGCCGGTGATGCAGTATTACGCCAGCCGCCGCGATCAGGCCTGATCCGCGCCTAATCCGAAGACCGAGATGCTCAAACGCTACCTGCCGATCCTCAGCTGGGGGCGCGACTACGATCGCCCGACCTTCGAGGCCGATCTGATCGCGGCTGTGATTGTGACGATCATGCTGATCCCGCAATCGCTGGCCTACTCGCTGCTGGCTGGCATGCCGCCGGAATACGGGCTTTACGCCTCGGTACTGCCACTGCTGATCTACGCAGTCTTCGGCACCTCGCGGCCTCTGGCCGTGGGGCCCGTCGCGGTGATCTCGTTGATGACCGCTGCCGCGGTGGGCAAAGTCGCGGCACAGGGCACGCCTGAATATATCGCCGCCGCCGTGGCGCTGGCCTTCCTGTCGGGCGTGATGCTGGTGATCATGGGCTTCCTGCGGATGGGCTTCATCACGGCCTTCCTCAGCCACCCGGTTCTGTCGGGCTTCACCTCCGCCGTGGGCATCCTGATCGCTGCGGGTCAGATGAAGCATTTCTTCGGCATTCAGGGCGAAAGCGGCGGCATTTTCGACATTCTCGGCGGGCTCTGGGCGCATCTCGGCCAGACCAACGGCTACACGGTCGTCATCTCGATCCTGTCGCTGGTCTTCCTGTTTTGGGCGCGGCGCGGGTTGAAACCGCGCCTGCTGAAGGCGGGGCTGTCCGAGCGGCTCGCGGCGATCCTGACCCGCGCGGCCCCCGTCTATGCGGTGGCCGCGACCATCCTGATCACCTGGCTCTTCGGGCTGGAGGGGCGCGGCGTCCGCGTGGTGGGCACCGTGCCGCTCGGCTTCCCGACGCCGAGCCTTCCGCCCGCCGATCTCGCGCTCTGGAAGGAACTCTTTGTCCCGGCGCTGCTGATAGCGATCATCGGCTATGTCGAGACGATCTCCGTCGCCCAGACACTGGCCGCGAAGAAACGTCAGCGCATCGACCCGGATCAGGAATTCATCGCATTGGGCGGCGCCTCCATCGGCTCCGCGATCTCGGGGTCCTTCCCGATCACGGGCGGGTTCGCGCGCTCCGTCGTCAGTTTCGAGGCCGGCGCGACAACGCCCGCCGCCGGGGCCTTCACCGCGATCGGGGTGGCGCTCGCGACCTTCACCCTGACCCCTGCCCTCTATTATCTGCCGCAAGCGACGCTCGCGGCCACGATCTTCGTCTCGGTGCTGACGCTGGTCGACACCAAAGCGCTTAAGCGTACGTTCAAATACGCACCGCGCGAAGGCATTGGCATGGCGCTGACCGTGCTGGTCACGCTGATCTGGGGCGTCGAGGACGGCATCGCCTTCGGCGTCATTCTCTCGATCGCGCTGCGGCTATGGGCCAGCTCGCGCCCGCACGTGGCCGAACTGGGTCAGGTTCCCGGCACCGAGCATTTCCGCAATATTCAACGCCACCGCGTGAGCTGCGCGCCGGGCATCCTCAGCCTGCGCATCGACGAGAGCCTGTGGTTCCCGAATGCCCGCTTCGTCGAGGAGATGATCTACGACCGCATCGCCAGCGACGAGACGATCAAGCATGTCGTGCTGAACTGCCCCGCGATCAACCATATCGACATGTCCGCGCTCGAGGCGCTGGAAGAGGTGAACGACCAGCTCAACGATGCGGGCGTGCGGCTGCACCTGTCCGAAGTGAAGGGTCCGGTGATGGACCGGCTCACGCGCTCGGACCTGATCACGCATCTGACCGGGCAGATCTACCTCACCCATTATGACGCGCTGGCGACCCTTGCCCCCGAGACCACCCAAGGTTGCGCGCACGAGAGCCGCATCGAGACCCATCGCTAAAGCACTTCGCGGCCTAGATCGGCGCCCATGCGGGTTGCCATAACGCCCAGAAAATAGGACATTCGGATATATCTTCCGGAGCGGAGAATTCGCGCGCTGGAATAGTAGTAACGAGCTACGCGACCTACCTAATTGTGAGGTGAAACGCGATGTTATCCTTTTGCGAGGCAGTCTTACGCGCGAAATCGGTGCAGGAGATCTGGTCACGTCACTGCCAAGAAATGGAACGCTACGGGTTCCATCGTTTGATCTATGGCTTCACAAGTTTCCGAAAGGGCAACAATTTCGGCCACGAAGACGATTTGTTGATCCTATCGAACCACCCGAAGGAATATCTCGATATTTTTGTCGGGGAGGGAAAATACCGCAACGCCCCGATGGTTCAGTGGGCAGCGCAGAACGACGGCCCCTGTTCATGGCGCGTGGTGGCAGACCGTGCGATGCGGGGCGAGCTCACTCCGGGCGAGATCGAAGTCATCGAAATCAACCACCGCTTCGGAATCCGTACGGGCTACTCGATCGGATTTTCCGATCCGCTCTCCTACGCGCGCGGCGCGATCGGCCTCGTGGGGCGGCCGGGGTTGAGCCAGGACGAGATCGACCGCATCTGGCGCGAGAACGAGCGCGAGTTGATGGTGATGAACAGCCTCGTACATCTGCGCATCTCCACCATGCCCTATTCCACCGGACGCCGCCCGCTGACGGATCGGCAACGTGAAGTGCTCGAATGGGTGGCCGAAGGGAAGACGACCGCCGATATCGCGATCATCATGGGGCTGACGCCATCCACGGTGGAGAAACACCTGAGGCTGGCGCGCGAAGCGCTCGATGTCGACACCACCGCGCAGGCGGTGATGAAAGCCTCGGTGCAGAAGCAGATCTTCCTCAACGCCTCGCATGCGGCGGCGGCACGTTAAGTTCGCCGCGCAACGCCTTGCCCGCAAACGAAAAACGCCGCCCCGATCAGGGCGGCGTTTCTAATTTCAAAGAAGAGGCGCGGGCTTAGTTGCCAGCTGCGGTCTTCGCCACTTCGGCAGCGAAATCTTCTTCTTTCTTCTCGATGCCTTCGCCGACTTCCATCCGGACGAAGCCGGTGATTTCGACGCCAGCTTCTTTCGCAGCCTGACCGACGGTGAGGTCGGGGTTGACGACGAATTGCTGGTTCAGCAGCGTGACTTCCGCGGTGAATTTCTTCATGCGGCCTTCGATCATCTTCTCGATCACCTGCTCGGGCTTGCCCGATTCACGTGCGATGTCGATCTGAACCTGCTTTTCCTTCTCGAGGACCGCGGGGTCGAGATCGGCTTCGGACAGCGCGGCCGGGTTGGTCGCCGCGATATGCATCGCGATCTGCTTGCCGATGCCGTTGTCGGCGCCGTTCAGCGCGACGAGCACACCGATCTTGCCCATACCGTCGGCGGCGGCGTTGTGCACGTAATGCACCAGCGTGTCGCCTTCGAGGATGTGCATGCGGCGCAGGTTCATGTTCTCGCCGATACGCGCGATGGCGTCGGTGATCACGTCTTCGACCTTCTTGCCGTTGAGATGCGCAGCCTTAACGACTTCGACATCTTCACCGGTTTCCAGAGCGACTTCCGCGATGTCCGAGACCAGCTTCTGGAAATCAGCGTTCTTCGCGACGAAATCGGTTTCCGAGTTCATCTCGATCGCGACGCCCTTGCCGTTGTTCACGGCGACAGCGACGAGACCTTCAGCCGCGACGCGGCCGGATTTCTTCGCGGCTTTCGCGAGGCCCTTGGTGCGCAGCCAGTCAACGGCGGCGTCCATGTCGCCATCGGTCTCGGTCAGCGCTTTTTTCGCGTCCATCATGCCTGCGCCGGTAGCTTCGCGCAGTTCCTTCACCTGAGCGGCGGTAATCGCCATGGTCGGATCTCCTTCAAGAACTCTGCGAGGGCGGGATACCCCGCCCTCATGTCATCTGGGTGACGGCCGTGGCTTACTGAGCCTCAGCCTCGGTCAGCGCCTCTTCGACCGGGGTCTCGGTCAGGGCACCGACGTCCACGCCTGCGGCGCCCATCTGGGCCGACATGCCGTCGAGAGCTGCGCGCGAAGCGAGGTCGCAATAGAGCGCGATGGCGCGCGCCGCGTCATCGTTGCCCGGGATCACGTAATCCACGCCGTTCGGCGGGCAGTTGGTGTCGACCACGGCCACGACCGGGATGCCGAGCTTCTTGGCTTCCGCGATGGCGAGGTCTTCCTTGTTCACGTCGATCACGAACAGCAGGTCCGGCAGACCGCCCATTTCGCGGATACCGCCGAGCGACGCCTGAAGCTTCGCCTGGTCACGCTCCATGCCGAGACGCTCTTTCTTGGTCAGGCCCTCAGCGCCTTCCGCGAGCTTCTCGTCGATCTCGTTGAGACGCTTGATCGACTGGGAGACGGTCTTCCAGTTGGTCAGCGTGCCACCGAGCCAGCGGTGGTTCATGTAATACTGTGCGCATTTCTCAGCGGCTTCAGCGATCGGGCGAGCAGCCTGACGCTTGGTGCCGACGAAGAGAACGCGGCCGTTTTTCGCAACGGTGTCGCGGATGACCTGCAGAGCCTGATCGAGCATCGGAACGGTCTGCGTCAGATCGATGATGTGGATGCCGTTACGCTCGCCATAGATGTACTGACCCATACGGGGGTTCCAACGCTGCGTCTGGTGGCCAAAGTGAACGCCAGCTTCCAAGAGCTGACGCAGGGAGAATTCAGGAAGCGCCATGTCCAATTCCTTTTCCGGTTTGCGCCTGAGCGGAGGGTCTCAGGGCAGATGCCCCAACCGGTGGACCTTTGAGGATGTCTCCCCCATCGGCCCGCCTCCGCCTGTGAAGTGCGCGCGATATAGACCCATCGCGCAGGCTTGGCAACCCCTCCGGTCACGTCACGCACCGCGAAAAACTTCCCACGCGGCCCGCTTCGGCTTGGTGAAAATATCCCGGGGTGAATTCGCGTCAGCGAAGAGGGGCAGCGCCCCTGCCCCGGTCGACCCAGCCTACAGCGCCCGGAACCGGTTGCGCTGGCTGCCGGTCCATTCGACCTCGAAACTCCAGCCCTCTTCGGTCTGGGTCTCGCCGCGGATCACGTTTTGCTCGTGCAGCCAGGCGCGCTTGCGCCCATCCGCAAAGCGGAGCGTGATTTCCTCTTGGTAGCGTTCTTCCGAGAGCTTCTCGTCGATCGCCGTCAGAAGCGCGTCGAGCCCGTCGCCGGTCAGCGCCGAGATCGCCTGCAGATCGGGCTCGCGGGCTTCCTGCACCATCAGCGCGCGGCGCTGATCGGGCGGGACGGCGTCCATCTTGTTCCAGACCTCGATCAGCGGCACTTCCTTGGCGACGCCCAGCTTGGCGAGAATGTCGTTCACATCCTCCGCCTGCTCTTCGGTCTCGGGATGCGAGATGTCTCGGACATGCAGGATCAGATCGGCTTCGAGCACCTCTTCCAGCGTCGCACGGAAGGCGGCGACAAGCTGCGTCGGCAGGTCCGAGATGAAGCCCACCGTGTCGGACAGGATCACCTTGCGCCCGGTCGGCAGCTCCAGCCCGCGCATCGTCGGGTCGAGCGTGGCGAAGAGCATATCCTTCGCCAACACTTCCGCCCCGGTCACGCGGTTGAACAGCGTGGACTTCCCGGCATTGGTATAGCCCACAAGCGCCACGATCGGGAACGGCACCTTGCGGCGCGCGGCCCGGTGCAGCTCGCGGGTCTTCACGACCTTCACAAGCTGGCGGCGCAAGCGCACGATCTGCTCGTCGATGGCGCGGCGGTCGGCCTCGATCTGGGTCTCGCCGGGGCCGCCGACGAAGCCGAGCCCGCCCCGCTGACGCTCGAGGTGGGTCCAGGCCCGCACCAGCCGCGTGCGCTGATAGCTCAGCGCGGCCAGTTCCACCTGCAGCACACCTTCACGGGTGCGCGCACGGTCGGCGAAGATTTCGAGGATCAACCCGGTCCGGTCGAGGAGCTTCACCCCCCATTCCTTCTCTAGGTTACGCTGCTGCACGGGCGTCACCGGCCCGTCGATGAAAACGAGGTCGATCTCGTTCGCTTCCAGCCGCTCCTTGATCTCGGCGAGCTTGCCCTGGCCGAACAGCTTGCCCGGCTCGGGCTTGCGCAGCTTGACGATCTCCTCGCCGATGACCTGCAGATGCGGCAGGGCGGCGGCCAGCGAGACCGCTTCGGACAGCGCGAATTGGGGCAAGTGCCGTTGGCCCTCTCGCGACGGGATGTCGGGATGGATCACGTAGGCCCGGGTATCGGGCGTCTCGGTAGAGGTCGTTTCGCTCAAGATATGTATCGCTAAAGCCGCGTGTCGCGACGCTTAGTCGTCGCCTTCGTAAAGCGAAATAGGCTGTCCCGGCATGATCGTCGAGATCGCATGCTTGTAGACAAGCTGAGATTGCCCATCGCGGCGCAGAAGCACGCAGAAGTTGTCAAACCAGGTGATGACACCCTGCAGCTTCACCCCGTTGATCAAAAATATCGTGACCGGAACCTTCGTTTTGCGAACGTGATTGAGGAATGCGTCCTGCAGGTTCTGTCTATCGCCAGCCATATTGTTCTTGCCCTTGTTCGTGTCTCGCGTCCGGGCGCCTGCGTCAAAGACACCCATTTGATTCAAGTATGCAGTGCAGAGCGGGAGATTCCAGCCCAAAAAACAGTTTGTTAGGCCCTGAGCCAGAATTTGCGTATCAAATCCGGGATTCAGGAGCGCCAGAACTCGGGGTTGAAGAGCGCGATGATGGCCAGCGTCTCGAGCCGCCCAAGCACCATGGCGAAGGCGAATATGGCCTTGATGGGCTCGCTCAGATGGGCCCAGCTCAGCGGCACATCCGCCGCAATCCCCGCCAGCGGACCGGTATTCGACAGCGCCGCGATCGTCAGAATCGTCGCCGGTTCGAAAGACAGGCCGAACAGCGAGACTGCCATCATCACCCCGCCGATCGAGATCGCGAACAACATGAACACGATCCAGCTGATATAGGCGCCCTCCCGGCGCAACCGGCGCGCCATCATGCCACCGCCCGCGATGGAGTTCGGGTAGATCAGCTTGTCGAGCTCGCGCTCGCCGTGGCGCAGCAGTGCATAGACCCGCAGCAGCCGCACGCCGCCCGCCGTCGTCGCGACCCCGCCGCCGATGATCGCAAGCCCCGCGAGGATCAGGCCCGGCGTGCCCAGACCCGACCAGTCGCGCGCGTCATGCCACGCCGACGATTCGAAGCCGGTTGTGGTCAGGAAGGACAGCGAGGTGAACAGCGACCCCCAGATCGATTTGAAGATCGCGCCGAAATCGCCCGGCGTGCGCACTTCCAGCGCCGCGATCCAGTGACGGATGAAGAGAAACAGCGGCACGAGGATCACCAGCGCTGCAGCCAGACGCAGTTCGGGATCGTCGATCAGCTTCGGCGAGGCGCGCAGCTCGCCCCCGCCCGGCCAGAGCCTGCGCGACAGCGCGGGCAGGAAGAACACGAAGATCACCATCTCGCCCGCCATGCCGGAGCGCGCATTGGCCATCCCGCCGACCGGCGAAATCCCCGAGGTCGACAGTGTGGACATCGCATGGATCAGCGCCGTCAGCGACCGGTCCCCCGCCATCAGCAGGCAGACCCACAAGAGCACCGTCAGCCCGGTATAGATCGGCGCGAGCGACACCGCGTAATGGGCGATGCGCTCGGACATTTCCGCCCCGCCATCGGCCGCCGGGGCCGCAGCGGCCGGTGCGCCGGAAGGACCGCCCGAGAAGAACACCTCGAACCCACCCAGCCGCATCGGCGCCAGCACCGCGATCGCCATCACGAGGATGAAGAACCCGCCCATCCAAGCGACCAGCCCGCGCCACAGATGGACCGACCCGACCAGCCGGGTGGGCTCGTAGAGCGTGCCGCCGGTGGTCGTGAAGGCCGAAACCATCTCCCACCAGCTGTTGAAGAACGAGGTGTCGCGCACCGCGATATAGAACGGCACCGCCAGCATCAGCGGCAGCACCGTGAAGGCGGCAAGCATGATCAAAAGGCTCGCCCGCCCGGCGCGCGCAGGCCGCGGGTTCGACCCGTTGGCTAAGCCGATCAGCGCGGTCGCGAAAAGAAACAGCGTGGCCGAATAGAAGAAGGACCGCGCCGTGTGGTGATGGTGGGTCAAAAGCGCATGGATCGCGGGCACATACATCGCCAGCGCCGAAACTCCCATCAGGAGGATCGGCAGCGGCAAGGCCTTGATCATGCGTTCCATCGGGGACCCGCCCTTAGAAGAAGTCGATGGAGACCTGCAACAGGCGCTCCACTTCGGGCACATCGGAGGTCAGCGCGAACAGGACCACGATATCGCCTTCTTCGATGCGGGTATTGCCGGTGGGTTTGACGATCTTGTCGCCCTTGCGGATCGCGCCGATCAGCACGCCTTCGGGGAAATCGACGTCGCGCACCGCCTTGCCCGACATCGGCGAGGTGCCCATCACCTGCGCCTCGATCGCCTCGCCCTCGGCATCCCCGATCGAGTAGATCGCGCGCACCCGGCCATGCCGGATATGGCGCAGGATCGAGGACACGGTCGTCGCGCGCGGGTTGATATAGGCGTCGATATCGAGCGCACTCAGCAAGGGCGCCAGCGTGGGATCGTTGATCAGACAGATCGCCATCCGGCAGCCCGCCTGCTTGGCGCGCACCGAGACGAGGATGTTGGTCTTGTCGTCATCGGTGATTGCCAGAACCGCATCGGCGGTGGCGATATTCGCCTCCTCCAGCAATTCCGAGCTCATCCCGTCGCCATTGAGCACGATGGTCCGGTCCAGTGCATCGGCGGCCTTCTCGGCCTGCGCGCGCGAGCGTTCGATGATCTTGGCGCGCACCCGCTCGGTCCGCGCTTCGAGCGCCTTGGCCACGCTGAGACCCACATTCCCGCCGCCGATGATGACGATGCGTTCCTGCTTCTGGGTCGACTTGCCGAAGATATCGAGCGTCCGGTTCACGTCCTCTACATGGGCGAAGACATAGATCTGATCGCCCGCAAACAGCTGATCGCCCGGCTCGGGCGCGAACAGCCGCCCCTCGCGGCGAATGCCCACCACGACCGCGCGCAGCGTCGAAAACAAATCGGTGAGCTGGCGCAGCGGCGTGTCGAGCACCGGACAATCGGCATCGAGCTCGATCCCCAGCAGCTGCAGCTGCTCGTCGAGGAAGCTCTCCGTGTCGAAGGTCGAGGGTGCCGCCAATCGGCGCAGCGCGGCCTCGGCCACCTCGCGCTCGGGCGAGATGATCACGTCGATCGGCAGGTGGTCGCGACGGTAAAGATCGGAATATTGCGGCTGCAGATAGCTTTGCGCCCGGATGCGGGCGATCTTGCGCGTGATCCCGAAGACCGACATCGCGACCTGACAGGTCACCATGTTGACCTCGTCGGAATGGGTCGCGGCGATCATCAGATCGCAGTCGCGCGCGCCGGCCTGCTCGAGAATATCGGGATGCGAGGCGAACCCCACCACACCCTGGACGTCGAGCGTATCGGCCGCGCGCCGCACCAGCTCGGGATTGGAATCGACCACCGTGACGTCGTTGCGCTCGCCCGCCAGATGGCGCGCGATCTGCCAACCGACCTGACCCGCACCGCAGATGATGACCTTCATGGCAAATGCCTCCGCGCCTCACTTGGCCCCTATCTAGGCCGCGTTGCCGGGGGTGGTCAAATGGCAAACGTGCAAGGCGCACGTCGCGGCGAAAACCAAAGCCCCTTCCTCTTGGGTAAAATATCCCGGGGGGCTCCCGCAGGGAGCGGGGGCAGCGCCCCCTCTTTGTTGATCGACTGTCGCCCCCCGGCAACGGGGGCAACGCCCCCTGCCCGGTTCACCGGAACAGAACCAGCGCCCCGGGCGACCATGCGACGCGGGTGCGGGTGCCGACCTCCAGCACGGGACGCCCGAAGACGTTGCGCATCGAGATGCGGACCGGCTTTTCGGTCCCGTCCAAGCGCACGTCGTAATAGGTCATGTCGCCGTAATAGACGACCTCGTCGATCGTGCCGGGTGCTTCGCGATCCGAGGCCTGTTGACCTTCGTAAAGAAGCGTTAGAGTTTCCGGACGGAACCCCACCGCCGCCCCATCGCCAGCAGGCGCGCTCGAAATCTGGCTCGGCGCGACCTCTAGTCGCCCGAGACCTGCGACCTCCGCCGTGACCGCATCGCCCGGCCCATCCGTCACCGAGGCGGGCAGGAAGTTCATCACCCCGATGAAATCGGCCACGCGGCGCGAATTGGGCCTGCCATAGAGCACTTCGGGATCGGCAAGCTGGGCGATCTCGCCTTCGAACATCACCGCGATCCGGTCCGACATGACCAGCGCCTCTTCCTGATCGTGGGTCACCAGAACGAAGGTGATGCCGACCTCGCGCTGCAGCTTGATCAGCTCGACCTGCATCTGCTCGCGGATCTTGCGGTCGAGCGCCGAGAGCGGCTCATCGAGCAACAAAACCTTAGGCTTGAGGATCAGCGCACGGGCCAGTGCGACGCGCTGGCGCTGCCCGCCCGAGAGCGCATGGGCCGCGCGGGCGCCATAGCCGGAAAGCCCGACCATCTCGAGCGATTCCTCGACCAGCTTGGCTTTCTCCGATTTCGAGCGCGGATCGCGGCGCAGGCCGAAGCCCACATTCTCGGCCACGCTCAGATGCGGGAAGATCGCGTAGGACTGGAACACCATGTTGGTGGGCCGCTTGTTCGGCGGCACGCCCACCATCGTCTTGCCGTCGATCAGCACCGCGCCTGAGGAAATCTCCTCGAACCCCGCGATGGTGCGCAGAAGCGTGGTCTTGCCACAGCCCGACGGACCGAGCAGCGAGAAGAACTCACCCGCGCGTATCTCGGCGGTGATGCCGCGCAACGCGTGATAATCGCCGTAATATTTATGAACGTCCTGAAAGGCGATCATCGGTTTGTCGGTCACAGGAAACCTCCGGTATCCTTGGCGCCGGTCCGTTTGACCCCGCGCCGACGGAAGAATTCGGCCACGCTCAGAAGCAGGATCGAGGCCGCGACGAGGCAGGTGCCAAGCGCCATGATGACCGGGATCGCCGACGGGAAACGCAGCTGGGAAAAGATATAGGTGGGGAGCGTGGGCTGGTTGCCCGCAAGGAAGAAGGCCACGATGAATTCGTCGAGCGAGATCGTGAAAGAGATCAGAAAGGCCGAGATGATTCCGGGCATCACCAGTGGCAGAACGATGAGCCGAAAGGTCGACATGCGGGTTTCGCCCAGATCGACCGCCGCCTCTTCCAGCGACTGATCCAGCGTCGCGAAAGCCGTTTGCAGCACCGCGATCGCATAGGGCAGCGAGATGATCACATGGCCCAAAATCACCGTCGCAATCGACAGGTTCACCTTCAGCACTTCGAGCATCACCAACAGCAGCGACATCCCCATCAGGATATCGGGCAGCACCATCGGCAGCAGGATCAGCCCCATGATCCCGCCCTTGCCCTTGAAGCGATAGCGCGTCGAGGCGCGGGCGGCGAAAATCGCAAAGATCGTGGCCCCCGCCGAGGAGGTCAGCGCGATGATCAGCGAATTCGACAGCGCGTGGCGCAGCGTGTCGTTCTCGGCCATCTTCGCGAACCAGTCGGTCGTGAAGCCCTTCAGCGGAAAGGCGATGATCGTGCCGTCATTGAACGCAAACAGCGGCAGCAGGAAAATCGGCGCATAGAGAAAGATTAGGTAAGCGATCGCGTAGATCTTGAGGGACGGGATTTTCATGCGAGGCTCACTTTCCGACCTTCAGGAAGCGGCGATTGAGCCACAAGAACACCAGCGACAGCGCGGCGACCACCAGAAGCGAGCTGACCGCGATGGCCGAGCCCATCGGACGGTTGTCCAGGGGCAGCATCTGCGCCTGAATGAGGTTCGCGACCATCGGCATCTTGCCGCCCCCGATCAGCTCAGGCGTGACGTAATCGCCCACCGTCGGGATGAAGACGATCAGGGTCGCGGCCACCACGCCCGGCATCGCCAAGGGCAACGTCACACGCAGGAAGGTGCGCCAGCGGCTCTCGCCCAGATCCTGCCCCGCCTCCAGCAGCGAGCGGTCGATCTTCTCGAGGCTCACGAAGATCGGCAGGATCGCGAAGGGCGCATAGGCATGGGCCAGCGTCAGCGCGATCGCCCCCACCGAATTGAGCATCTGCAGCGGGTCCGCGATCAGCCCGTTCGGCCCGATGATCCCGATACTTTCCAGAGCCGAGTTGATCACGCCGTTATAGCCAAGGATCACCTTCCACAGGAACACGCGGATAAGATAGGAGGTCCAGAAGGGAATCGTGATCAGGAAGATCCACCGGGCCTTCTGGTTCGGTGCCAGACCGAAGCTCAGATAATAGGCAATCGGGAAGGCCAGCGCGACCGTGATCAGCGTCACCAACCCTGCCACGAAGAGAGAGCGGACCAGAATCACGCGGAAGATCGGATCGGTCCATGTGGCGATGTAATTCTGCAGGGTGAATTCATGCACCACCGTCAGATAGCCGTCCTGGAAGAAGGAATAGGCAAGGATCGTGACCAGCGGCGCGGCCAGCAAAAGAACGGCATAGAGGAAGGACGGCGAGATCAACGCATAGCCCTGCGCGGACTCGCTGCGCAGCCAGCTCTCCCCTTTACCCGCCATCCATCTCTCCCGATTTGCACCCGTCTCGGGCGTCGTTGGATGTCACGAAAGCACAAGGTCGCGGGCGTGAAAAGAGGGCAACCGCCCCTACTCGCGTAAGAGCAAGGCAGGTGCCGTAAATTTGTGCAGTACGCTTCGGCGGCGATGCGTGAGGCTTAGGCCATCAGACGGGCAGATCGTCGGGCATCCGCTCCAGCAGACCCGTCAGCGTGCGCAGCGCCGTGCGGAAACGCTCCTCCGGCACCGAGCCCGCCATCGCTATACGCACCGCGTTGGGCGCCTGCCCGTCCTGCACGACATACTCGTCGGCCGAGCGCAGCAGCACGCCTTCCATCTCCGCCATGCGCGCGAAGGTGGAGCCGCGCCAGCCCATCGGCAGTTTCAGCCAGAGGAAGCTCAGCCCCGGCAGCCAGTTGAAGTCCTGACCCGCCAGCGATTGCACCGTCATCTGCAGCCGCCGCCCCATCTCCTCCTGCGCGGCGTAACGCAGGCGCATCGCCTCGCCGCTCTCGAACAGCAGCGCGACCATGTCAGTGATCGGACGCGCGAGACCGAAGAAACTGTGCTGGGCCGCCAGCCGCCCCACCTCGCCCATGCCCTCGGGCGCGGCCACAACGCCGAAGCGCATGCCCGCCGAGATCGTTTTCGACAGCGAGGTGACATGCCAGCTGCGCTCCGGCGCGATGACGCGGAAGCTCGGGAGACCCGTGACCGGCGCAGTGTAGCAATCGTCCTCGATGATCTGCAGATCGTGGCGGCGCGCGACCTCGGCCAACGCTTCGCGACGCGCGGCGTCCATCCGCCCCGCCGTGGGGTTCTGCGCATCGGGCGTGATGCAGACGATCTGGCCGCCATGTTTGCGGCAGGCCGCGTCGAGCGCATCGGGGATCATGCCTTGTGCGTCGATCGCGACCGGATGCACCTCGGCGCGGTTCAGCCGCGCCGCGTGCCGGAACCCGGGATAGGCCAGCTCCTCGATATAGACACCGGGGCGGTCGCCCCGCAGGCAGGTCTGCATCACGAGGTTGATCCCGTTCTGCCCGCCATGGGTCAGCACGAGGTCGTCGGCATTGAGCTCCGACGCGAGCGAGCAATCTTTCGGAAACCAGTCCATCACCGCCTCGCGGCAATAGGCGTCGCGGCGCAGGCCGGGATATTGCAGATAAGTCTTGCCGATGTCGCGGGCGGCTTCGGTCATCGCCCATTGTAGCGCTTTTGTCTGGCCGACATCGGGCAATTGTGGCGATCTGAGATTGACCAGATCGTCCGGGGTGGCGTCGATATCCTCTCCGGTATGGCGATAAAGCGGCTCTCGAGGACCGAGTCGCTGGGTTTGTGTCGATACAAAGGTGCCGCGCCCCACCTTGGCCTCCAGCAACCCTTCCTGCGTGGCGATCTGATACCCCCGCGCCACGGTGCCCGGCGTGACCCCCAAAGACCATGCCAAGTCCCTGACCGTAGGGAGTTTTGTGCCCGGCTTGAGGTCGCCGCGGCGGATGCCTTCGCGCAGCGCACGGACCAGCGCGAGATATTTCGGGCCGGAGATATGGGCGAGTTCGGGAGACCAGCTTGTATCAGTCACAATATTTCTCTGGTTGCCTAAAAGGAGTCATTGTATCCCTTCTATAGCAACAAAGATCACATTGTATCAATACAGAAAGGTATCGCAATGTTTACCCTGTCGCGGACCCGTCCCGTTCCCGCCCGTCATGGCCGTCTGAGCCTGATCGCGCGCGTTGCGCGCGTCCTCGAAGCGCGCCGTTCGCGGATGGCGCTGGGGAAACTCGATGACCATCTGCTCGAAGATATCGGAATCAGCCGGGAGATTGCCCGGCAAGAAGGGCGCCGCTTCCTGTGACGCGAACGATCCGGGCAATTCCCCTGACCGGAATCGTATTTTAGCCGGGCCTCGCGCCCGGCTCTTTTTTTGCCGTTTAGTGGAAGCTCACTCGCTGGACTGCATCTCGGCGGGTGCGGCCCCCGCATCGCGCCGCGAAAGATCGGGACGTAGCGACAGCAACTCCGCCCGCTGCGCCGCATCGAAACCTGCCAGCATGGCGGTCTCGGGCCGGAAACTCTCGACCCACAAACCTTCGCAAAGCAGCATCTCCGGCGCGTCGAGCAGCAGCTGGAGATAGCGCACGCCGCCCTCCGCGTGATCGACCTCCACCCCGTCCAACCCGACAAGCTCCTGTGCCATAACGACATTTCCGCGCAACGGCGCAAGCAACCGGTGATTGGGCGAGACGCGCAGATCCTGCGCGGGATGCCCTTCGCCAAGCGCGCCCGCGCGGATGCACACCGGGCGCAACAGCGGATTGAGCGCGAGATCGGCTTCGGTGAAGACCCGCGATCCGATCCAGCGCAGCACCTGAACGCCGGAATCCCGGGTCACGAGCCGGGCGCCGGGGCGCAGATCGCCCGCCGCGACGCCACCGGCCTCGGTCGCTACGCTCGTCTCAGGTGTGACGCAGGGAATGGACGCGCGGAACGCCGCGATCGAGCCGGAAAACACCGTCTCGCCCGCCGCGTCATAGCCGCTGATATGGCCGTCGGTTTCGTCATGGCTGTCGAATTCCAGACGCAGCGCCTCGGTGCGCGCCATCGCGGTGCAGCGCAGGCCCTGAGCCGGCGATTGCGCCAAAATCTCCGCGATATCCGTTGCGCGCATGCTCCGCGTCATCCGATCCTCCTGCCTCCCAACAGTCGAGATCCAGAATGACACGATAGCGACAAAACTCTAAGGCGAAAACGTGTTTTACCACTTCTACGTGTGGAGTAGCGGAAACGAAGTGTTCAAGTCGCGGAAACAACACAAAAAGCGCCGCGCCCGGGGAAACCCCGGACGCGGTCGCTATTTTCGCTTTGGCACGGCCCCGATAGGGCGCGCGGGTCAGCTCATCAGCAGCACGTTCGCTTCGTGCTTCTTCAGCGTCTTGCGCGCCGCGTGATAGGCATCGCGGCCCTTTGCGGTCTGCAAGTCGGGGAAGATCTCGAAGATTTCCTGACGCTGCGAGTTGCCCATGCCGCCCAGAGTCTGATCGCCGGGCTGGAAGCTTTCGGTCCAGGAACCGTTGGCGAGCAGCACTTCGTGACGGTCGAACATGAAGTGCAGGTAGCTGGTGCCCAGCGTCTCCACCGTATCCACGCCCTGATTGGCGACGAGATGCTTGGCCGCGACGAGAACCTCATGCTCTTCGAAATAAAGCGCGGTCTTGTCATTGGCGACGAGCATCCGGTGGTTCGGCGAGACCATCATGTCGCGCTCGGGCAGATCGTTGCCCAGCGAGCCTTTGCGGATCAGCACTGGCTTGAGATGCGGCGCGTGCATCAGACGCTCGCGGCTCATCTCGGCGCGGCCCGCCCAGCGAACGACCTGAATGCCGTTGTCGCGGGTCAGAACCTTGTCGCCTTCGCGCAGCGTCTCGGCCGGAACCTCGCCACGCGGCGTCGCGATCAGCGTGCCCGGCGTGAAGCAGGGAATGACATCCTCCATGTTGGAGAATTCGAGCGTGCCGGTGACATTGCCGCTGCCATCGAGGAAGTCGACCGTCCCGGCATAGGTGCTGACACCCGAGACCGGATCGTAATCGGTGACCGTCGAATGGACGCGCAGCGGGCCCGCGCCCTGCAGGTCGAGCGTGTCGTAATCGTCGCCGCCCTCGCCGCCGTCGAGCGTGTCGCCGATCCCGTCCTCGGACGAGCCGACGATGAACAGGTCGCGATCGTCGCCGCCATAGACGGTGTCGGCACCCGCGCCGCCATCGAGCGTATCGTTACCCTCGCCACCGTCGAGGCTGTCCGACCCCGCGCCGCCTTCCAGCGTATCCTCGCCCTGCTGACCGTAGAGCACGTCATCGCCCAGACCGCCCATGATGCTGTCATCGCCGGGCTCGCCCGGATCGTCTTCTACCGGGCAGGTGTCATAGGTCATGTCGGTGATCGAGATCGCCTGATCCGTATCGCCACCGTTCGAGTAGGCGATGGTCAGCTTCGCGGTGGGATCGTTGATCGTGACCTTGACCGAACCGATCTTGTCGTCCTGATCGAGATGGCCGGTGTCCTGATCGCCACCGGTGATCGTATAGGTGCCGTCCCCATTGTCGGTGACGGTCTGGTTGCCCTCGGGATCGATCGTGATGTCGACCGGGTTGCCATCAGCATCGACCGCGGAAAGCGTCACGATATCAACGTGATCGTCATAGCTGTCGGAGCGGTCGAGATCGTTGATCCGGAAGCTCAGCCCCTGAACTTCGCCGGTGTAATCGCTGTTGTCCGACGAGAAGGTCAGAACGGTCGTCGAGGTCGGAGAGACGCCATCCCCGCAATCGCCGCCGGCACCATAGAGTTGCAGCGCCGAGCAGCTGTCGAAGTTCTCACCCGCTTCGGTATATTGTGCGGCGGTGGTCAGCGTCGCCTTCGCACCGTAATCCTGCGACTGGAAGTCGAAATGGACCTTGGTCTCGCCCAGATCGACGGTCTGGTCCTTCACCTCGCCGCAATCGGTCTGGAAATGGCTCCAGTCCACGGTCTCCGAGACCGGATCGCAGGCCGGACCACCCGCGGGATCGTTGTCACCATAGATCGTGTCGTTGCCGTCATCGCCTTCGAGCGTGTCGTTACCGCCTTCGCCAAAGATCAGGTCGTTGCCATTGCCACCCTCGACGGAGTCGTCGCCCTGACCGGCATAGACCGTGTCATTGCCGTCGCCCGCGATGATGTAGTCGTCATTCGGCGCGGCGCCCGGAAGGATCGCGTCGTTGTTGTCGACCATGTCGCCTTCGGGATCGCCGGTATAGTCGTCGTCGATCAGATCGCCGCCGGAGGTGCCTTCGACGATGCCGTCGGGCGCGCTCACGTCGATCGTGACGGTCGCGGTGTCGTAGCCACCCTGCCCGTCATAGATCTGATAGGTGAAGCTGTCGGTGCCGGAATAGTTGGGATCGGGCGTGTAGGTGATCGTGCCATCGGCATTCACCGTGACCGAGCCATGCGCCGGATCGCTCGCCCAGGTCACCTTGAGCGGATCGCTGTCGGGATCGCTGTCATTCGAGAGCACGGCGATCGTCTGCGCGGTGTTGTACTTCACGTTCGCGCTGTCGTTGACAGCGTTCGGATCGGAGTTCTTGTCGCAATCATCGTCGTCGTGATGATAATAGTAGTAAGTCATCCCCAACTCTCCTTTGCCGTCCGCTTGGCTCCGTGGCCCCGCGCCGTGGCTTACTTTGGGCGCAAAGCGGCAGCGCCATGACGTGGCCGGACGCGAAGCCCGAACGTGAATGTCGAGAAGAATTGGAAAGCGTCAGCGCGCGCGGGCGCTGCCAGCAAAGTCGCCGCAGATCGCTCCGCGTCTCCTTTGCCCTAAAGGTCGAGGCCGTTATGGATCGGTCCCCTTGGCAGCGCCGGGCGAGCTCTCTTTCGACAACTCTTCTCTTCGGCCACCCCCATGGCCAAAAGCCCCCCAGCAGGGCTTGGCCTCAATTTGCCCTTCTGATCGCCACAAAGAAAAGGGGAATTTGCCGCTTTCTTGCCTCATTTCGGGGGATTGCTTGAAAAACGAGCACCAATAATCCGAATCGCGAAGTACCTGTTTTCAAACGACGTTTCTATTTTGCAAAAGATCGACCTATCTTTTTGTCGGGAAACTTGCCAAAGTTTTGCCACATTTAAACTAAGGGTTGTGTGGCGATTGTATGGCCTGTCTTAAAAGGCGAAAAACTGTCTTCAATTTAGCGACAATACCTTGATCGATTTGTTTCCCGGAGCGGCCCAAATCGCGACCATATTTCTGCCGCGAATATGTCCCAATTGTCCTCAACACCGCCGCAATCCGGCATCTGATGCCCGTTTGTTCTGAGAACGAAACGAGATTTCTCCGAATCATCTTTTGATAACCACGTTTCACGATGCCGGGTTCTGCCCCAATTTCGCCTGTTTTGGACAGAGGGGCGCCGGGCACGGAAAACACCCGCGCAGGACATGCGCAAAACGCGCCGGTCGGATCACCGTCGGCGCATGGATCTGTCATTTTCGGAAGGTCTGGTGCCCGAGGTCGGATTCGAACCGACACGCATTGCTGCGGCGGATTTTGAATCCGCTGCGTCTACCATTCCGCCACTCGGGCCCAGTTCGAGTCCTCTAGCGCGCAGCCGCGCCCGAGGCAAGTACGCTTAGAGGTTACGCGTTGAAAACGTGTCGCATTGCTTGAGATCGCCGCTCTGATAGCCCCGCTCGAACCAGCGCTGCCGCTGGGCGGAACTGCCATGGGTAAAGCTGTCGGGCATCGGCACCCTGCCCGCCTCGCGCTGCAACGTGTCGTCGCCGATTTGCGCGGCGGCGTTCATCGCCTCGGAGATGTCACCGGGTTCGATCGCGCCGATCTGATCCTCGGCCCGGCGCGCCCATATCCCTGAGAAGCAATCGGCCTGCAACTCGATCCGAACCGAGAGCGCGTTGGACTGAGCCTCGGAGCTTTGCGCGCGCACTTCGTTAACCTTACTGAGAATCCCCAGCTCGTCCTGCACATGATGGGCCACCTCATGCGCGACTACATAAGCGGCGGCGAAATCGCCCCGCGCGCCGAGCTGCTGGCTCAGCGTGTCGAAAAACGCCGTGTCGAGATAGACCTTCTGATCGCCCGGACAGTAGAACGGCCCCGTCGCGCCGCTCGCATTGCCGCAGGGCGATTGCGTGATGCCACTATAGAGTACCAGCACCGCCGGATCGTATTGCCGCCCCAGATCGGATTGGAACACGCCCTGCCAGACCTCCTCGGTATCGGCCAGCGTCACCGAGACGAAATCGCCCATCGCCTTCTCGCGATCGCTCAGCTCACCCGATTGGGTGACCACCTGCCCCGAGCCACCCGACCCGCCGTCAAGCAGCGGCGTCAGATCGATCCCGAGGAAATAGGCCACCACGACGATCGCGACGACGCCCAGGCCACCGCCACCCAGACGGATCGCGCCGCCCCCTGCCCTGCGCTGGCCGCGCCGGTCCTCGATATTGCGGCTGCCGCGCCGTCCTCGCCATTGCATTCGCGAATGCCTCCCTCGCTTTTATGTGAAGTCTAGCGTGAGGTCGGGAAAAGCAAAGGTGCAACGCGCGTGACTTGACCTTGCGGCCCGCGCGGGAGATGAAGCGAACCGAGCAGCAAGGAAAAGGATGCCGCCATGATCCGCCGCATCTACGACTGGACGATGGCCCGCGCGAGCCACCCGCATGCGATGTGGTATCTCGCCGCTGTCGCCTTTATCGAGGCCTCGGTCTTCCCGATCCCGCCCGACGTGCTGATGATCCCGATGATCCTCGCGCGGCCTTGGGCGGCATGGCGCATCGCGCTGGTGGCGACCCTGTCGTCGGTCGCGGGCGGCTGTCTGGGCTATCTGATCGGCTATGGTTTCATGGATGCGATCGGCAAGCCGGTGCTGGATTTCTACGGCAAGGCCGACGACTTCAACTCGCTCGCGGCCCGGTTCAACGAAATGGGCGGATGGGCCGTGCTGATCGCAGGCGTCACGCCCTTCCCCTATAAGGTGATCACGATCTTCGCCGGCGCTACGAACCTGAGCCCGGTGCTCTTCCTCGGCGTCTCCTTTGTCGCCCGTGCGCTACGCTTCTTCGTGGTCGCGGGGCTCTTGTGGAAATTCGGCGAACCGATCAAAACTTTCATCGAGCGCTGGCTCGGCCCGCTCTTCACCATCTTCGTCATCCTGCTGATCGGCGGGTTCTATCTTCTGAAATATCTCTGAGGCCCCCGATGCAAGATCGCATGCAAACCCTGACCTCCTTCCGCAGCCTCGTGGGCTTCGCCGCCGCGGGCTCCGCCTTCGTGCTGGCCGGCGCCTTCGTCTTTCAGGCGTTCGGCTACGCGCCCTGCCATCTGTGCCTGCTGCAACGCTGGCCGCATCTGGCCGCCGCGATCATCGGGATCGTGATCCTCACCTTCCGCCTGCCCGGCTGGACTGCCCTTCTCGGGATGCTGGCCGCGCTGACCACCTCGGTCATCGGCTTCTATCACTCGGGCGTGGAGCGGAAGATTTTCGAAGGGCCCACCGATTGCACCTCGAGCGCCGTCGACACCACCGTCTCCGCCGCCGACCTGCTCAAGCAGATCAACGAGGCCCCGCTGGTGCGCTGCGACGAGATCCCGTGGGACATCTTCGGCATCACCATGGCGAACCTCAACGCGGTCGGCTCGCTCGTGCTGGCAGGCATCTGGCTCTGGGCTTTCCTGAAATCGCGCCGCGCCTGAGCGGGGGCAAAGCCCCTTGCTCCGCCCGGGAAACCGCGCCAAGAACCGCGCATGAGCGAATCCAGACCTGATATTCTGTGCATCGGTTCGGTCCTGTGGGACATCATCGGCCGCGCCTCGGTGCATATGCATGAAGGCTCCGACGTGCCGGGGCGGATCGAGCGGCTGCCCGGTGGGGTCGCGATGAATATCGCGATGACGCTGCGCCGCTATGGGCTGAAACCTGCGGTGCTGACCGCACTGGGGCGCGACAGTCAGGGCAACGACCTGATCCAGTCAGCCGAGGTGCTGGGCGTCGATTGCAACTATCTGTATCGCTCCGAGGATCTGCCGACCGACCGCTATATGGCGATCGAGGGCGCGAACGGGCTGATTGCGGCCATTGCGGATGCGCATTCGCTGGAGGCTGCGGGCGAGAAAATCCTCGCGCCGCTCGCGGATGGGCGGCTCGGCACGGAAAACGAGCCATGGACCGGCGCCATCGCGCTCGACGGCAATCTCACCGAGGCACTTCTGAGCCAGATCGCGCATTCGCCGCTTTTCGCCAAGGCCGATCTGCGCGTGGCCCCCGCCAGCCCCGGCAAGGCGGAACGGCTGACGCCGCTTCTGGCCCATCCGGCGGCGACGCTTTACGTCAATCTCGAAGAGGCGGGCATCCTGTGTCAGGGCAGTTTCGACAGCGCTGAACATGCCGCCGAGACCCTGCTGGAGCGCGGCGCGCAACGCGTGCTGGTGACCGATGGCGGCAAGGCTGCCGCCGACGGCAGCGCTGCGGCGGGCAACGTGATTTCCTCCGCGCCGCCCCCTGTCCTCGTGACCCGCGTGACTGGCGCGGGCGATACTTTCATGGCCGCACATCTCGTGGCCGAACAGCGCGGCGCGAACCGCATGGAGGCGCTCGAGAGCGCCCTGACCGCCGCCGCGCGCTATGTTTCCGGAGAACTCGCCACATGACCGCTCCCCTCACCTTCGCCGCCGAAGTCGCTGACGCGAAAGCCCAAAACCGTCCCATCGTCGCGCTGGAATCGACGATCATCACCCATGGGATGCCCTATCCGCAGAACCTCGAGACCGCGCAGGCGGTCGAGGCCGAGATCCGCAAGGCGGGCGCGGTCCCGGCCACGATCGCGGTGATGGGCGGCAAGATCCATATCGGGCTCGAGCCCGAGGAGCTGAAGGCGCTCGCGCAGACTAAGGACGCGATGAAGGTCAGCCGCGCCGATCTTGCGGTCTGCCTTGCGAAGGGCGCGACCGGCGCGACTACCGTCGCCGCGACCATGATCTGCGCGAACCTCGCGGGCATCGACGTCTTCGCCACCGGCGGGATCGGTGGCGTGCATCGCGGCGCGGAAGACAGCTTCGATATTTCCGCCGACCTTCTGGAACTGGCGCAAACCCCGGTGAGCGTGGTCGCGGCGGGCGCCAAGGCGATCCTCGACCTGCCGAAGACGCTCGAAGTGCTGGAGACCCACGGCGTGCCGGTCATCGCTTATGGTCAGGACGCCTTCCCCGCCTTCTGGTCGCGCAATTCCGGTCTGCCCGCGCCGCTGCGCGCAGACAACGCCGCCGAGATCGCCAAATCGCAACTGGCGCGCGCGTCGCTAGGTCTGCCGGGCGGCCAGCTGATCGCGAACCCGATCCCCGAAGAGGCCGAAATTGCCCGCGAGGAAATCGTGCCGGTCATCGAACAGGCCCTGCAAGAGGCCGAGGCGCAGGGTATCGCCGCCAAGGCGGTCACGCCCTTCCTGCTGTCGCGCATCTTCGAGCTGACCGAAGGCCGCTCGCTCGAGGCCAATATCGCCCTCGTTCTGAACAATGCCCGTCTTGCTGCCGCAATCGCGGGCGAAATCATCACAGCTCGCGGCGCCTGATGCGCGGCCCATTGCTCATCGTGGCGGCGCTGCCTAGATAGCAGGCAACGCATCGCCACGAGAGGGCGCATCCAGATCATGACCAAAGACGACCCCCATCCGCGCCGCCGCTCGCGTTTCGCCGCGCTGCGCGCCTCCTTCTTCACCGGGTTGATCGTCGTTGCGCCGATCGGTCTGACGATCTGGCTCATGTGGACGATGGCCGGCTGGGTCGACGGCTGGGTGCTGCCGCTGGTGCCGCCAGAGCTTCGCCCCGAACGCTATATCGGCATCAATGTGCGCGGGCTCGGCGTCATCATCTTCCTTGTCTTCACCGTGATCGTCGGCTGGCTCGCCAAGGGCTTCTTCGGGCGCACGATGCTGCGCTTCGGCGAGAGCATCGTCGACCGCCTACCCTTCGTGCGCACGGTCTATAGCGGGCTCAAGCAGATCGCGGAAACGGTGCTGAGCCAGTCCGAGGGCAAGTTCGACCGCGCCTGCATGATCGAATACCCGCGCGAGGGACTGAAAGCGGTCGCCTTCGTCTCCTCGACCGCGAAGGGCGAAATCGCGGCCAAGGCAGAAGACGGCGATCCGTTGATCTCGGTCTTCCTGCCGACGACGCCGAACCCGACCTCGGGGTTCCTGCTCTTCGTTCCGCAATCGCAGGTGACCTATCTCGACATGTCGGTCGAGGATGCGGCGAAGCTGATCATCTCGGCCGGTCTGGTTTACCCGCAGCCGAAAGAGGCGAAACCCGCGAAGAAAACCAAGGTGAAACTTCAGTCGAACAAGGCCTGAAGATCGGTCGACGCCTCTTTGCCGATCTTGTCGGCATGGGCGTCGAGCCAACGATCCGCCGCCGCCCGGCCCGCCAGTTTCAGCTTCGCGAGCATCCCCCATTCGGGCAGGATCTTCGACTTCGCGCTCAATTCGCTCATGACGTCGTCATCGGCGATCATATGGATCAGCACATCCTTCATCGCCCCTTCGGGCAGCCGGTCCTCGCGGATCAGCCGATGCACGAAATTGATCGCTCGCAATTCGCGCAGCAGCGAGGAGTTGAAGCTGATCTCGTTGACCCGCTCGTCGATCTGCGCGGGCGTTTTCGGGATCTCGTCGCGCCAGAGCGGGTTGATCGAAATCACCACCACGTCGCGCGGATAAGCCGGTTCGAACAGCGGGAAAAGCGGCGGATTACCGGTATAGCCGCCATCCCAATAGGCCTCTGTGCGGCCAGTTTTCGGGTCCTCGATCTCGACCGCCTGGAAAATCTCCGGCAGACAGGCGGAGGCGAGAATGGCATCCGCGGTAATCTCTTCACCCGTGAAGACGCGGATCTTGCCGGTGCGCACATTAGTGGCCGAGACATGCAGCCGCGGTCCCTCGCTCGCGCAGACATCGCGATAGCGAAACCGCTCGACCACCGAACTCAGCGGATTGACGTAGAACGGCCCCGCGTCATAGGGCGAGAAGACCCGCGACATGCCGTCGATGAAGGCCGCCGGCGTGAAGGCGTCGAACCAGCGCGTCAGCGCCTCGGTGCCGGGCAGTTGCGCAGGCATCAGCCGCTCGAGCCGCAGATCGACGCTTTCGGCGACTTGGCTCCAAAGCTCATCCAGAGATGCGCGCGCCCCTTGGCGACCGGCACGGGCATAGCCTGCCTTGAACGCAGCCCCGTTCAGCGCCCCGGCCGAGGTGCCCGAGATCGCTGCGTAGTCCAGCCACTCTTCATCCAGAAAACGGTCAAGTACGCCCCAAGTGAACGCGCCATGCGCGCCCCCACCTTGCAATGCGAGGTTAATGCTCTTGCGGTTCATCGGCTCGGCCCTTTCGCTGCCTGCCTCCCTGCCGCAGAGTTATGCTGCATCGCAGCAAAAGCAAGTCCCCTCGCCGAGCGGCGCCCTTAGCCTAGCAGATCGTGGCACAATTCGAGCGCGGAAATCAGCGCATCGGCCTCTTCGCGGGTGTTGTACATCCCGAAAGACGCACGCGCCGTGGCCGTGACCCCAAGCCATTCCATCAGCGGCCCGGTGCAATGCTGCCCCGCGCGCACCGCGACGCCCCGCTTGTCGAGGATGGTCGAGATGTCATGCGGATGGGCGGGACCGTTCAGCGTGAGCGAGAAGATCGCGCCCTTATCCGCCGCCGTGCCATGCTGGTTGAGCCAGTTCAGCCCGTTCAGTTTCTCGGCAGTGTAGTCGCGCAGATCGCGCTCATGCTCGGCGATATTCTCCATCCCGATCCCCATCAGGTAATCGAGCGCGACACCCATGCCGATCTGCTGCACGATGCCGGGCGTGCCCGCCTCGAACTTCATCGGCGGCGTATTGTAGATCACCGTGTTGCGGGTGACGGTGTCGATCATGTCGCCGCCGCCAAGGAAGGGACGCATCTCCAGCATCCGGTCGCGACGGATGAAGAGCGCCCCGGAACCGCTTGGCCCGTATAGCTTATGTCCGGTGATGACGTAGAAATCGCAGCCCAGATCATCGACATCGACGGGGCCATGCACCGCCGCCTGCGAGCCATCCACCAGCGTCGCGATCCCGCGCGTCCGTGCAGCCTGCGCGATCGGTTTTACATCGACCCGTGTGCCCAGCACGTTCGACATATGGGTGATCGCGATCAGCTTGGTGCGCGGCGTGATCGCCTCCAGCACCTTCTCGGGCGGCAGCGAACCGTCCGCCTCGGGCTCCACCCAGACCAGCTTCACGCCCTGCCGCTCGCGCAGGAAATGCCACGGCACGATATTGGCGTGGTGCTCCATGACCGACAGGATGATCTCGTCGCCCGGCTCGAGGTTCGGCGCGCCCCAGGCGTAGCTGACGAGGTTGATCCCCTCGGTCGAGCCGGTGGTGAACACGATCTGCTCTTCATCGGCGACATGCAGGAAACGCGCGACGATCCCGCGCACGCTCTCGTATTTCTCGGTCGCGATATTGGACAGCGTGTGGAGCCCGCGATGCACGTTGGAATAGTCGTGCTCATACATCCGGGTCATTGCATCGATCACAACGCGCGGCTTTTGCGCCGAGGCCCCGTTATCGAGGTAAACCAATGGCTTGCCGTTCACTTCTCGCGTCAGGATCGGGAAATCCGCGCGGATTTTTTCGATATCATACATGGAGCACCTCAGAGTGACGCGGGGTCTGCGGGCATTTGCACGAGGCCGGTCGACACCAGCACGATCCCCGCGATCATCGCCGAGCCCAGAAAGGTCAGGATAACCCCGAAGCCGGTCGCCACGGGGTTTTCGAACCCGTGCAGAACCATCGTGAACTGCACCAGCAAGTAGAACATCAGCGCCACCAGCAGCACCGACATCAGCGTGGCCGAGATCGGGAAGAAGACCATCAGCACGACCTGAATCATCTGACCGATCATCAGAACGAATTCGATCCAGGTCAGAAGCAGCAGCGCATCGGAGAATTTCCCATGCCCGCCAAAGCGTTGGCCCACGAAAGACATGGCGAAAGCGCCATAGACCAGAAGCGCGCCCTGCAGCCCCACCACGGTCAGCGGCGGCGTCACCGTGCCGATATCCACCTTGGTGATGAAGCTGAAGACCAACTGCGCGAGCGTGCCGAGGATCGCGGTCATCACGACCACCAGAACCATCGCCATGAACCGCGCATTGGCGTTCAAATCCAGCCCGATCAAATCGCGCGCAACCGATTTCGGATCGGTGAAGCTACGGATAAGCCATTCTTTAAGATCGGGCTGCATCAGTTTGTTTTTCCTTCGAATTCTACCACGCGCAACGCTGCGCCCCATAGCAGGACGAAGGCTACGGTCACAAGCGCGGAGACCAGCGAAAGTTCCGCCCCGCGCCCGATGAACCCCGCCACGAGCCCTTGCAGCAGCATCAGCGGCGAGACCGCCAGAAGCGACCAGAACAGCGCGACGCGCGCACCATACCAGCTTCCCTGCCCGCCGAGGAGCCTCAGCACAAGGTGGCTCAGTGCCGCAATCGCGTAGAAGACGGGCACGGTCGCGAGCAGCGCCAGCACCGTGCCCATCATCAGCCCGACCATCGGCTGGTCGGGCATCTCATGGGCGATCCGCGACAGCCGCGGCCATTGCGCGATGAAGATCACGGTCAGCGCCGCAAGCAGGAAGACCAGCGCGCGCGGCTCGGAGGCCGGGCGCGCGAGATGCTCGCGCATCACCACGCGCGGACGCCGATAGCTGCGCCGGATATCGTCACTCGCGGACATCGCAGCGCCTCAGCCGCGATGGCGTGCAAGCCACCCTTCCAACCGGGTGAGGATCGCATCGCGGAACCGCTCTTCCTCAATCTCTTCAATGGCATCAGCCACGAAGCTCAGAACCAGAAGCGCGGTAGCTTCCTCTTCCGGCACGCCGCGCGAACGCAGGTAGAAGAGCGCGGTCTCGTCGATCGCGCCAGTGGTCGAGCCGTGCGAACACTGCACGTCATCGGCGTAGATCTCAAGCTCCGGCTTGGCGAGGAACTGGCTGTTCTCGTCGAGCAGCAGCGACTGGCTGATCTGGTAGCCATCGGTCTTCTGCGCGCCCGGCTTCACGAGGATTTTGCCCTGGAAGATGCCCTCGGCGCCGTTTTTCAGCACTTTCTTGAAGACCTGACGGCTCTCGCCGCGCTCGGCCCCGTGGGTGATGAAGACGGTGTCGTCGTGGTGGAACTTGCCGGTCTTGCCATCGCCAAGGGCTGCGCCCGCGACATGGGCATTCGCGTCGTCGCCCACGATGTCGATCACGCATTCATTGCGCGTCAGCACCCCGTTCGAGGTCAGCGTGAAGCTCTTGAACAGGCCTCCTTCCGCCACGCGGGTGAAGATCGAGGTCACGGCGCGACGCTCGTGATCGCGGCCCTGCACGCGGATGTGGTGGAATTTCGCGCCCTTGGCGACGTCCACTTCCATCAGCTTGTTGAAGCGCGCACCTGCCGGGCCGTTCTCCAGAACCGTGATCTCCGCGCCCTCTTCCAGCTTCACGAGGTGATGCAGGATCGGGTCGGAAGTTTCTGATTCATGGGTGTAAATCAGGCTCACAGGTTTCTCGGCGGCACCGGTCACGCGGATCAGCACGCCATCGGTGGCCGACGCCGTGTTGAGCGCCGCGAAGGGACGTTTCACCGGGTCCTGACCGTTGGCTTCCAGCGTGCCATAGAGGCTGCTGGCCCAGTTCACGTCGGGCGCATCGGCCAGACGCAGGATCTCGACGCCGGACATCGCCAGATCGTCGGAGGCCTCAGCATCGAACACGCCATCGCGGAACACGATCTTCAGACGATCGATCTCGCCGAAGATCTCCGGCTCGTCGTCGCTGAACGGCGCTGCGGGCACCGGATCGGGCGCGATGAAATCGGTCGGATTGGTCCAGCGCCAGTATTCGTCGCGACGGCCCGGCAGGCCCATCGCGTTCAGACGGTCCAGCGCGGCGCGGCGTTGCGGCCCGAACCCGTCGGGCAGAGAAACGCGCGCCAGCCGCGTCTCGGCGGGGGTCATTTTCTCGACTGCCGACATTACGCCATCACCTCCGAGATCCCGTGTTTTGCGAGCAGGTCGGCATAGCCGTTCTTCTCGACTTCGAGGGCCAGTTCCGGTCCGCCGGTTTCGATGATGCGGCCATCCGCCATGATGTGGACGACATCGGGTTTGATGTGGTCGAGCAGGCGCTGGTAGTGGGTGATCACGAGGAAGGAGCGGCCCTCGTCGCGCAGCGCGTTCACGCCTTCGGCCACCAGACGCATCGCGTCGACGTCGAGGCCGGAGTCGGTCTCGTCGAGGATGCACATCTTCGGCTCGAGGATCGCCATCTGCAGGATTTCGTTACGCTTTTTTTCACCGCCCGAGAAGCCGACATTGACCGGACGCTTGAGCATGTCTGCGTCGATCTTGAGCGATTTCGCCTTGCCGCGCACCAGTTTCAGGAAGTCGCCAGCCGAGATTTCCTCCTCGCCGCGCGCCTTGCGCTGCGCGTTGAGCGCGGTGCGCAGGAAGGTCATGTTGCCGACGCCGGGGATTTCCACCGGGTATTGGAACGCGAGGAACAGGCCTGCGGCCGCGCGCTCTTCGGGCTCGGAATCCAGCAGGTCGGTGTCGTTGAGATGCGCTTCGCCTTCGGTGACCTCGTAGCCGTCGCGGCCCGAGAGCACATAGGACAGCGTGGACTTACCCGAGCCATTCGGCCCCATGATCGCATGGACCTTCCCGGACTCGACGCTCAGGTTGACGCCCTTGAGGATCTGCTTGTCCTCTTCTTCCAGTTTGACGTGCAGGTTCTTGATATCAAGCATGGTTCTTCCTCAGGATACGGTTACAGCGGTGCCGGAGGCCGACACCATAAGCATGGATTGGCCGACGACCTCGTAGTCGAGATCGACGCCGACAACGGCATTCGCGCCCAGCTCGCGGGCGCGGTCTTCAAGCTCGCCGAGCGCCGTGGCGCGCGCGTCTTGCAATTTGGATTCGTAAGCGCCGGAGCGGCCGCCGATGATATCGGTGACCTGCGCGAAGATATCGCGGACGACATTGGCGCCCATGATGGCTTCGCCCACGACGATGCCATGATAGGTCGCGATCGGGCGACCCTCGATGCTGGGGGTGGTGGTGACGATCATGCGCGCCCTCCCGTTTGGCGACCCGTGCGGGCCGCAGCGGGCGCGCGAAGGGTCAGAAGCGGATGGTGGTCTCGGCGTAGCGCAGGGTGCGCGGCTCGAATTGCGCGGTCTGCTGCTCCACCCAGTCGGGCGTGAAGGCGAGCGCCGCCATATCCGGTTGCCAGAAGGCGATATTGTGCAGCCCCACGAAGGCCAGCGCGACGCCCAGCAGCTGCACCGCCATCAGTTTCACCGACGCCAGCCGCAGCATCATACCCAGCCCGAAGGCGGTCAGCACTGCCGCAACCACGAGGACCAGATCCGGGTTGGAGCCCACTTTTTCGGCCAGTTCCGGCGTCAGAAAGCGCATCTTGAGCGCGGTGACGACCATCATCCCGATCGCACCGACCATCAGCGCGGGCAGGACCTTGAACACGGCCAGCCGCGAGTGACGCGGCTTGGCGATGACCTGACGCAGCATCGCGGAATCGTTGGCCACCCAGGCTTCCTGATCCCCTATATGCAGCTGAATCCGGCCCTTCGCCGATTTCCGCGTTTTCTCGATCCGCGCGAGGCGATCGTTGAAGCTGGCGCTCGATACCGTCATGGCCCTCACCTATCCCTTTGGACAGGTTAAGACATGCATAAGGATTATGCCCGAAATGGGGCAGATCCTCGGCAATTTCGATATTTGCGCGCGTGCAGATCACCCGACGCTCCCCTCCAGCGAGATCGCCACAAGGCTTTGAGCTTCCATCGCGAATTCCATCGGCAGCGCCTGGAGGACTTCGCGGCAGAACCCGTTGACCACAAGGGCCACGGCCTCTTCCTCGTCCATCCCGCGGGCGCGGCAATAGAACAGCTGATCGTCATCGACCTTCGAGGTGGTGGCCTCGTGCTCGACCCGGCTCGAGTTGTTCTTCACCTCGATATAGGGAACCGTGTGCGCGCCGCATTTGTCGCCGATCAGCAGCGAGTCACATTGCGTGTAGTTGCGCGAGTCGGTGGCTTTCGGGTGCATCGAGACGAGACCGCGATAGGTGTTCTGCGCCTGACCGGCCGAGATCCCCTTGGACACGATCCGCGAGCGGGTGTCCTTGCCCAGATGGATCATCTTGGTGCCGGTATCGGCCTGCTGCCAGTTATTCGCGATGGCGATCGAGTAGAACTCGCCCTGGCTCTCATTGCCGCGCAGGATGCAGGACGGGTATTTCCACGTGATCGCGGAGCCGGTCTCGACTTGCGTCCACATCACCTTGGCGCGGTCGCCGCGGCAATCGGCGCGTTTGGTGACGAAGTTGTAGATGCCGCCCTTGCCGTCTTCATCGCCCGGGAACCAGTTCTGCACCGTGGAATATTTCACCTCGGCGTCTTCCTCGACGATGATCTCGACCACGGCCGCGTGCAGCTGCGCGGTGTCGCGCTTGGGCGCGGTGCAGCCTTCGAGATAGGACACGTAAGAGCCCTTGTCGGCGATGATCAGGGTGCGCTCGAACTGCCCCGTGTTTTCCGCGTTGATGCGGAAATAGGTCGAGAGTTCCATCGGGCAGCGCACGCCCGGCGGCACGTAGACGAAGGAGCCGTCCGAGAACACGGCCGAGTTCAGCGCAGCGTAGAAGTTATCCGCCTGCGGCACGACCGAGCCGAGATATTTCTTCACCAGCTCCGGGTGTTCCTGGATCGCTTCCGAGATCGAGCAGAAGATCACGCCCGCCTCGGCCAGCTTGTCCTTGAAGGTGGTGCCGACGGAGACGGAGTCGAACACTGCGTCGACCGCGATCTGGCGATCTTCGAGGTTGATGTCTTCCGCGCCTTCGACGCCCGCGAGGATCATCTGTTCCTTCAGCGGAATGCCGAGCTTCTCATAGGTGGCGAGCAGCTTGGGATCGACCTCGTCGAGCGACTTGGGCTTCTCGACCATGCTTTTCGGACGCGCGTAGTAATACTGGTCCTGAAAATCGATCTCCGGAACCTTCAGCAGCGCCCAGTTCGGCTTCGGCATATCTTCCCAGCGCGAGAACGCCTGCAGACGCCATTCGGTCATCCACTCGGGCTCTTTGTTCTTGTCCGAGATGAGGCGGACGATATCCGTGTTCACGCCTTTCGGCGCGTATTCCATCTCGATATCGGTGTTCCAGCCGTATTTGTAGGTGCCCATATTCTGGACGGTCTCGACCGTCTCGCGATCGACGCCCTCACGTACTTCCACCTGATCAACGCCCGCCATATCCGGCTCTCCCATCTCTTACCCGCGCCGTGCGCGGTGTTTCGCTTCGCATTTCAGCCAGTGTTCGGCGAAACGCATGACATCTTCTTCGCGGCTCTGCGGCCCCAGCGAGACCCGCAATGCCGATCCCGCCTCGGTTTCCGAAAAGCCCATTGCGACCAGCGCAGCAGAGCTTTTGACCTTCCCGCTCGAACAGGCGGAGCCTGCGGAAACCGCGAACCCGCCCAAGTCCATCTGCATCACCTGCGTCTCGCCCTTCCAGCCGGGCGTGATGAAGCAGGAGGTGTTCGGAAGCCTGTGCGATTCATTCCCGACAAAAATAGTCTCGCTTGCCCGATCCGCAATGGCGTTTTCTAGAATGTTTCTAAGTTTTTCGATCTCGCGCCAGATTCCGCCCTCAAGATCACGCGAGGCCGCTTCGGCTGCCGCACCGAAGCCCGCGATGCCGATCAGGTTCTCCGTGCCGGCCCGCCGACCCATCTCCTGACCGCCGCCTTTGAGCTGCGCCGCGATATCCGTGCCGCGCTTGACGATCAGCGCGCCCACGCCCTTCGGCCCGCCCAGCTTATGCGCCGAGACGATGCCACAGGTGGTGCCGAGCCAGTTGAACGCAAACGGGATCTTGCCGAAGCCTTGGGTGAGATCGCTCAGATACAGCCCCTCGGGCAGATCTTGGACCACGCCGGTCTCGGAATTGGCCAGTTGCAGGGCCGAGTTTGCGGGATCGGTGACGGTGATCCGCCCTGCCCGGTCCACGGGCAAATCCTCGATACACCAGCTGCGGATCGCGTCATGCTCGACGCCCGCGCAATGCACCTCGCGCCCGCTCAGCGCCAGCGCCGCCGCCTCGGTCGCGCCGGACGTGAAGATCACATCCTGCCCCTCGGCGCCCAAAGCGGCCGCGACCTGAGCGCGCGCGCGCTCCATCAGCGCCTTCGCCGCGCGCCCTTCGGAATGGACGGAGGACGGGTTGCCGACCACATCCATCGCTTCGATCATCGCCTGACGGGCCTCTGCCCTCAGCGGCGTTGTCGCGTTCCAGTCGAGATAGCTGCGCGCCATGATACGCTCCGCTTGGTTGGGTGTCGGATAGCTGCGGCGGGGATAGGGCAGCCGCGCCCCAGAAGAAAGGGCGTGCCTTCGACTTGGCAAAAATATCCCCCGCGGAGCGTCCGCGAGAGGCCATCACACCCCGGCGGTTGGAATTATTCGTCGACGACCGAGAACAGGCTCGGCACGGCGGGACAGGGTTTCATGCGGTTTTTCACCACATCGTCCAGCGTCGTCTGGTGCAGGAAGACGAAGACCTGTGCCGACAGGCTCTCCCACAAACGGTTCGCCATCGATTGCGCCCGCGATCCCGAAATCGCCCCTGACGCGCCAGCGCCGACATGCATCGCCGAGACGGTCTCGTCCACGGCCTCGAAAATCTCCGAGATGCGGATCTCCGACGGGCAGCGCGCCAGCCGGTAGCCGCCGCCCGGGCCGCGCACCGAATTCACCAGCCCCGCCCGGCGCAGCCGCACGAAGAGCTGCTCCAGATAGGGCAGCGAGATATCCTGACGCTCCGACAGCGCCGCCAGAGAGGTCCGGCTGCCTTCGCCCGCCAGCGCCAGATCGACCAGCGCGACCATCGCGTAACGGCCTTTCGTCGACAGTTTCATGCACCCTCCTCGGCCCGAGACCCATCCGAACCCGTATTTAGCCGAAAATCGGCCCGAAAACACCGCCCGCGCAGGAGTGAATCATTGCTAAAGCATTGACGCAAGCGCGAGGGCCGATTACCTCCACCAATGCCCGATCTCCCGGCATGGCGCCGGGGGAGGCTTTCTCCTAGGCCAGCCGCGCCGACCCGTCAAGAAAGGCAGGAGCGCAGGCGCCCAAGGAACCCAGAGCTGGCGCAATAAAAACGAGAGACGATGCCCGAAGTCATTTTTCCCGGTCCCGAAGGTCGCCTCGAGGGGCGCTACCACCCGCAGCCCGCACCCGACGCGCCGATCGCGATCATTCTGCACCCCGATCCGCAATTCGGCGGCACGATGAACAACCGCGTCGTCTATAACCTGCACTACGCCTTCTACAAAATGGGCTTCACCGTTCTGCGCTTCAACTTCCGGGGCGTGGGCCGCAGCCAAGGCGAATACGATCAAGGCGTGGGCGAATTGTCCGATGCGGCCTCGGCGCTGGACTACCTGCAGACGATGAACCCCAACTCGAAACATTGCTGGGTCGCGGGCCATTCCTTCGGCGCGTGGATCGGCATGCAGCTTCTGATGCGCCGCCCCGAGATCACCGGCTTCATCTCCGTGGCCCCGCCCGGCCCCTCGTCGCCCGGCCCCGGCAACTACGACTATTCCTTCCTCGCGCCCTGCCCGTCCTCGGGTCTGATCATCAACGGCACGAACGACCGGATCGCGCAGCCCAAGGAAACCGAACAACTGGTCTCCAAGCTGCAGGAGCAGAAGGGCATCACGATCACCCATGAGGTCATCGAAGGCGCGGACCACTTCTTCAAGAACGAAGAAGCCCATATGCAACCGATGATCGACACGGTTCAGACCTATGTCCGCCGCCGCCTGACGGAGGGCACGCGCTAATGGCGCTGATCGACGAACTTGCTGAAAAGCTCGCCACCGACACGATGGAGGCGATGCGCAAATACGACGACGAACGCCTCTTCATGGAGGTGAGCAACTATATCGGCACGTCGTCGCCCTCGCTGCAGGAGGCCTATATCACGGCCTGTCGCCTGCATATGGCCGAGCAGCGTGGCCGCGAATTCTTCGAGCGCAAGCTGGTGGAATTGGAAAAGCGGGCGCAGGCAGCGGCGAAGACACCGGATTCCGGGACCGGGTCATGAGCCCGGGGGCCGCGCGCGTCGTTTTCGCGGCAGCCCTCTCCCTCGCCCTGTCGCTGATCATCGCGACAGCTTTTCATGCAAGCCACATGATTTGCGATGGAGAGTGGGACGGCGCGTCGTCGCGCGGTGCGGCGCTGGTGATGGGCCTCGGCGAACTCCTCGCGAACCCGATGCATCTGATCCTTGTTGTGGCCCCGCTCTGGCTGGGCTGGGCCGGGTTGCTGCTCGCGGCCGCAAACCGCGCGATCCCGCCGGTTCTGGGGATGGGAATCGTCGTCTTCTCAATCCTCGCCACGGTCCTATTCTACGCCTTCGCGGCGCCGAACCTCGACTGTTCCGGCTATACCGACCGCGCGATGAGCTGGCGCGCCGGCGGTCTCTTCGCTTTCGTGGCCCTGCTTCTGCTTCTGCCCCGGCTCTGGAGACGTACATGACCCGGCTCGATCAGCAATTCACCTTCCTCGCCGAAGCCGAGAAACTGAAATCGGTGACCCGCGCGACGCCGATCCACGACGCCTCGCGCCCCGAGAATTCCGGAGAGCATAGCTGGTCGCTCGCGCTCTATGCGCTGACGCTGGCCGAGCAGGCGCCCGAAGGCGTCTCGATCGACCGGGTGATCCGGATGCTCCTGCTGCACGATCTGGTCGAGATCGACGTGGGCGATGTTCCGATCCACAGCCAAGGCGGCACGGCGCATGGCGCGGAAGACATCCTGAAAGCAGAAGCCGCCGCCGCCGAACGTATCTTCGGGTTGTTGCCCGGGGATCAGGGAGCGCAGATGCTGGCGCTCTGGCAGGAATTCGAGGCCAACGAGACCCCCGACGCGATCTTCGCGAAATCGCTCGACCGGGTGCAGCCTGTGCTGCTCAACCACCAGTCGGGCGGCGGGTCGTGGATCGATTACGATGTCAGCTTCACCCAACTCGAAGAGCGCATCGGCACCAAGATCGCCCGTGGCGCGCCCGCGGTGTGGGACTGGGTACGCGATCGGGTCGAAGGCTGGTTCGCCGCGCGCAGCTAAGCCGCGCCCGGCCCTCGCCCCCCCCTAATCCGAGGCGTTCCTCCGGGATTTCGCGGAACCTCCGTATACAATCGCATACCGTCTAGCCAAGCGCATCTGAATCGGGTAAGAGGCAGCAAACCGAGGCTTCAACCGAAGAGGGCTGTGCCATGAGCGACAAGAACACTCCTGACATCATTTACACCAAGGTCGACGAGGCCCCGGAACTGGCGAGCGCATCGCTGTTGCCGATCGTGCGCAAATTCGCGCAAGCGGCCGGGATTTCGGTGGGCACCAAGGATATCTCGCTCGCGGGCCGTATCCTCGCCACCTTCCCCGAAGCGCTCACCGAAGAGCAGCGCCAGTCGGACGATCTGGCTTGGCTCGGCGATTACGTGAAGACGCCGCAGGCCAACGTCATCAAGCTGCCGAACATCTCGGCCTCGGTGCCGCAGCTGGTCGCCGCCGTGCGCGAACTGCAAGGTCAGGGTTACGCCCTGCCCGACTACCCCGAAGAGCCGAAGACGGATGAGGAAAAAGCCGTCCGCGCGAAATACGACTCGATCAAGGGCTCGGCCGTGAACCCGGTGCTGCGCGAGGGCAACTCCGACCGCCGCGCTGCCGCCGCCGTGAAGAAATTCGCGCAGAACAACCCGCACCGCATGGGCGAGTGGACCGCCGACAGCAAGACCCGCGTGGCCACCATGTCGGAAGGCGATTTCTTCTCGAACGAACTCTCGGCCACCGTGCCGAAGGCATCCACCGCGAAGATCGTTCTGGAAGGCGCCGATGGCGAAACCATTCTCAAGGACGGCGTGAGCTACCCCGAAGGCACCGTGGTCGATGCGACCTACATGTCGGCTGACAAGCTCGACGCCTTCCTTGCCGAGGAAATCAAGAAAACCAAGGACGAAGGCGTCCTGTTCTCGCTGCACATGAAAGCGACGATGATGAAGGTCTCCGACCCGATCATCTTCGGTCATGCGGTGAAGGAATGGCTCAAGCCGGTCTTCGAGAAATACGGCGACAAGATGAAGTCGCTCGGCGTCGATCCGGCCTCGGGCATGGGCGACCTGCTGGAGCGCGTGAAGGGCGAGCCGGAGATCCTCGCCGCGATCGAGGAAGTCCGCGACCAGCGTCCGCCGATGTATATGGTGAACTCGGACAAGGGCATCACCAACCTGCATGTGCCGTCCGACGTCATCATCGACGCCTCGATGCCCGCGCTGATCCGCGCCGGCGGCAAGGGCTGGGGCCCGGACAACAAGGAGCATGACTGCGTCTGCGTGATCCCGGACAGCTCCTATGCACCTGTCTACGATGCGACGATCGAGTATTTCAAAGCCAACGGCAAACTGAACCCCGCCACCGCGGGCACCGTTCAGAACATCGGCCTGATGGCACAGAAAGCCGAGGAATACGGCTCGCACCCGACCACCTTCGAGATCCCGACCGACGGCACCGTGAAGATGGTTCTGGACGACGGCACGGTCCTGCATTCGCATGACGTGAAGAAGGGCGACATCTGGCGTTCGGCCTCGGCCCGCAAGGCGCCGATCGAAGACTGGGTGAACCTCGCCATCGACCGTCAGAAGGCGACCGGCTACCGCGCGATCTTCTGGCTCGACGAGACCCGCGCCCACGATGCGGAGCTGATCTCCTTCGTGAAGCCGATCTTGGAGGCCAAAGGCGTGGCCGACAAGTTCGAGATCATGGCCCCGCGTGAGGCGACCATCGCCTCGCTCGAGACCATCACCAAGGGCGAGAACACGATCGCGATCACCGGCAACGTGCTGCGCGACTACCTGACCGACCTGTTCCCGATCCTCGAGCTGGCCACCTCGGCCAAGATGCTCTCGATCGTGAAGCTGATGCAGGGCGGCGGTCTGTTCGAGACCGGCGCGGGCGGCTCGGCGCCCAAGCACGTCCAGCAGCTGGTTGAAGAAAACCACCTGCGTTGGGACAGCCTCGGCGAATTCTGCGCCTTGGGCGAGAGCTTCAAGTTCTTCGCCGACCAGACCGACAACGCGAAAGCGCGCGTGCTGGGTGAAACCGTGGAGACCGCGACGCAGGGCATTCTCGACAATGACCGCTCGCCCTCGCGCAAGGTCGGCGAGCCCGACAACCGCGCCAGCCACTACTGGTTCGCCCGCTACTGGGCCGACGCGCTGGCCGCACAGTCGAGCGATGCCGAGCTGGCCGCCGAATTCGCCCCCATTGCCAAGGCGCTGGCCGATGGCGAAGCGAAGATCGTGGCCGAACTGGCAGAGGTTCAGGGCAAGCCCGCCGATATCGGCGGCTACTACCACGCCGATCCGAAAAAGCTCTCGGCGGTGATGCGCCCGAGCGAAACGCTCAACGCCATCATCGGCTGAGAGCACTGAGACAGAGGGGGCGGCGCGGGCCGCCCCTTTCGATTCCCGGCCTCCCCGGAACACAAACCCGTGAATTTTGGAAGGAACGCGCATGACCAAGATCAAGGTAGACAACCCCGTCGTCGAACTCGACGGCGACGAGATGACCCGCATCATCTGGGACTTCATCAAGCAGAAGCTGATCCTGCCCTATCTCGATATCGACCTGAAATATTACGACCTCGGCATCGAGAGCCGCGACGCGACCGACGACCAGATCACCGTCGACGCGGCCGAGGCGATCAAGCAATACGGCGTCGGCGTCAAATGCGCGACGATCACGCCGGACGAGGCGCGCATGGAGGAATTCAACCTCAAGCGCATGTATCGCTCGCCCAACGGCACGATCCGCAACATCCTCGGCGGCGTCATCTTCCGCGAGCCGATCATCTGCAAGAACGTCCCGCGCCTCGTTCCGGGCTGGACCAAGCCGATCGTCGTGGGTCGTCACGCCTATGGCGACCAGTACAAAGCCACCGATTTCCGCTTCCCCGGCAAGGGCACGATCACGCTGAAATTCGTGGGCGACGATGGCGAGGTGATCGAGAAGGAAGTGTTCAAGGCCCCCGACGCGGGCGTCGTGATGGGCATGTACAACCTCGACAAATCGATCATCGACTTCGCGCGGGCCTCGCTGAACTACGGTCTGCTGAAGGGCTGGCCGGTGTATCTCTCGACCAAGAACACGATCCTCAAAGCCTATGACGGGCGCTTCAAGGATCTGTTCCAGCAGGTCTTCGAAGAAGAATTCGCCGAGAAGTTCAAGGACGCGGGCATCTGGTACGAGCACCGCCTGATCGACGACATGGTGGCGAGCTCGCTGAAATGGTCGGGCGGCTATGTCTGGGCCTGCAAGAACTACGATGGCGACGTGCAGTCGGATACGGTCGCGCAGGGCTTCGGCTCGCTGGGCCTGATGACCTCGATCCTGATGACGCCCGATGGCAAGACGGTGGAAGCCGAGGCCGCGCACGGCACGGTGACGCGTCACTACCGCCAGCATCAGCAGGGCAAGGAGACCTCGACGAACTCCATCGCCTCGATCTTCGCCTGGACGGGTGGCCTGAAGCACCGCGCCAAGCTGGACGACAACGCGCAGCTTCAGACTTTCGCGGAAACGCTCGAGAAGGTCTGCGTGCAGGCGGTCGAAGACGGTCACATGACCAAGGACCTCGCGCTGCTCGTCGGCCCCGATCAGAAGTGGCTGACCACGATGGGCTTCCTCGAGAAAATCGACGAATACCTGAACAAGTCGCTGTCGCTGTAAAGCGCGCGAAACGGGTTGAGGAAGGCGGGGTTCTCCCCGCCTTTTTCATTTGGCGAGGCGGTTGGCTCCTGACTGGCATGGGGCGACCAGCCCCGGGCCGCGCCCGACCTCCCCCCGGGAGGGCGCATCGGCGATGTCCGCGCAGGCACGACCGACACACGGGCAGCACGATAAAGCGCCAAATCACGAACGAGGCACAGCGCCCACCCGAGGTCGGGCGCGTCCCTCAATCCTTAGTCGGGCCAGGCGCATCACACGCCCGGCCCTTTCGCTTACCGCATCATGCTCCACGGCTCTGGCGGAGGCTCGGCGGGCCCGAGCCCGATATCTCTGCGCAAGTGGTCGCTGAGTTGCTCCGCATCGAGCGGGCGCGGCTTGCCGCCACGCGCGATGAGCGCGAACAGCGCCGCGCGGAGAACTTTGCCTGCGCCGAACTTGGCGATGGCGGCTTCGATGGTGAACGCGTCGCTCGGACGCTCGAGAGTCTGGATCATGTCATGTCCCGGCGCGGGACCATCCCCGCAACCGGCCTTTCTTCTACTGATGTGAAAGAAGACCCGACGGGGACCGCGAGAGCGCGGCCAAGATGCGTCGCGACAGGATCGGGACGCGGAAATCGGGTCAGTTTGCGGGAGTGGGGCCTAGGCCCCGGGGCGTATCGGGAGGGTCAGTCCTGGCGTCGTGCGACGCGAGTGGTGCCCGAAAAACCGATACGGGTTTCGCACTGCGATGCGAGGGCTTGGCGATATGACATCATGGCGGCCCTCCTCTTGTCTTGGGCATTGCGAATGGCGCCAATTGGCCCGATCCCGAAAGCGGCGGCAACTCACGCGACTGTGATCCGCAGGTATTGGAGCACCTCTGTTGCCGATGCGCCTCAGTTCTTGCGCTTGGCGTTGCCGCGTGGCATCTGAGCGCCATGAGCGAGACCCGTATCCAAGACCCGCACCGCCACACCCTGCCCGAGGACACCCAAGGGCTTCTCACCGGCACCTTGCTGGTGGCGCTGTCGGTGTCGCTGCTGCATGGCGCGGGGCTGTTTACCGGGCAGATCGCGGGCCTGTCGCTGGTGCTGTCTTACGTCACCGGCTGGAGCTTCGGCGCGATCTTCTTCACGCTCAACCTGCCCTTCTACTGGCTTGCCTTCCGCCGGATGGGCGCGCGGTTCACGGTGAAGACGGTGCTCTCGGTCGCGCTCCTGTCCGGATTTACCGAAGTTTTTCCGCATCTTCTGAGCTTCGCCATCCTCCACCCCGGCGCTGCCGCCGTTCTGGCGGGCGTGACCGCAGGCGCGGGCCTTCTGGCCCTGTTCCGTCACGGCGCGAGCCTTGGCGGCGTGGGGATCGTGGCGCTTTATCTGCAGGACAAGACCGGTTTCAAAGCGGGCCGCACGCAGATCCTGTTCGACTGCGGCGTGTTCCTCTTCGCGCTCTTCGTGCTGCCGCTCGACAAGGTGCTGTGGTCGCTCTTGGGCGCGATGGTTCTCAACGTCATCATCCTGATCAACCACCGCCGCGACCGCTATATCGCCACCTGACCCGGGCGTGATCTGCGGGCAACGGGTCCGAGCACCCTGCCCCGACCCTTTCGCGCGACGCAAAGCCGACCTGCGCCCAGCGATTTGGTAGGTCAGCTTTTATGCCCTATTATTAGGTCATGACCACTGACGCACATATCACCGCCGACCAGATCGCAGCCAAAGAGGCGACCCGTCCGCATTACTCGAAGCTCGAGGATCTGCAGGGCCTTGTCGTGGCAGCCGCACAGGCCGCGCTGGGGATTCACCTGCTGCGCGCCGCGGGCCTCGTGACCGGGGGCACCGCAGGCGCCGCGCTGATCCTGTCCTATATCACGGGGTTCAGCTTCGGAGTCGTGTTCTTCGTGATCAACATCCCCTTCTACGCCTTCGCCTATTTCGCGCGCGGCGCAGGTTTCGCGCTGAAAAGCCTCGTGACCGTGACGCTCGTGTCGCTGATGGCCGAGGCGCTCAAACCCGTCCTGCATGTCGCGGAAATTCACCCCGCCGTGGCCGCCGTGCTGTTCGGTATCTCGGCGGGCGTCGGCCTGCTGGGTCTCTTCCGCCACAAGGGCAGCCTTGGCGGCGTCTCCATCGTCGCCGTGATCCTGCAGGACAAGTTCGGCTTCCGCGCCGGCTGGACGCAGCTGATCCATGACCTGTGCCTGTTTGTCATCGCTAGCTTCATCCTCGCGCCGCCGCTGGTGCTCTACTCGCTTCTGGGCGCGATCGTGCTGAACTTCATCGTCGCGATGAACCACCGTCGCGACTGGTATATCGCCGAGTGATCCGGCAGACTGCCGGGCATGTTCAACACCTACCTCTTCCTGCTCATCGCGGTCGCCTTCGAGACCTTCGGCTCGGCCTGTCTGCAGGCCAGCCAGCAATTCACGCGTCTCTGGCCGACGGTGGGCGTCGCGGTGGGCTTCATCGGCGGGCTCTATTTCTTCACGCTGGTGCTGAAGGTGCTGCCGCTCGGGATCACCTATGCGCTGTGGTCCGGGATCGGCATGGTGCTGATCGCGGGCGTGGGCTGGCTGATGTTCAATCAGCGGCTGGATTTGCCCGCCCTGATCGGGATCGCGCTGATTCTGATGGGGATCATCGTGATCAACCTGTTCTCGAAATCGCATTTCCACTGACGTGATGCCGCATCGCGGCGCGATTGCCGAGCTGGGGGCTAGCCGAGAGGCAATCTTTCCTTTATGGGCGGGGCAACTCAAGAACAGGACGACCTCCCATGGACCTTCGCAACATTGCGATCATCGCTCACGTGGACCACGGCAAGACGACGCTCGTGGACCAGCTTCTGCGCCAATCGGGCGCTTTCCGTGAAAACCAAGCCGTCGCCGAACGCGCGATGGACAGCAACGACATCGAACGCGAACGCGGCATTACCATTCTCGCCAAGGCCACCTCGGTCGAGTGGAAAGGCACCCGCATCAACATCGTCGACACCCCCGGCCACGCCGATTTCGGCGGCGAGGTGGAGCGTATCCTGTCGATGGTGGACGGTGTTGTGCTGCTGGTGGACGCAGCCGAAGGCCCGATGCCGCAGACCAAGTTCGTGACCTCGAAAGCGCTCGCGCTCGGCCTGAAGCCGATCGTCGTGCTCAACAAGGTCGACAAGCCCGCAGCCGAGCCCGATCGCGCGCTCGACGAAGTGTTCGACCTCTTCGCGAACCTCGACGCCGATGAAGAGCAGCTCGACTTCCCGCACCTTTATGCCTCCGGCATCGGCGGCTGGTGCGACGAAGAGCTGGACGGCCCGCGCGAGAACCTCGACGCGCTGTTCGATCTGATCCTCAAGCATGTCGAGCCGCCGAAGCAGGAATTCCGCGCCGACGAGCCCTTCCAGATGCTGGCCACCACGCTTTCGGCCGACCCGTTCATCGGGCGCATCCTCACGGGTCGCATCGAGGCGGGCACGCTGAAAGTCGGCGATCAGCTCAAAGCGCTCTCGCGCAAGGGCGACCGCATCGAGGCCTTCCGCTGCACCAAGATCCTCGCTTTCCGTGGTCTGTCGCAGCAGCCGATCGACGAAGCCGTCGCAGGCGACATCGTCACCGTCGCGGGCATGACCAAGGCGACCGTGGCCGACACGCTCTGCGCGCCCGAAGTCGACACCCCGATCGACGCGCAGCCGATCGATCCGCCGACGATCTCGGTGACCTTCGGCATCAACGACTCGCCGCTCGCCGGCAAGGACGGCTCGAAGGTGCAGTCGCGCATCATTCGCGACCGCCTGATGAAAGAGGCCGAAACCAATGTCGCGATCCGCGTCGAGGACACCCCCGGCGGCGACGCCTTCGTGGTCTCGGGCCGTGGCGAACTTCAGATGGGCGTTCTGATCGAGAACATGCGCCGCGAAGGGTTCGAACTGTCGATCTCGCGCCCGAAGGTGATCTTCCGCGAGGAAGACGGCCAGCGCATGGAACCGATCGAGGAAGTCATCATCGACGTGGATGAGGAATATTCCGGCGTCGTGATCGAGAAACTGACCGGCTACCGCAAGGGCGAGCTGGCCGAGATGCGCCCCGCCGAGGGTGGCAAGACCCGCATCGTGGCCCATGTCCCCTCGCGCGGCATGATCGGCTATCAGGGCGAGTTCCTGACCGACACGCGCGGCTCGGGCGTGCTCAACCGCCTGTTCCATGGCTGGACCCCTTACAAGGGCCCGATCGACGGCCGCCGTCAGGGCGTGCTGATCTCGATGGAGAATGGCGTATCGGTCGCCTACGCGCTGTGGAACCTCGAAGAACGCGGCAAGCTGTTCATCGGCGCGCAGGAGCAGGTCTACACGGGCATGATCATCGGCGAGCATTCGCGCGAGAACGATCTCGAAGTGAACCCGCTCAAGGGCAAGAAGCTGACCAACGTCCGCGCCTCGGGCACGGATGAAGCGGTCCGCCTGACCCCGCCGACGCGGATGTCGCTCGAGGAAGCCATCGCCTATATCAACGATGACGAACTCGTCGAGGTCACGCCGAAGTCGATCCGACTGCGCAAACTGCACCTTGATCCGCACGAGCGTAAGCGCGCCGCGCGCGAAGCGTGATCGGTTGCGGCCCGCGCCGCATCGGAACACCGCAAGCTGACGTCACGAAGAAGGCCCCGCGCACCCGCCGGGGTCTTCTCCATGATTGCACCCGCCGCTTGCGGCCTTTATAAGGTTCCACAACAATATCTAGAATATCGAGGCGCGCGTGACCGACACTCCTGAACCGCCGGAAACCGAAGAAGAAGGCCCCGGGCGGCCCGCTTATCTCGGCCCCACCGTTTCCATCGCGGATGAGATGAAGACCGCCTATCTCGATTACGCGATGAGCGTGATCGTGAGCCGCGCGATCCCCGATCTGCGCGACGGTCTGAAGCCCGTTCACCGGCGCATTCTCTTCGCGATGCACGAGACCGGGAACACCTTCGACAAGCCCTATCGTAAATCGGCACGTCCGGTCGGCGACGTGATGGGTCAGTATCACCCGCATGGCGACGCCGCGATCTACGACGCGTTGGTGCGGATGGCGCAGCCCTTCTCGATGTCGCTGCCGCTGCTCGACGGTCAGGGCAACTTCGGCTCGATGGACGGCGATAACGCGGCTGCGATGCGCTACACCGAAGTGCGCATGGCGAAACCGGCCAATTACATTCTCGCCGATATCGAGAAAGACACGGTCGATTTCCAGGACAACTACGACGGCAAGCAGGAAGAACCGACGGTGCTTCCGGCGCGCTTCCCGAACATGCTGGTCAACGGCGCGGGCGGTATCGCCGTGGGCATGGCGACCAACATTCCGCCGCATAACCTCGGCGAGGTCTGCGACGCGACGCTGGCGCTGATCGACAACCCGGACATGTCGGACGAGGCGATCATGGAGATCGTCCCCGCTCCCGACTTCCCCACCGGCGGCCTGATCATGGGCCGTGGTGGCGCACGCAAAGCTTACCTTGAAGGTCGTGGCTCGGTCATTATCCGGGCGAAAACCCGCGTGGAAGAGATCCGCAAGGACCGCTTCGCGATCGTGCTGGACGAGATTCCCTATCAGGTGAACAAGGCGGCGATGATCGAAAAGATCGCCGATCTGGTACGCGAGAAGAAGCTCGAAGGCATCTCCAACATCGCCGACGAATCCGACCGCGTCGGTGTGCGCGTCGTGATCGAGCTGAAGCGCGACGCGACCCCGGATGTGGTGCTCAACCAGCTTTTCCGCTTCACGCAGATGCAGACCTCGTTTGGCTGCAACATGCTGGCGCTGAACGGCGGCCGCCCCGAGCAGCTGACGCTGCGCCAATTCCTCAGCTATTTCATCAGCTTCCGCGAGGAAGTTGTGGCGCGCCGCACCGCGTTCGAACTGCGTAAGGCACGCGAGCGCAGCCACGTCCTGTGCGGTCTGGCCGTGGCAGTGTCGAACGTGGACGAGGTCGTGGCCACCATCCGCTCCTCGGCCGATGCGGCAGAGGCCCGCGCCCGCCTGATGGAGCGCCGCTGGCCGGCCCATGACATCGTCGAATATCTCAAGTTGATCGACGATCCGCTGCATCCGGTCAACGATGACGGCACCTACAACCTGTCGGAAACGCAGGCCCGCGCGATCCTTGATCTGCGCCTGCAGCGTCTGACCCAGATCGGGGTGAAGGAAGTCACGGACGAACTCGCCCAACTGGCCGAGAAGATCCGCGAATACCTCGCCATCCTCGCCTCGCGCGAGCGGATCATGGCGATCATCGCCGACGAGCTGCGCGAAGTGCGCGAGCTGTTTGCCGTGCCGCGCCGCACCGAGATCATCGACTGGGCCGGCGACATGGCCGACGAAGACCTGATCGAGCGCGAAGACATGGTCGTGACGGTCACCCAGGGCGGCTACATCAAGCGCACGCCGCTCGCCGATTTCCGCTCGCAGAAGCGCGGCGGCAAGGGGCTGTCGGGTGGCGCGCTGAAGGATGACGACACGGTCACCACGCTGTTTGTCGCCAACACCCATACGCAGCTTCTGTTCTTCACGACCGGCGGCATGGTCTACAAGATGAAGTGCTGGCAACTGCCGCTCGGCTCGCGCCAGTCGAAGGGCAAGGCGATCGTCAACATCCTGCCGATCCCCACCGGCGTCTCAATCGCGGCGATCACGCCGGTCGATCGCGACGAGGCGGAATGGGACGACCTGCAGATGGTCTTCGCGACCTCCAAGGGCACCGTGCGCCGCAACCGCCTGTCGGATTTCACCAACGTCATGCGCAACGGCAAGATCGCGATGAAATTCGAGGACGAGAACGAAGGCATGCGCCTGATCAATGCGCGCATCTGTTCCGAGGACGACGACGTGATGCTGGTCACCGCCAGCGGTCGCGCGATCCGCTTCCCCGTGCCGGAAGTGCGCGTGTTCAACTCGCGCAACTCGGTCGGTGTGCGCGGCATCAAGCTCAAGGGCGATGACGAGGTCGTCTCGATGTCGGTCATCCGCCACTTCGAGGCCACTTCGGAAGAGCGTGTGGCCTACCTCAAGCAACGTCGCCTGATGGCGGGCGTCACCGAGGAAGAGATCGAGCCCGACGAGGACGAAGAAGCCGTGGCCGAAGGTCAGCTTTCGACCGAACGCTACGCCGAGATGTCCGCCGCCGAGGATCTGATCCTGACGATCACCTCGAAAGGCTCGGGCAAGATCTCGTCGAGCCATGACTACCCGACCCGCGGTCGCGGCGGTCAGGGCGTGACGGCGATCGACAAGGCGATGCGGGGCGGCCCGCTTGTGGCCTCCTTCCCTGTCGAGATGAGCGATCAGATCATGCTCGCCACCTCGACGGGTCAGTCGATCCGTTGCCCGGTGGAAGACATCTCTTTCCGCTCGCGCTCTGCCGGTGGCGTGCGTGTGTTCAACACCGCCAAGGGCGAGGTCGTGGTCTCGGTCGCGCGGATCGCCGATCAGGGCGATGACGACGATCTGGACGCCGACGCCGAAGGGTCGACCGATGCGCCGGACGCGCCCGACACGTCGGGTGACGGCGGCACGCCGGATAGCGAAAGCTGAACCGCCGAGGCTGTTCCCAATTCGGAACGGCTTCGCAAAAAGCAATGAAATCGAGCCCCCGCTCCGCAAGGACGGGGGCTTTTTCTTGTTACAGCACGGGTTCGACGTCTGGAACTTCGGCGGGCGCGTGGCGCCCTACAAAGGCTGGAACAAGAAGCTGTTCCGCTACCGACCCAGCTTCTGATTACAGACGGGATCCGATGTTGCGGCCCGGCCACGCGCCGGGCGGTTTCCATTTTTTCTTTCCTCCAATGCCCCTTCTGCGCGGAACCACCCCTGAAGCCACCCGTTGCGGTTGCACTATTAGAAACAGGGAGAGTTTCATGAAAGCCTTTGCAGACAGGCTCGGTCTGAGAACCGACCCGACCATTTTCTTCGTATCGGCAGGCTTCACGATCCTCTTCGTGCTCGCACTTGTCATCTTTCCCGGCCCGATTGGCGATGCGTTCGCCACGGGCCGTTCTTGGATCGTCGCCAATCTCGGCTGGTTCTTCATTCTCGGCGTCAATGTCTGGCTGGGCTTCCTGATCTGGGCCGCGATCTCGCGCCACGGCCATATCCGGCTCGGGCCCAAGGACAGCCGCCCGGAATACGGCAATCTGTCATGGTTCACGATGCTGTTCGCGGGCGGCATCGGCACGGTGCTGATGTTCTGGGGCGTGGCCGAGCCGATCAGCCATTTCTCCAAGCCGCCGCTGCCGGGCGTCGCGCCCTATTCCGACGAGGCCGCGAAAGACGCGATCTCCATCGCGGTCTATCACCTCGGCCTGCATACCTGGACGATCTTCACGCTGCCCGGTCTGGGGTTCGCCTATTTCATCAACCGCTACGACCTGCCGGTGCGGGTGTCGTCGGTGTTCTATCCGCTGCTGAAAGAGGGCATCAACGGGCCGATCGGCAAGGCGATCGACATCGCCTCGATCCTCGGCACGCTGTTCGGCGTCGCCGTCTCGCTCGGTCTCGGCTCTAGCCAGATCGCCGCCGGTCTGGATGCGCTTCTGGGCACGGGTGACGGCACGTTCGTCAAGATCGCGATCCTGACGGTGCTGACCGCCGTTGCGATCACCTCGATCGTGGCGGGGCTCGACAAGGGCGTGAAGCTGCTGTCGAACATCAATATCGGCATGGCCGTGGGCTTGATGGTCTTCGTGCTGATCTTCGGCTCGACCCTGTTCCTGCTGCGCGGGATCGTGCAGACCGTCGGCCTCTATCTCACCAACCTGCCGCATCTGGCCTTCTGGAACGACATGCTGGCCAACGAGAACCCCGACACGCCCGGCTGGGGCTGGCAGGGCTCGTGGACGGTATTTTACTGGGCCTGGACGGTGACTTGGTCACCCTTCATCGGCCTGTTCGTGGCCCGCATCTCGCGCGGTCGCACGGTGCGCGAATTCGTCTTTGGCGTGCTGCTGGCACCCTCGCTCTTCACGCTGATCTGGTTCGCGATCTTCGGCTGGCAGGCGATGGAGTTCGACGGCATCGGCCAAGCCGCACGCGATGCGATGGGCGATCAGGCGGGGCAATTGTCGCAAGCCGTCTCGGATAGCGTGCCGCTCGCGATGTTCGCCTTCTTCGAGCATTTCCCCTTCGTCCATATCGTCCAGGGCATCGCGGTGATCGTGGTGGCGATCTTCTTCGCAACCTCGTCGGACTCGGCGTCCCTGGTGGTCGACATGCTCTGCACCGGCACGCCAACCCCCGGCCCAGTCCATCAGCGCGTCTTCTGGGGCGCGGCCGAGGGGCTGGTCGCGGCGATGCTGATCGTACTGGCGGGCGATGCGGGGCTGACCGCGCTGCAACAGGTCATCACGGTCGTAGGCCTGCCGATCTTCATCCTCGTGTCGATGATGATCCCCTCGATCATAAAGGGCTTCGCGCTGGAGGATATCGACCACGTCTCGATCGGCAAGCGGCCCAAGCTGGACGATTTCTAATCGCGCGATCCCAAGGTCGGACCCTATCGAACGGCCCGGAGTGGAAACGCTCCGGGCCGTTAACCCATTAGAAAGTTTAACCCTTCCTTAAGACCCGCCCGCCTGCCACAAGAGATCAAAGCCGCAGCGGAGCATGGGTCCGAAGCGCAGCCGGCGAAGTTCGGCCTTGTTCAGTTACCGCGTCACGAGGTCCGATCATGCGCCACGCTTCTGTCTTTGCCCTGCGGGGCGTCGTTTTCTGTCTCGCCGCAGCCGTCAGCGCTGGCCCCGCGCTCGCCCAAAGCGCGCTCGGTTTCACCGGGGCCGAGCTGACGATCGAGGACACCAGCGGCGACTTCGGAGCCGCCCGCGCCGATCTGAGCGCCGATTTCGCCCTGACCCCAGCGCATGGGCTGCAACTCGACCTCGGCGCAAACGATGCCGGGCCGCGCTGGCGCGGCGATCTGGCGGCGCATCTCTACATGGCGCCCACGGAGCGCGCGAAATACGGGCTCTTCGCCGCCGTCTCCGATACCAGCCACGCCAGCCAGACGGCCTATGCGGCGGGCGCGGAAGCGATGTGGGCTGTCGGCGCAAGAGGCAGCGTCTCGGCGCGCGGCGGGCTCGGCACCATCAAACCCGGCAGCAACGATTACGTCTTCGCAGGCCTCGCCGGCCTGTGGGACGTCAGCCCGCGCACGACGCTGACCGCAGACCTTTCCGTCGTGGACATCTCCGAATTGGCCTTCAGCTCCCGCGAGACCACCGCCGCACTCGGCATAGGCCACCGGCTGGGCGACGGCCCCGCGACGCTCTTCACCCGGATCGAGCGCGCCCATTTCACCGGCCGCCCCGACAGCCGCGACGAGACCCGTCTCGCCCTCGGCCTCACATTGCGCTTCGGCTCGCGCGGCCACGGCGTGCGCAACAAGAGCTTCGCGCCGATCCGCCCGCTCGACGGCCTCTTCGCGCGCGGCACCTTCGCCCTGGACTGAGCATCTGCGATCGGCCTTCCCTTTTGCCGCTTTGACCACTACATGAGCGGCCATGACAGAAGAACTCCATATCGTCGGCGGTGGCATGGCGGGCTCGGAAGCGGCCTGGCAAGCGGCGAATGCCGGCATCCGCGTGGTGCTGCACGAAATGCGGCCCAAGGTCGAAACCTTTGCGCACCAGACCGGCAACTATGCCGAGATGGTCTGCTCGAATTCGTTCCGCTCGGACGATCACGAGCGCAATGCCGTGGGCCAGCTCCATTGGGAGATGGGCGCTGCGAACGGGCTGATCATGGACACGGCGCGCAAGCATCGTCTGCCCGCAGGCGGCGCGCTGGCCGTGGACCGCGAGGCGTTTTCGCAATCCGTGACCGAGGCGCTGCGCGCCCATGAGAATATTTCCTTTACCGAGGAAGAGGTTACGGAGCTTCCTTCAAGCGGAAAATGGATCTTCGCGACCGGCCCGCTGACTTCGGAATCCCTGGGCAAAGCGATCCTGCAAGCCACCGGCGAAGAGCGTCTGGCCTTCTTCGACGCCATCGCGCCCATCGTCTATGCCGACACGATCGACATGTCCGTCGCATGGCGTCAGTCGCGCTACGACAAGGGCGAGACCGAGGAAGAGCGCACGGCCTATATCAACTGCCCGATGACGAAGGACGAATACGAGACCTTCATCGACGCGCTGCTCGAGGCCGACAAGACCGAGTTCCACGAGGGTGAAACCGCGGGCTATTTCGACGGCTGCCTGCCGATCGAGGTGATGGCCGAACGCGGCCGTGAAACCCTGCGCCACGGGCCGATGAAGCCGGTCGGTCTGACCAACGAACACGATCCGCAGACCAAGGCCTGGGCCGTCGTGCAGCTGCGCCGCGACAACGCGCTCGGTACGCTCTACAATATCGTGGGCTTCCAGACCAAGATGAAGTATGGCGCGCAAGCTGCTGTTTTCCGGATGATTCCGGGCCTTCAGGACGCCAAGTTCGCGCGTCTCGGCGGCATCCACCGCAACACCTTCATCAATTCGCCGACGCTGCTCGATGCGCAGATGCGTCTGAAATCGCACCCGAACCTGCGCTTCGCCGGCCAGATCACCGGAGTCGAAGGCTATGTCGAGAGCGCCGCGATGGGGCTGCTGGCGGGTCGTATGGCCGCCGCCGAGCTTCAGGGCCGCGATCTCGCGCCCCCGGGACCCGAAACCGCAATGGGGGCGTTGATCACCCACATCACCGGCGGGGCCGAGGCGAAGACATTCCAACCGATGAACGTCAATTTCGGGCTCTTCCCGCCGATCGACGCCAAGGGCGGGCGGCGTGGCCGCAAAGACCGCTACAAGGCCTATACCGATCGCGCCAAGACGGCCTTCGGCGACTGGCTGGCGCAGCAAGGAGAGACTGTATGAATTACGTTCTGGCCCTGTTTCTGCCGCCGCTTTCAATCGTGCTGATCGGGCGCATCTTCCTTGCGATCCTCGTCTTCGTGATCTGGATTCCGGCGATCATCTTCTCGGGCGGGCTGACGCATCCGATGTTCATCCTGCTCGCCTGGATCCTGATCTATCAGGCGCATGCGGATCGCCGCGCGGGCGGCTGATTTGGCGGGTTGCGCGCGTCGATGATCACACGCTTCGCCCCCTCGCCAACGGGCCCGCTGCATCTGGGCCACGCCTATAGTGCGATCTTCGCGCATGACATGGCGCGCAAGGCCGGCGGCCAGTTCCTGCTGCGGATCGAAGACATCGACCAAAGCCGCGCGCGACCGCACTGGGAAGAGCAGATATACGACGATCTGCGCTGGCTTGGGCTGACCTGGGACGGGCCGATTCTGCGCCAGTCAGACCGCTTGAACATCTACCGCGAAGCCCTTGAAACGCTTTGGGAAAGCGACCTTCTCTTTGCCTGCACCTGCACGCGGCGCGACATCGAGGCGGCAGCCTCCGCACCGCAGGAAGGCGTGCAATACGGCCCCGACGGTCTGATCTATCCGGGCACCTGCCGTGAGCGTGGCTCGCGCCGCCCCGGGACTCCGCTGCCCGACAGCGCGCTACGCCTGAACATGACCCGCGCCGCCCGCGATATCCGCTTCGAGGAAATCTGCGCGCTGCACAAAGGCACGCATCACATCTCCCGCGCCGATCTGATCGACAAGGTGGGCGATGTCGTGCTGGCGCGGCGCGAGATGGGCACGTCCTACCACCTCGCCGTCGTGCTCGACGACGCCGCGCAAGGCATCACCCATGTCACCCGCGGCGCGGACCTGTTCGACGCCACGCAGATCCATGTGCTGCTTCAGGCCCTACTTGAACTTCCGACGCCAACCTATTGCCATCACGACCTGATTCGCGACGAGAATGGTAAACGCCTCGCCAAGCGCGACGACGCCCGCGCCATCGCGAAATACCGCGAGGACGGGGCCACCCCAGACGACATTCGCCGCATGGTCGGGCTGCCCGCTTCCTCTTGACGGAAATATCCTCCCCGAAGGGTCGCTCTCAATCTTCCATCGGCGTAAGAATTTCGACCTCTTCGCCATCGCGGATCGCGGTGTAGAAGCACGACCTGCGATTGGTGTGGCAGGCCGGGCCTTCCTGCTCGACCAGAACCAGAAGCGCGTCGCGGTCGCAATCCACCCGCATCTCGCGCAGGCGCTGCACATGGCCCGAAGTCTCGCCCTTCACCCAGAACGATTTCCGCGAGCGCGACCAATATGTTACGCGCCCTGTTTCAAGTGTCTTTGCGACGCTTTCCGCGTTCATCCATGCCATCATCAGGATATCGCCCGAGAGCGCATCCTGCGCAATCGCGGGGATCAAACCGTTGGCGTCATAGGTCAAGCTGGCGGGATCGAATGGCATCGGCTCTTTCCTTCCTGTGGCTCAGGTCCTATCTACGCCGGACGGGCCGAAGGGGAAAGAGATGAGCGACACCGATCTGATCAAGCTCTATTCGCAGCGTATTCTGGCGCTCGCCGCCGATATGCCGGGCACCGATCCGCTCCCCGAGCCCGATGTGACCGTGCGCAAGCGCGCGCCGCTTTGCGGCTCCACGGTCGAAGTCTCGCTGACTTGCGCGGACGGCCGCGTGACCGGCTATAGCCAGACCGTGCATGCCTGCGCGCTGGGTCAGGCTTCGGCTGCAATTTTCGGAGCGCAGGTGGTGGGCCGCACGCGTGACGAGGTCGCGAATCTGCGCGACCAGTTGGCCGAGATGCTCAAGGGCGGCCCCGTCCCCGATGCGCCTTTCGGCGAGTATGAGGTTCTGCAAGCCGCGCGCGACTATCCCAACCGTCATGGCTCAATCCTGCTCGCCCCCGAGGCCACGCTCGAAGCGCTCGAGCAGTGCTGAGCCGCTAACCTCTCTTCCTCGCGATGAAAAAAGCCGCCACTCGAAAGAGCGGCGGCTGAAGTTGCGCTTTACGGACAGGCGGGCCTGGGGGACAGGCGAAGCCGCGGGTTTGGGACAGGTGCGGCAGCCAAAAAGCGCGAGGCAGTAACGATGAGACAGGTCGGGCTTAGAGGAGCCCCGGCAGCCAAAGCGCCATGATGAAGCTTGCGCAAAGCGCGATGCCCCCCACGGCGTCGGCCAGCAAAGTGCTGTGATTGCGGTCGAGAAGTTCCTTGATTTCCTTGGCCATCTGGCACCTCCATTCCCTCTGTTGCTACTTTGTTCTCACAGTTGACGTGGCGTGTAAAGAACTTTTTAGGAACATTTGAGAACACTAGGGGAGAATGTGAGTCGAACGGGGCTCAGCCGATGCCGATCAGACGGATCGCGCGGTCCTGTTCCATCAGCCACAGCAGCACCCGCGCCGCCTGTCCGCGCGGGCCGCTCAACTCAGGATCGTCGGACAGGAGCTTGCGCGCATCCGACTGCGCCACCGCCATCAGACCGGCCTGCCGTTCGAGGTCAGCCACGCGGAAGCGCGGCAGGCCCGACTGTGCGGTGCCGATCACATCGCCCGCCCCGCGCATGGCGAGGTCTTCTTCGGCGATGCGGAACCCGTCCTCGCTTTCGCGCAGGATCGACAGGCGCCGTTCGGCCGTCTCGCTCAAGGGCGTCTGGTAGATCATCAGGCAGGTCGAGGCCGCGGCCCCGCGCCCGACCCGCCCGCGCAACTGATGAAGCTGCGCGAGACCGAAGCTCTCGGCCCGCTCGATCACCATGATCGACGCGTTGGGCACGTTCACGCCCACCTCGATCACCGTCGTCGCGACCAGAACGCGGGTCTGCCCCTTCACGAAGGCCGCCATGGCGGCGTCTTTCTCGGCCGACGGAATCTGGCCATGAACCAGCCCCACGACATCGTCGCCAAGCGCCGCGCGCAGCGCCAGAAAACGGTCGGTCGCAGAGCTCAGATCGACCCGCTCGCTCTCTTCGACCAGCGGGCAGACCCAATAGGCCTGCCGTCCCTCGGTCACCGCCTTGCGCAGATGCTCAACCACTTCGCCCATCCGCTCCATCGCGACGAGCGCGGTCTTCACCGGCGTCCGGCCCGGCGGCTTCTCGTCCAAGAGGCTCACATCCATGTCGCCATATTGCGCCAGCGCGAGCGAGCGCGGGATCGGTGTGGCGGTCATCACCAGCACGTCGACCGCCTGCCCCTTGGCGCCCAGCTCCATCCGCTGCGCGACGCCGAAGCGATGCTGTTCGTCAATCACGGAAAGCCGCAAATCCTGAAATTCCACGTCTTTCTGAAAAACCGCATGGGTGCCGACGAGGATGCCGATCGCGCCCGAGGCCAGATCGGCGAGCTTGCGCGCCCGCTCCGCCCCCTTGTCGCGCCCGGTCAGGATCTCCAGCCGGACGCCCGCCGCCTCGGCCAGCGGCGCCAGACCTTCGAGATGCTGGCGCGCGAGGATTTCCGTGGGCGCCATCATCACGCCCTGCCCGCCAGCCTCGACCGCGGTCAGCAGCGCCATGAAGGCGACCAGCGTCTTGCCCGCGCCGACATCGCCCTGAAGCAGCCGGTTCATCCGCCGCTCGGAGCCCAGATCGCCCGCGATCTCGGCAATCGCGCGGGTCTGCGCCCCGGTCGGCTTGTACGGCAGGCTCGCCAACACCTGCGCCGAGAGCTTGCCCGTGCCGCGCGTCACTCGGCCCTTCTTGCGCCGCGACTGGCGCCGCGCGAGCGCGAGCGTCATCTGGTGGGCGAAAAGCTCGTCATAGGCGAGACGCGCGCGTGCCGGCGCAGTGGCCGAAAGATCGTCAATCTTTTCAGGGTGATGCGCCGTTTTCACCGCATCCTGCCAATCCGGCCAACCCTCGCGGCGTTTCAGCGCATCATCGATCCATTCCGGCAGATCGGGCGCGCGCGCCAAGGCCCCCTCCGCCGCCTTCGCCATCAGCTTTTGCGTGACGCCCGCGGTGAGCGGATAGACCGGCTCGAACCGGGGCATCTCACCCGCATTCTCGGGCGGCAGAATGTAATCGGGATGCACGATCTGCGCCTGCCCGTCATAAATCTCGAGCTTGCCCGAAATGATCCGCCGCGCCCCGTTGGGCATCTGTTTCGCGAGCCAGTCGCCGCGCGCGCGGAAGAAAACCAGCGTGATATCGCCCTGCGCGTCATGGCACAAAACCCGATCCGGCGCACCTTGTTTGCGCGCGGGGCTATGAGCGCCGATGGTCACTTCGACGGTGACGGTGGTGCCCGCAGGCACCCCCTGCACGGTCGCGACCGGGCGGCGATCGATCACCGAATAGGGCAAGGTGAACAGCACATCGCGCGGGCGGGTGATCCCCAACCCTTCGAAATGCTTGGCCGTTTTCGGGCCGACGCCCGCGAGGCTGTCGAGCTCGGCGAAGAGCTCGAAAAGCTCTGCGGGCCGCGTGCTCATGCGCCCCCCGCGAGCGCGATCCATTCATCCTCGTCGATGACACGGATGTTCAATTCGGCCGCTTTCTTGGCTTTCGAGCCCGCGCCGGGCCCTGCGACGAGCAGGTCGGTCTTGGCGCTGACCGAGCCCGAGACTTTCGCACCAAGTGCCTCGGCCCGCGCCTTGGCCTCGGCCCGGGTCATCTTCTCCAGCGTGCCGGTAAAGACGACGGTGAGGCCCGAAACCGGACTGTCGGATTTCGGCTTCTCGGCCTCCTCGACACTCAGATGCGCGGTGAGACGGTCGATCGAGGCGCGCTCGGCCTCTTGCTGGAACGTCGTCACGACGGATGTTGCGAGCGTCTCGCCCACCCCGTCGATCGAGATCAGGTCGTCCCATTCCGGGCCCTGCCCGCACTCGGCCTGCGTCATCGCGGTTTCGAACGCCTCCCATGTGCCGTAATGCGTGGCGAGCATCCCGGCGCTGGTCTCGCCGACATGGCGAATGCCGAGCGCGAAGATCAGGCGTTGCAGCGGAATCCTGCGTTTCTCGGCGATGGCGGCAAAGAGATTGCGCGCCGATTTCTCGCCCCAGCCCTCGCGGTTCTTGAGTTGCTGGAGGCCCTGACCATAACGTTCTTCGAGCGTGAAGATGTCGGCGGGCTCCTTGATCCAGCCGTCCTCGTAGAATTGCTCGACCTGTTTCGCGCCCAGACCTTCGATATCGAAAGCCACGCGGGAGACGAAATGTTTTAGCTTTTCTACGGCTTGCGCGGGGCATATCAGACCGCCCGTGCAGCGACGCACGGCGTCGCCCTCTTCGCGGATCGCCTCGGATCCGCAGCGGGGGCAATGGGTTGGGAAGTCGTAGGGCACCGCATCGTCGGGACGGCGCGTGAGGTCGACATCGGCGATCTTCGGGATCACGTCCCCCGCGCGATAGACCTGCACCCAATCGCCGACGCGGATATCCTTGCCGCCGCGGATCTCGGCGCCCTTGGAATCGCGCCCGGCGATGTAATCTTCGTTATGCAGCGTCGCGTTCGAGACGACGACGCCGCCCACCGTCACCGGCGTCAGCCGCGCGACCGGCGAGAGCGCCCCGGTGCGACCGACCTGAATGTCGATCCCTTCGAGCTGCGTCCAGGCAAGCTCGGCCGGGAATTTATGCGCGATCGCCCAACGCGGCGTGGTGGAACGGAAACCGAGGCGGCGTTGCAGCGCGAGGTCGTTCACCTTGTAGACGACGCCGTCGATATCGTAGCCGAGCGTGGCGCGCTTGGCCTCAATCTCGCGGTAATGGCTAAGCATATCGGCGGGGCCATCGCACAGCTCGGTCATCGGGTTGGTCTGGAAGCCGAGCGATTGCAGCCGCGCGATGGCGTCGATCTGGGTCTCGGCCAGCGGCGCGGACAGCTCGCCCCAGGCGTAGGCGAAGAATTTCAGCGGGCGCGCGGCAGTGACTTTCGAGTCGAGCTGGCGCAGCGACCCGGCGGCAGCGTTGCGCGGATTGGCGAAACGTTTCTCGCCCGCGGCCTCGTTTCGGGTATTGAGCGCCTCGAAATCAGCATGGCTCATATAGACCTCGCCGCGGACTTCCAGCACGTCTGGCGCATCGGCAATCGACGTTGGAATATCGTCGATGGTGCGGGCATTCTCGGTGACGTTTTCACCGACCTGACCATCGCCGCGCGTTGCGGCATGGATCAGTTTCCCCTTCTCGTAGCGGATCGACAGCGAGAGACCGTCGATCTTCGGTTCGGCCGTGTAGTTGAGCGGCGCGTCGGATTTCAGGCCGAGGAAGCTGCGGATGCTTTCGTCGAATTCGGTCACGTCCTCGTCGGAGAACGCGTTGGCGAGGCTCATCATGCGGATCGCATGGGTGATCTTGCCGAAGCCTTCAGCCAGCTGCCCGCCCACTTGTTCGCTGGGCGACTGCTCCGATTTCAGCGCGGGGAATTTCGCCTCGATCGCCGCGAGTCGCTGCTTGAGCGCGTCATACTCCGCATCCGAAATCTCGGGCGCGTCATGGGTGTGATAGGCGGTATTGGCCGCCGCGATCTTCGCGATCAGCTCGGGCAGCTCGGCGCGGGCCTCGGCCTCGCTCAGCGCGTCGATCTCGGTGCGGCTTGGCTCGGACATAAAAAGACCCCCTCGTGCTGACCTTGGTTTAGGCAAGCGCCGAGGGGGCGTAAAGAGCCGTGACGACGGAGATCATCGGCTTGAGGGAACTCAGGCACCCATAGCGATGCGACGTTCCAACTCGGACGGGTCGGGATCGCGCAGCACATAGCCGCGGCCCCAGACGGTTTCGATGTAATTTTCGCCCTCGGTGGCATCGGCGAGCTTCTTGCGCAGTTTGCAGATGAAGACGTCGATGATCTTCAATTCGGGTTCATCCATGCCGCCATAGAGGTGGTTGAGAAACATCTCCTTCGTCAGGGTCGTACCCTTCCGGAGGCTGAGCAGTTCGAGCATTTGGTATTCCTTGCCGGTCAGATGCACCGGCTTGCCGTCGACCTCGACCGTCTTCGCATCGAGATTGACCGAAATCTTGCCGGTGCGGATGATCGATTGGGCATGACCTTTGGACCGGCGGATGATCGCGTGAATGCGCGCCACCAGCTCCTCGCGATGGAACGGCTTCGTCATGTAGTCATCGGCGCCGAAGCCGAATCCCTTGATCTTGTTCTCGGTGTCGTCCGCGCCGGTGAGAATCAGGATCGGCGTGTCGATCTTGGCCAGACGCAATTGCCGCAGCACCTCGTGCCCGTTCATGTCGGGAAGATTGAGGTCAAGAAGGATCAGATCGTAATCGTAGAGCTTCGCGAGATCGATTCCCTCCTCCCCCAGATCGGTGCAGTAGACGTTGAGATTCGCGTGCGTCAGCATCAACTCGATGCTGCGCGACGTCGTCGGGTCGTCTTCCACCAATAAAATCCGCATCCTGGGTTCTCCGCATTAATCCCTCGATAGGGGTCGAGACTTACACCAAATGGTTAACACCGGGTTACCTTGTCACGTTTCCGTTACGTCGCAATCTAAAGTTGTTTCAACTTTTGGATCGCGGTGACTTTAAGGCCTTGAATCCCGTGCCTTTCGACGCCCTCGATCCAAAGATCCAATTCTTCGTCAGAGAGCGCGTAACGCTCCAGAACCTCGTCGCGGGCGATCAACCCATGCGCGACCGCCTGCACGATCACCGCTTTCCGGCTCGCCACCCATCGTCGGGTTTTCGGAGAGGGCAGATCCGCGCGCGTCAGGATCGTGCCGTCGGCGAGGGTCACCGCGCGCGGACCATCGACTTTCTTGAGATACATGGGCTCACCCCTTCAAGCTCTTCACGCCGGCCACACTGGCGCGCGGGCCCTTAACACTGCGTGAAACGCGGGGTTGAGAGTGGGTCGCATTTTCCTATATTGCTGCACGTCTCGTTAAAGGACGCTTCATCATGCCCAAGGATCAGCCGCTCAATTCGCTCGGTTTCGCCAAACCGCCCGCGGACACCCGCGTCGTCGTCGCCATGTCGGGCGGCGTCGATAGCTCGGTCGTGGCCGCCAAACTGGCCGAGGAAGGCTATGACGTGGTGGGCGTGACGCTGCAGCTTTACGACCACGGTGCGGCGCTGGCCAAGAAAGGCGCGTGCTGCGCCGGGCAGGATATCCACGACGCGCGCCGCGTGGCCGAGGAAATGGGCTTTCCGCATTACGTGCTCGATTACGAGAACACCTTCCGCGAGGCGGTGATCGACGAATTCGCCGACGCCTATCTTGGCGGCGCGACGCCGGTGCCCTGCATCCGCTGCAACGAGCGCGTGAAGTTCAAGGACCTGCTGGAGACGGCGAAGGACCTCGACGCTGATTGCATGGCGACGGGCCATTACATCCAGCGCAAGGACGGTGCGGCCGGGCCCGAGCTGCATTGCGCGGCCGATGCGAACCGCGATCAGAGCTATTTCCTGTTCTCGACCACGCCCGAGCAGCTCGATTACCTGCGCTTCCCGCTGGGCCACCTGCCCTCGAAGGATGCGACGCGGGAACTGGCAGCGAAATACGGGCTGGCGGTGGCCGACAAGCCCGACAGTCAGGATATCTGCTTCGTGCCGAACGGGAATTACGCGAGCGTCATCGAGAAGCTGCGTCCCGGCGCGGCCGATCCCGGCGATATCGTGGACATGGAGGGCAATGTCCTCGGCCAGCATCGCGGCGTGATCCATTACACGATCGGCCAGCGGCGCGGGCTCGGCATCGGCGGGCTCGAAGACCCGCTCTATGTGGTGAAGCTCGATCCCGACACCCGCCACGTGGTCGTCGGCCCGAAAGAGGCGCTGTCCACCCGCACCATCCCGGTGCGCGAGATCAACTGGCTGGGCGACGAGCCCTTCACCTCGCGCAAGGAATGGCACCTGAAGGTCAAGGTCCGCTCGACCCGCCCACCGCGCGAAGCGATCATCCGGCCCATCTCGGAAACCGAGGCGGAAGTCGAACTGGTCGTGCCGGAGGAAGGCGTCAGCCCCGGTCAGGCCTGCGTATTCTACGCGCCCGAAGACAGCCGCATCTTCGGCGGTGGCTGGATCTACAAGAAGTAAGCGCCGAACAGGCCTGCACACAGCACTGCGCGCGGCGAGCCCACCAGCTTGCCGCGCCTAACTATCTGTCGGATCACTCAGACCGGCACGTCTCCGAGGCTCACCCCGTGCTTGCCGACCCGAGTCGTCACTTTTTTCCGACCGCCTTGGCGAGCGCTTCGCCCTCTTCGGTGGCCGAGCGCACCGCGCGCTCCGCAATCCCAGTCATCGAGGTTGCGAGCTTCGTCATCTCGGCGGTGTAATCGCTGGCCGTGCGCTGCCAGAATTCGCCCCAGAGGCTCATCGCGCGCATCGGATCGGGCGTTTCCGCCAACTGAGTGACCATCTCCTGGTCGCGCTCGAAGCGGGTCTTCAGAAACTCGAGCAGCTCGATATTCTGCGCGATCATCGATTCCATCATCTTGAGCTGCGGTGCCATCACCGAGCTTACCGACCCCATATCCGGCACTGGCATACAGCCAGCCATGTTCATACCGGGTGCGGATTTCTTCTGTGCCATGTCAGCCTCCCTTGTGACTGGATGGCGCGAGCGTAGCATGGGTGCGGCGCAGAGCGTTTGATTTGGAACAATCGCAGCGCGAAAAGCTTGGCTCAGGGCAAATGCCGAAAATTTGGGCCGAGAACGCGCGCCCGCGTATGCATTTCAAGCGTTAGCGTAAGAGAAGGACCGATGGCCGAGCCGCTTCTGATCCCGCGCCCCGAGGGGCTCTACTGCCCTAGCGGCAACTTCTACATCGACCCGAGTCGCCCCGTGGCGCGCGCGCTGATCACGCACGGCCATGCCGATCACGCGCGCGCAGGCCACGGGCATGTGCTGGCCACGCGCCAGACGCTGGAGATCATGGCGATCCGCTATGGCGAGGATTTCGCGGGGCAGCGGCAGGCCTATGAGGGACCGCTCTCCGTAGGCGGCGTGGATGTCAGCTTTCACCCGGCTGGCCATGTTCTCGGCTCCGCGCAGATCGCGATCACACATCGCGGCCAGCGGATCGTGGCGTCGGGCGATTACGCCCGCGTGGCAAATCCCTCCTGCGCGCCCTTCGAGCCGGTGCCCTGCGATACGTTCATCACCGAGGCGACCTTCGCGCTGCCGGTCTTCAAGCATCCCGACCCGGCTGACGAGATGGCCAAGCTCATGGCTTCGATGCGGGCCGCGCCGGAGCGGCCGCATCTGGTGGGCGCCTATGCGCTGGGCAAGGCGCAGCGGGTGATCATGCTCGCGCGCGAGGCGGGCTATGACGCGCCGATCTACATCCACGGCGCGCTGCAGCGGCTTTGCGACTATCATATCGAGCAGGGCATCCCCTTGGGCGATCTGCGCCCCGCCACGATGGACAAGGCAGAGGCGCGGGCGTTGCGCGAGGCGCTGGTGATCGCGCCGCCCTCGGCCTTTTCCTCGCCTTGGGTGCAGCGCTTCGCCGATCCGGTGATCTCTTTCGCCTCGGGCTGGATGCAGATCCGGGCGCGCGCCCGCCAGCGCGGCGTCGAACTGCCGCTGGTGATCTCGGACCATATCGACTGGGTGGACCTGACGCGCACGGTGCGCGAGGTCGATCCGTCCGAGCTGTGGATCACCCATGGCCGCGAGGAGGCGCTGATGCGCTGGGCCGAACTGGAGGGCCGCGTCGCCCGTCCACTGCACCTCGTGGGCTACGAGGAGGAGCCGGAATGAAAGCCTTCGCGGTCCTTCTCGAACGGCTCGCCTTCACGCCGGGGCGCAATGCCAAGCTCGACGTGCTGGCCGATTACCTGCGCCATGCGCCCGACCCCGAACGCGGCTATGCGCTGGCGGCCCTGACCGGAGAGCTGGAGCTGGGCCGCGCGCAGCCTGCGGTCCTGCGCGCGATGGTGGGCGAACGGGTCGATCCCGAGCTGTTCGCGCTGTCCTATGACTACGTGGGCGATCTGGCCGAGACGATCGCGCTGATCTGGCCGCAGGAGAATACGGCCCAGGACGTCGATCTGGTGGAAATCGTCGAGACCTTGCAGGACACGCCGAAAACCCGCGTCGGGCCGTTGATCGCGGGTTGGCTGGACCGGCTTGAGCCCTCGGAACGCTATGCGCTGCTGAAACTCGCGACCGGCGGGCTGCGCGTCGGGGTCTCGGCGCGGCTCGCGCGGGTGGCTCTGGCTTCCGTGGGCGCGCCGGAGCTGGAGGAGATCGAGGAAATCTGGCACGGGCTCTCGCCGCCCTATCAGCCGCTTTTCGACTGGATCGAGGGTGGCGAGAAGCCCGAGCGCGCGGGCCTCGCGCCGTTCCGGCCGGTGATGTTGTCGACGCCGACCGATCTCGACGCGCTGACCGGCCTGCCGCCGGGCAATTTCGCCGCGGAATGGAAATGGGACGGCATCCGGGTGCAGGCCGTGGCGGAGGGCGGCGAGCGGCGGCTCTATTCGCGCACCGGCGAGGATATCTCCGGCGCCTTTCCCGATGTGGTTGCGCATATGGGGTTCGAGGGCGCGCTCGATGGCGAGTTGATCGTGCGGCGCGGCGATCAGGTCGCGCCCTTCGGCGATCTGCAAAAGCGGCTCGGGCGGAAGTCTCCGGGCAAGGCGATGCTGGCCTCGCATCCGGCGGCGCTGCGCCTCTACGACATCCTCATCGAGGGCGAGGAGGACCTGCGTCCCCTGCCCTTCGACACCCGCCGCACGCGGCTGGAGGCCTTCGTGGCCGAACTGAACTCCGACCGCTTCGACGTCTCGGAGCTGCTGCCTTTCGAGACGTGGGACGACCTCGCCGCCCTTCGCGAAGAACCGCCCGAAGTGGTGATCGAAGGCGTGATGCTCAAACGCCGCGACACGCCCTATATGGCAGGCCGCCCCAAGGGGCCGTGGTTCAAGTGGAAACGCGACCCGCGCATCATCGATGCGGTGATCCTGTATGCGCAACGCGGGCATGGCAAACGCTCGGGTTTCTATTCCGATTTCACCTTCGGCGTCTGGGACGGCGAGCGGCTCGTGCCCGTGGGCAAAGCCTATTCCGGCTTCACCGACGAGGAGCTGCGCAAGCTCGACCGCTTCGTGCGCAATCACACGGTGGAGCGCTTCGGCCCGGTCCGGTCCCTGTCGCCCGATTTGGTGGTGGAGGTCGCCTTCGAGGGGCTCAACCGCTCCACCCGGCACAAATCCGGCGTCGCGATGCGCTTCCCGCGCATCTCGCGCATCCGCTGGGACAAGCCCGCAGGCGAGGCCGACCGGATCGAGACGCTGCACGCAATTCTCCCCGAGGTCGAGCAGCCCTAGCGGGTCAGCACATAAGATCCCGGCGCATCGCAGAGCGGGCGGTATTTGCGCCCCTTGCCCATGGGCGGCGGCGCGATCTCCTGCCCGTCGCCGGTCTTGCGCAGCCATTTCGCCCACGGCTCCCACCACGACCCTTCGCGGGGCTCACATTCCGCAGCCCAGTCCGACGCGGAAGGGTGCAGCATACCGGGGCGGTGCTCCATCAAGCGGTAGCTCGCGCGCGGCGCGCCCGGCGGGCGCACGATCCCGGTATTGTGCCCGCCCGAGACCAGCGCGAAGGTGACGGCGCCCGGCAGCGACCATGTCAGCTTGAAGACCGAATGCCAGGGCGCGATGTGATCGGTCTGGGTCGCGACGGCGAAAACCGGCGTCTCGATATCCTGCAGGAAGACCGGCGTGCCGCGCGTGTCCATCCGCCCCTCGGCAAGATCGTTGTCGAGAAACAGCCGGCGCAGATATTGCGAATGCATCTTGTAGGGCATCCGCGTCGCGTCGTGGCTCCACGAGGCCAGCGCACCATCCGTCTCGCGCTCGCCCATCAGATAGGTGTGGACCGCCTGCGACCAGATCAGGTCCTTCGATTTGAGCATGGTGAAAGTGCCCGCCATCGCGGTCTTGTCGAGATAGCCCTCCTCCCACATCATGTCTTCGATCAGGCTGAGCTGGTCTTCATTGGTAAACAGGCTCAACTCCCCGGCCTCGGTGAAATCGACCTGTGCCGCCAGCATCGTCAGCGAGGCCAGCCGTTCGTCCCCGTCGCGCGCCATCGCCGCCGCAGCGACCGACAGAAGCGTGCCGCCGAGGCAATAGCCCAGCCCGTGAACCTTCTCCGCCCCGGTGATCTCGCAGACCGCATCGAGCGCCGCCATCACGCCCTCTTCGCGGTAATCGTCGAAGCCCAGATCGCGGTCGCCCTCGTCGGGGTTCTTCCACGAGATCGCGAAGACGGTGAAACCCTGCCCCCCGAGCCAGCGGATCAGCGAATTCGTCTCCTCCAGATCGAGGATGTAATATTTCATGATCCATGCCGGCACGATCAGCAGCGGCACCGAATGGACCTTCGGCGTGCTGGGCTCGTATTGCAGCAGCTCGATCAGATCGTTGCGCAGCACCACCTTGCCCGGCGTCAGCGCGACATCGGTTCCCGGGATCAACGTGGGCTCCGGCTTGGTATCGCCGGTCATCACCTTGACCGCATCCTCGCCCCAGTAGCGCGCCCCGCGCATGAGGTTCACGCCGCCCTCTTTCAGCGTCTGGGCAAGGACCAGCGGATTGGTCGCGATGAAATTCGTGGGCGACGCCATGTCGAGCCATTGCCGCGCGTAGAACTGCATCATCTGCTCGTGGCGTGCCTCGACCCCGCGCACATCCGTCGTGGCGTTGTGCCACCATTGCTGGGCATGGAGGAAACTCTGCGCATAGAGGGAATAGGGGAACTTCTGCCAATCGGGCGCAGAGAAGCGGCGATCCTGCGGCAGCGGCTCGAGCGGCTGCGCGCCCTCGTCGTCGCTCCGGTGCGGCGCCATCTCGCGCATCAGGTGCATCCATTTGCGACCCGCCTTCCAGCCCAACTCGGCCTGCTTGCCGGGGCTGAGCGCAAGATGGGTCGCCCAATCGGAAAACGCGAGCCCGAGCGAAATCGGAGACAGCCCGCCCTCGGCCCGGCCCATCAGCGCGTGGGACAACCGGTCGAGCCGTTCGAACGAGGCCAGCGCCGCGCTGTGCTCCTCGGCCTGAGGCGTGTCGACCTGTGCGGATTTGCCCGCAGCCTTCCCGGCACCCTTGCCCGTGCCCTTGCGCGGCGGCGTTTTGTCCCCGGCCATATCCTTCATCCCGCAGCCTCCTAGCGTTGCGATTCCGCGCAGAACTTACCGCAAAAACGATGACAGCGGTTTGACCTGACGCAAGAGAACGCGCCCTCGCGACTCTTCACGCAAATAAGAGCCGATCTCACATGGGCGGGAGGCGCTTGAAATATCGGAACTGAGGCATTGCTGCATCGGTTCACCCTGCACATCTCGAGACGCAAGGGCAAAGGCGAGATGGCAAACCGGGACACGCCACCCTCGAGGACCGCTGTCCACTGCCGATGCCCGACGACATACGGAAAGACCGGGTTTTCTCTCTCCACCCTCCCTGCCCGGGTTTCCGACCGACCTGCTTCCGGGTTCTCCTGTCTCTCTTGCCCGGAAGCAGGCCCCTTCACTCCCAACTCCCCGCCCCTCTCGGGCGGGGCTTTTCTTTGCCCGCCTCACCTGCGCGATAGAGCACGCAAGCCTGCGCGCGGCCGCGGGGTGACACCGGTCGCCCGCGTGCTAGCTATGCCCGGTCATGTTGAGCAGGCTTCGAGACAATATCATTCCGCTGACGGTGGCGCTGTCGCTCCTGATGGAGCTGATCGACGCGACCGTGCTGGCAACCGCGATCCCGGTGATCGCGCGGGACCTTTCGGTGCCGGTGCTGTCGCTCAAGATGGCGATGGCGACCTATCTGATCGCGCTCGCAGCTTTCGTACCGATCTCGGGCTGGATCGCGGACCGGATCGGGGCGCGGCGCACCTTTCTCGCGGCGATGGGCGTGTTTCTTGTGGCCTCGCTTCTCTGTGCCATCCAGACGAGCCTGACCGGGCTGGTGCTGGCCCGCGCGCTGCAGGGCATCGGGGCGGCGATGATGAGCCCCGTGGGCCGGCTGATCGTGCTGCGCCACACCTCCAAGGAGGAGATGACCCGCGCGATGGTCTATGTCACCCTGCCCGCGCTGATCGGCCCGGCGCTGGGCCCCTTCGTGGGCGCGACAGTGACGACCTTCCTCGGCTGGCGCTCGATCTTCCTGATGAACTTGCCGCTCGGCGCGCTGGCGATCTGGCTGACGCTGCGCCACATGCCCGCCGACGGCCCGCCCGAGCCGAAACCGTTCGACTTCCCGGGCTTCCTGCTGTCTGCCGTGGGGCTGGCGGCGGTGATGACCGGGTTTTCCGCGCTGGGCGAGCATATCCTGCCGTGGCAGGCCGCCGCGGGCCTCAGCGTCGCGGGTGTGGCGCTGCTTGTCCTCTACTGGCTGCGGGCGCGCAATACGGAGGAGCCGCTTCTCGATCTGCGGCTGTTCCGGCACCGCACCTTCGATGTCTCGATCACCGGCGGGCTGATCTTCCGGCTGTCGAACGGGGCGATCTCGCTGCTGCTGCCGCTGTTCTTCCAGCTCGGCCTCGGCGCGTCCGTGATGGTCTCGGGCGCGTTGACGGGTCTGAACGCGGTGGGCGCGGTCAGCCTGCGGACCTTCGTACCGCGCATCCTCGACCGGTTCGGCTTCAAATGGGTGATGATCTGGGCGGCGGTGATCCGGGGGGCCACGATCTTCGGCTTCCTTACCGTGACCAGCATTCATGACTGGCAGCTGATCCCGCTTCTGCTGATCGGGGGCGCCGCGCAATCGGTCGTCTTCACCGCGATCAACTCCATCGGGTTTGCCGATCTCGACACGCGCGAGATGAGCCCCGCCACCGCCTTCACCGCGATGAGCCGTCAGGTCTCGCTCGCGCTCGGGATCGCGCTGGCGGGCGTGGTGCTGGAACTGACCGCAGGCTCGGCGGCGACCACCACCGGGGCCGAGATGATCCCGATCCACGCCTTCCTCTGGGGCTTTGCGATTGCGGGCGCGACGGGGCCGCTCTCGGCGCTCTATTTCCTCCGCCTGCGCCGGGGTGATGCCGACGGGTTGCGCCGCAAACGCCGAACGGTGGAGCCCTACGGTTCGGCCAAGGAGCGCTTCCGCGCGCCGCAATCCAAGCAACGTGAACCAGCCGAATGAGCAGAGCTGTACCGGACCCGAAAAATCGGGGATGCGCAGGGCGTTAACCCGGTGTAGCGTGGCGCCATGATCAAGCTCGACCCCCGCGATATCGAAATTCTGCGCGTGCTGGCGCGCGAGGGCCGCATCACCAAGGCGGCGCTGGCCGAGAAGATCAACCTCTCGCCCACCCCTGCCTGGGACCGCCTGAAAAAGCTGGAAAAAGCGGGGCTGATCGCGGGCTATCGCGCGACGTTCAACCTCAAGAAGCTCGGGCCGCATGTGACGCTGTTCGTAGCCGCCGAACTGGCCGACCACACCGCCGCCAGTTTCCAGACATTCGAGCGCTCGCTCGATCAGCACCCCGAAGTCGTGGGCTGCTGGGCTTTGGGCGGCGGGTTCGACTATCTGATGCAGATCGTCACCCGTGACATCGACGCCTATCAGCGGCTGATCGACTCGATGCTGGACGCGCGGATCGGCATCGCGCGCTACTTCACCTATATCGTCACGAAAGAGGTGAAGAACGCCGCCATGCCGCCCTTCGACCTCTTCGCAGACCAAATGGACTGACGGACGGCGCTATTTCAGCCCAAATCCGGGGCCCGCGCAGTCCATTCGGACTATTACCCTGTGAAATCGGGCGCAGAGTGATCTCAACCAAGGAGGTCTCTCATGCTCGATACCGCCATTTCCGCCCGCCCCGATATTGCCGACAAGCGCCTGCTGCGCAGCTTTGCCTATGTGAACGGCCGCTGGGTCGCGGGCGAGACGGGCGAGGTCATCCCCGTCACCAACCCCGCCAATGCCGAACGTCTGGGCGATATCACCGCGCTCAACCGCAGCCAGTCGCGCGCGGCGGTCGATGCCGCCCAAGCCGCCTTTCTCGACTGGTCGATGACGCTGCCGCAGGAACGCTCCGCCATCCTGCGCCGCTGGTTCGACCTGATCATCGAGGCGAAGGACGATCTGGCGCGGATTATGGTGCTCGAACAGGGCAAACCGCTCAGCGAAGCCCTGGGCGAAATCGACTATGCGGCGAGCTTCATCGAATATTACGCCGAAGAGGCCAAGCGCCCGAATATCGAGGGCGTCACCTCGCATCTGCATGACGCCGAGGTGGAATTGTGGCTCGAACCCGTGGGCGTCGTGGGCCTCGTCACGCCATGGAACTTCCCCGCCGCGATGCTCACCCGCAAGGCCGCCGCCGCCATCGCGGCCGGCTGCACCGTGGTCGCGCACCCCTCGCACGAGACGCCCTATTCGGCGCTGGCGCTGGCGGAACTGGCCGAACGCGCGGGCCTTCCAGCAGGCGTGTTCAACGTGTTGACCGGCCACGCCCCGGAAATCGTCGAGCCGTGGTGCGACGACACCCGCGTGCGCGCGCTCTCCTTCACCGGCTCCACCGAGGTGGGCCGTCTGCTTTATCGCCAATCGGCTCAGACCGTGAAACGGCTTGTCCTCGAACTGGGCGGCCACGCCCCGGTGATCGTCTTCAAGGGCGCCGATCTGGATCAGGCCGTCGAGGAAGTCATCAAGGCGAAATTCGCAACCTCCGGGCAGGACTGCCTCGGCGCGAACCGGATCTACGTCGAGCGTCCCGTCTATGACGAGTTCTGCCGCCGCTTCACCGAGGCCACGCAGGCACTCACCGTGGGCATCGGCATGGAAGATCCCGATATCGGCCCGCTGATGAACGAAAAGGCGGTGGCCAAGCAGGAAGAGCACGTGGCCGACGCACTGGCCAAGGGCGCGAAACTCGCCTGCGGCGGCAAGCGGCTCGATCGCGGCCCGCTGTTCTTCGCGCCGACCGTGCTGACCGATGTGCCTGATAACGCAAAGATCATGCAGGAGGAGACCTTCGGCCCGGTCGCTCCGATCACCGTCTTCGACACGGAAGAAGAGGTCTTCGCCAAAGCCAACGCGACCGAATACGGGCTGGTGGCTTACGTCCACAGCCAGAACCCGAAACGCATCTACCGCGCCACCCGCGCGCTGCAATTCGGCATGGTCGCGGTCAACCGCACCAAGGTCACCGGCGCGCCGATCCCGTTCGGCGGCATGAAGCAATCCGGCCTCGGCCGCGAAGGCTCGCGTCGCGGAATGGAAGAGTTCATGGAAATCAAATACGTCTGTCGCGACTGGGGCTGATCGCCCCGCCCGCCCGGACGCCCAAGACAAGAAGAAGGAGAAAATTGCTGACCAATGACCAACTCGACAAGTGGGATCGCGAAAGCTTCTTCCACCCCTCGACCCATCTCGCCCAGCACGCGCGCGGCGAGTCCCCCAATCGCATCGTCACCGGCGGCAAGGGCGTGTTCATCGAGGATCGCGACGGCAACAAGCTGCTCGACGCCTTCGCAGGCCTCTACTGCGTGAACGTGGGCTACGGGCGCACCGAGATCTCCGAGGCCATCGCCGAGCAGGCGAAGGAGCTGGCCTATTACCACGCTTATGTCGGCCACGGCACCGAGGCCTCGATCACGCTGGCGCATATGGTCCTCGACCGTGCGCCCGATCACATGTCGAAGGTCTATTTCGGCCTCTCCGGCTCGGATGCGAATGAGACCAACATCAAGCTGGTCTGGTATTACAACAACATCCTGAACCGGCCCGAGAAGAAGAAGATCATCTCGCGCTGGCGCGGCTATCACGGCTCGGGCCTGATGACCGGCTCGCTGACGGGTCTGGAACTGTTCCACAAGAAGTTCGACCTGCCGCTGAGCCAGGTGATCCACACCGAGGCGCCCTATTACTTCCGCCGCCCCGATGAGGCGATGTCGGAAGAGGCCTTCACCGCCTATTGCGCGTCCGAGCTCGAGCAGCTGATCGAGCGCGAAGGCCCCGACACCATCGCCGCCTTCATCGGCGAGCCGGTTCTGGGCACGGGCGGCATCGTGCCCCCGCCCGCGGGCTATTGGGAAGCGATCCAGAAGGTTCTGAACAAATACGACATCCTGCTGATCGCCGATGAGGTCGTGACCGGCTTCGGTCGTCTGGGCTCGGTGTTCGGCTCGGATCACTACGGCATGAAGCCCGACCTGATCACCATCGCGAAGGGCCTGACCTCGGCCTATGCGCCGCTCTCGGGCACCATCGTTTCCGACAAGATGTGGAAAGTGCTGGAGCAAGGCACCGACGAGAACGGCCCGATCGGCCACGGCTGGACCTATTCGGCGCACCCGATCGGGGCGGCGGCCGGCGTTGCGAACCTCGAACTGATCGACAAGCTCGGTCTCGTCGAGAATGCGGGCTCGGTCGGCAAATACCTCAATGACCAGATGCGCGCCGCCATCGGCGAGCACGCGAATGTCGGCGATATCCGCGGCGAAGGGATGCTCTGCGCAGTGGAATTCATGGCCGATCGCGACAACCGCGGCTTCTTCGACGCCTCCGACAAGATCGGCGCGAAGATCGCGGGCGCGATGGTCGAGCGTGGCGTGATCGGGCGCGCGATGCCGCAGGGCGACATCCTCGGCCTTGCCCCGCCGCTGTGCCTCACCGAGGGGGAGGCCGACAAGATCGTCGAAGTCACCGCCGACGCCGTGAAATCGGTTCTGGGCTAAGACCCCTCGGCAGGGGTCGTCTTACGAGGCGATCCCTGCCAGCCATTCGGCAATCGCTGCGCGGCTGTCTGGATCGGGCGAATGGTGACGCACCATGAAACCGTCGAACCAGTCGCGCCGCGCCTCGGGCGTCTGATTATCCGCAGTCCAGTCGATCTTTGCGACCATCCGCTCTGCATCGCGATGACAACGCCCGCAGGACTGCGCGAAAAGCTGCGCCGGATCGGTCTCGGCCACGGCAGCCCCGGACCAGATTGTTAGAAAAACAGTCAAAAAGACGCGCATCACGCCCTCCCGAGAAACTCCAGCACCGAACGCGCCGCGCGCAGACCGGGCGGCTCGCCACCCTCGCCCAAACGGCGCATCACCTCTTCCATCGCGGCCATCTGCTCCTCGCGGGCCGCGTCTTCTTCCAGCAATTCCAGCATCTTCGCCGAAATGTCACGCGGCTTACAGTCGGGGCCGAGGAATTCCGGGATCACCCGCGTCTCGGAGACCAGATTGACCACCGTCACCGTGTCGATCTTCAGCATCCGCGAGATCACATGCCAGGTCAGGAAATTCGCGTCATAGGCGATCACCATCGGCACCCGGTTCGCAGCCAGTTCCAGACTGACGGTGCCCGAGGCCGCCAGCGCGATATCGGCGGCGGCAAAGGCCGCGCGCTTGTCATCGGCATTCTCGACCACGATCGGGGCGACCGGCCAGCGCGCCGTCATCTCGCGCACCATCGGCGCGACGCCCCGCACGGTGGGCAGCACGACGCGCAGCCCCGGCTCGCGGTCGCGCAGCTGCATCAGCGCCTCGTCGAAGCGTGCCCCAAGCCGCTTGACCTCGCCGCGCCGCGAGCCCGGCAGACACAGCGCGAGCGGTTGTTCCTCGCCGATCATATGAGTCTCGCGGAAGGCCGCCGCATCTGCCCCGGTCGCGCGCGGTTCGGCCACGACGGGATGGCCCACGAAATCGCAGCTCATCCCGGCGGCTTCCATGTAAGGCGGCTCGAACGGCAGCAGCGCCAGCACATGATCGACCACCTGCCCCATCTTCGCCGCGCGCCCCGGACGCCACGCCCAGACCGAGGGCGCCACATAGTGGATCACCTTGAGATCAGGGCGCTTTTCCTTCACCAGCCGCGCAACGCGGAGGCAGAAATCGGGGCTGTCTATGGTGACCAGCGCCTCGGCACCGCTTTCGATCACATGATCTGCCGTCTCGGCAATGCGGCGCTTCAGATGGCGGTATTTCGGCAGGACCTCCATCAGCCCCATGACCGACAGTTCTTCCATCGGGAAAAGGCTGGTCAGGCCCTGCGCGCCCATCTCCTCGCCGCCGATGCCGGACCAGTCCACGCCCGGCGCAAGCCCGTTGATCCCCGCCATCAGGGCGCCGCCGAGCTTGTCGCCCGATGCTTCGCCCGCGATGACGTAGAGCCTCATGACGCTCGCGCCCAGAGAAAGAGGCCCGCGGCCTCGGCGGCCTCGATAACCGCGTCGCGATCGAGAAGCATCACGCCGCCCGCCTCGAAGGCTATCCCCGAAAGGCCAGCGGCCGCGGCGTTCTTGACTGTGTCGACACCAATCGCGGGCAGATCGACACGACGGTCCTGATCGGGTTTCGGCGCCTTGTAGAAGACGCCCTTCACCGCTTTAAGATCGCCGCGCAAGCCTTTGTGGTGCTGTACGAATTCCAGCATCGCATCGGTGCCCGGCAAGGTCTCGACCGCAAGGCAAAGCCCGCGTCCGACGACTGCGCCCTGACCGATATCCGACGCCCCAAGCGCGGCCACGATTTCGGCCCCGCGTTCGGCGTCTTCTTCGTCCACCGCGGACGGTTTGCCGCATAGCACACCCGCCTCGGGCAGCAGCGTGGGCACGATCTCGTGCGCGCCGACGACCTGCAGATCGAATTCCTCGAACACCTCGATCACCGCGCGCAGCGTCGCATCGTCGCCCGCCTGCATCGCCATCGCGAGCCGCGGCACCAGCTGCGCCGAGCGGGGATCGAACTGCTCGGGATCGATCGCCGGACGCTGCATCGCGCCTGCGAACACCACCCGCTCGATCCCGCGATCGGCCAGTTCGTCGAGAAACGGCACCAGACGCTCGATCCGGAAGCGCAGATGCTCGCCGTCCAGATCGCAAGGCGCGCCGATCATCTCGCAGACGAGAAGCTCCGGCGCGGCCTCGGTCAGGATCGCAGGCAGACGGCCAGCCCCGGCGATCAGCGCGGTATGCGTGCCCCCGCTCATTTGCCGGGCGTCAGGAAGCTGCGGTCGGACGGGCCGAGGATGAAGTCGAGCACTTCGCGCGCCAATTCGCCCTCGACGCCCTCTTCCGAGAGGGTTCGCGCGCTTTCGCGGAAGCTGCCCTGACCGAGCGCCTCGACGGTCTTGCGCAGCGCCGAGATTTCCTCACGCGGCGTGCCACGGCGTTTCAGCCCCACGAGGTTGAGCCCCTCGAGCCCCGCGCGCGGTCCTGCCACCAGTGCATGCGGGATCACATCCGCCGTCACCATCGACAGCGCGCCGATGATCGCGCCGCGCCCGATGCGGACGAATTGGTGCACGCCCGACAGGCCGCCGACGATGACATCATCGCCGAGCACGCAATGCCCCGCGACCGCGACCGAATTCACCAGAATGACCCGGTCGCCCAGCTTGCAGTCATGCGCGACGTGGCAGGACGACATGAACAGACCGTCATCGCCGATCTCGGTCAGCCCGCCACCACCTTCGGTGCCGGTATTCATCGTCACATATTCACGGATGCGGTTGCGCTTGCCTATCTTCAGCCGCGTCTTCTCGCCGTTGAATTTCAGGTCCTGCGGGATCTGGCCGAGCGAGGCGAAGGGATAGACCTCCGTCTCGTCGCCGATCTCGGTCACGCCCTGCAGCACGACATGGCTTTGCAGCGACACGCCCCGGCCCAGCACGACCTCGGGGCCGACCACGCAGAACGGGCCGATCCGGCAGTCCGGACCGATCACCGCGCCGGCTTCGATCACCGAGGACGCGTGAATCTGCGCACTTGGGTCAATGCTCATGCATTCAGCCCTGAAGGTCCATCATCGCGGTGAACTCGGCTTCGGCGGCCAGTTCACCATTCACCGTGCCACGGCCTTCGAATTTCCAGATCTTGCCGCCGCCGCGCTTCACGGTGACATGCAGTTCGAGCACGTCGCCCGGCACCACTTTGCGGCGGAACTTGCACTTGTCGATGCCCATGAAATAGGTCAGCAGCGGCTTGTCGATCACGTCGAGCGAAATCCCCACCACCACGGCAGAGGTTTGCGCCATCGCCTCGACGATGGTGACGCCGGGCATGATCGGCTCTTCCGGGAAGTGGCCCTGGAAATGCGGCTCGTTCGCGGTGACGTTTTTGATGCCGACCGCGCCCTTGTTCGGGACGATGTCGCGCACCTTGTCGATCAGCAGGAACGGATAACGATGCGGAATGATGCGCTTGATGAGCGACAGATCGGCTTCGGTATAGGGGGCGGGTTCGGTCATGAGCTGTCCTCGTTCTTGGGCGCAATGCGCCTGCGGCGGTATCAGTTTGCCGCATCACGCGATCGTCGCTTTTGGATTGTTGCTAGCAATCGCGGCCCCGCTTGGCAAGCAGCGCGCGCCTGCTATTGCGCCGTCGTGGTGTCGGTCGGCGCAACCTGATTGTTATCTTCGACCGGCAGACCAAGCGGCAACCCCGGCGCATCTCGGGTCGCGCCGTCGAGCGTGGAATTGCCGCCCGATTTGCCTGCGGAGTTGGGGCTGCTGTCGACAAATACACCCGCCTCGCCGCTTTGATCCGCGCCTGCGCCGCTTGACGATTGGCCCGATGCGGGCTGGTCCGAACCAGGCTGGTCCTGCGTCGCGGGCGCACCTTGAGCCGCATCCGCCGAGCCCCCGTTCGACGTCGGCGGAACCAAGGGCGTCACGCGCCCGGCCCCGTCACCGATCTCCTTGTCGACGCGCGCGCCCAGTTCGGCTGTCACGTCCGCCTGCGCGAGCCCGCGGATGATCGCGCGGGAATCGAGCACGACGACTGCGCCACGCGCCTTCAGCACCTCGTCGAGCAGCGGCACCACGGTCTGCACGAAGGTCTGGTGTTCCTGATTCAACTGGCGCTGGATCGCATCGGCCTTGGCCTTCTGGGCCTTGCGAATATCGGTCGCCCGCGTGTCGAAGGCATCGGCGGCTTGCTGGAACTGATCCGAGGGCATCGTCAGCCGCTCTTCGGTGAGCTTGCGCTCTTCCGCCTCGAGTTGACTGGCGATCCGGTCGTTTTCCTTGCGCAGCGCGCTCGACGCGGTCTCGATCTCGGATTGCACCCGCTTGCCCCACAGCGAGTTGTCGTAAAGCCGCTCCCAATCGAGGGTGAGGACCGCGCTCTGCTGGACGCGCGGCCCGGCTGCGGGCGCCTGCGTGTGGGGTGTCTCCACCGCCGATTGCGCGACAGCCGCGCCGGGCCCGAAGGCCAGCGCGGCTGCAATGAAGGAAACGGTGACGCTGCTCAGACGCATCGCGCGCCCTTAGAACTGCGTGGAAAGCGACAGATCGAAGTTCTGGGTCTTGTCGTAGCTTTCTTTCTTGATCGCCCGCGAGAAGTTCAGACGCAGCGGACCGATCGCGGATTTCCAGAAGATCGAGACGCCGACCGCAGAGCGGACATGCATCGAGTCGTCGACCTCGTTGCCGCCGGTCCCGGTCGTGTCGTCCAGACCCCAGACCGAGCCCACGTCCCAGAACACGCCGCCGGTGATGCCGTATTCCTCGGGCAGACCGATCGGGAATTCCGCTTCGACCTTGCCGACCCAGTAGTAATTGCCGCCGAGCGCGTCGGTATTGCCCGCATTGAGGTCACGCGGACCGATGCCGTAGCTCTCGAAGCCGCGGATCTGGCTGCCCGAGAAGCGTTGCAAGATCGTCGAACCATCCGTGGCATCGACCGCGCCCCCTTCGAGCGAGGCGCGCAACGTCGCTTCCTCGTTGAAGATCTTGCGCTCGCCGACGATCTTCGCAGTGGTCTGGCCGCCTTTCACGTCACCGCCGACGCCCCAGAACTGCTGATCGACGTTGAACCGCCAGGTGAAGCGCGGGTCGATCTGTTCGCGCGCGGTATCATAGCTGTAGCGCAGACCCGGGCCGCTGTAACGCTGCGTGCCCTTGTCGGCTTCTTCGTTCAGCAGGATGTCCGAGGAGTCGCTCGGCACGTTGTTCAGCGTGTCTTCGCCGATCTTGTAGCTCACCTGCAGACGGCCGCGCTCGGAGACCGGGAATTCCAGTGCCGGCTCGACGCTGATGCGGCGCGTGTCGTAAGCGGTGTTCGACGCCGAGCTCGAGGTCGCATAGGCGGCCGAGAACTTCAGCGCCACGTCACGTCCGAGGAACGCCGGCTCGATAAACCGGAAGCTGGAGCTGTTATTGTCCTTGGTCGTGCCGATCGACACACCGAGATACTGCCCGCGACCGAGGAAGTTTTTCTCTTCCAGCGAAGCGTTGAAACCGATCCCGTCCGAATTCGAATAGGAGGCGCCGAAGCCGAGCGACCCGGTGGGCTGCTCTTCGACGTTCACGTCGACGACGACCTGATCGGAGCTCGAGCCCGGTTTCGTGTTCACGTCGACCGATTTGAAGTAGCCGGTGCCGCGGATGCGGTCGGCGGCGTTCGAAATCTCGCGCGGGTTGTAGGGGTCGCCTTCAACCGTCCGGAACTCGCGCCGGACCACCCGGTCGAGCGTCGCGGTGTTGCCCTCGATGTCGATGCGCTGAACGAAGACGCGCGGGCCACGGACCAGCACGAAATCGACATTGACCGACTGCGTGCGCGGGTCTTGGGTGATGCGCGGCTCGACGCGGGCGAATTGGATGCCCTTCTTGATCGCAAGCTGCTCCATCCGGGTCACGGCCAGCTCGATCGCTTTCGGCGAGAAGGTCTGCCCCTGACGGATCTTGGTGAGCGGCGCGAAGTCGTCAGGCGCGACGCCGTCGATCTCGGAACTCGTGTTGATCGAGTTGAAATGGTATTTCTGCCCTTCGATGATGTTGAAGGTCATGAAGAACGCATCGCGCTGGCGCGACATCTGCGAGGACACACCGGTGACCTGCACGTTCTTGTAGCCACGCGCCTGGTAGAAATCGATCAGCTTCTGACGGTCGACCGGGATCCGGTTGGCGTTGAACGTGTCGTTCTTCACGAAGGTACGGAAGATCCCCGCCTGCTTCGTTTCGAGCACCTGACGCAGGCGACGGTCCGAATAGGAGCGGTTGCCGGTGAAGGTCACGCGCTCGATCGAGGTGACCTTGCCTTCCTTGATCTCGAAGGCGACGTCGACGCGGTTATTGTCGCGGCGAATGACCTTCGGCACCACACGGGCGGCCATGCGGCCGTCCTCGGAATAGGCGCGCGCCAGACGCTGGGCGTCGGCTTCGATCTGGGCCGGGTTATAGACGCGGTTCGGCTTCGCCTGAATGATCGTGGCGAGCTGCTCGTCCTTGATGATCTTGTTGCCTTCGAAATTGATCACGCTGATCGTCGGGTACTCAGTCACGGCGATCTTGAGCGTGTTGCCCTGCGGCGTGATTGCAACGTTCTCGAACAGGCCGGAATTCGTCAGGCGCTGGTACGCGGCGTTGAGATCGGCGGCGGTGACGGCCTGATTGCGGGCGATTCTGGCGAAGGACAGAATCGTCGCCGCGTCGACGCGCTCGTTACCGGTGATCACCACCTGGGAAAAACTATATTGCTGCGCCTGAGCGATCACGGGAACCGCAAGGCAACTCATTGCAACTGCTGGAAATACTACGCTGGCCCGCAGTGCCTTTCGCGTCGCACAGAGTCTCAGCATAGTTTGCACGCTCATAGACATCGCCCTCTCCCGCCGGAAGTTCACTTTTTCCCTTTGATAAGGGTCGTACCGAAGGGCGTAAGCGATGTCAAAGCTGGGATGGGGGCTCAGACCCGAGATTTTGTGGAGCGCGATCATCTTGCCACGAAAGAAAGGGCCGCGAAGGCGGCCCCGGGATCGACGAAGAACGGGTTTTGCGGGCGTTTCGTGCCCTTTTCGGACCGGCTCAGATGCGCTGGAAGCTGGACGCGTCGCCGCCGAGAATGTCGATCAATTGAACACCGATCAGCGCCGCGCCGAACAGCGCGACCAGAACCGCTGCGATGAACAGCAGCCGGTCCCCGACGATTTCCACCAACGGGCGAAGTTCGCGATAGTGATGCGCGATAATCTCGGACATGAGTGGTCTCCTTCGCGCGATTTGCGCTAAGAGTTCCCTACCCTGTCTTCATGACCGCATTGCGAGGCAATTGTGGCGAAATCTGGGCCGTCACCGCCGTCACGGGCCCGCTCAGCAGGTCAGATCGTTCCAGAGCCCGAAGACCATCAGCGTCAGTACCAGCGCCAGCCCGATCGACATGAAGACGTTCATCAGCTGATCGGAGGGCGGCTTGCCCGTGATCGCCTCGTAAAGGTGGAACATCAGATGCCCGCCATCGAGCACCGGGATCGGGAAGAGGTTCAGGAAGCCCACCGCCGTCGACAGAACCGCGATAAACCAGATGAAATCGAGCACGCCCGATTTCGCCGCCGCCGCCGAGGTCTCGGCAATGCGCAGCGCGCCGGTCAGGTTACAGCTCGAGATCCGCTGCGCGATCATCGCCTGAATGCCCGAGACCGATTGCGTGATGATACCCCAGGTCTGCCGCGCGCCGCCGACGATTGCATCGACCGGGCCCACCGATTGCGTCACCGGCTCGAACATGAATGAGCCTGTCGCCCCGATAAGGAAACGCGTCTCGAACTGCCCGTCACCCACCGGCAGATCGGTGCGGCGCGGCGCCAGCGTCACGGAGAACGTCTCGCCGCCATCGCCCTCGGGCCGCCAGATATCGAGCGAGACCGCCTTGCCCTCGCCTGCCTTCACCGCGTCCTGCAGATCGACGAAGCGATAGACCGGTTTGCCATCAATCGCGGTGATCACATCGCCCGCGCGCAGACCGGCATCATACGCAGCAGAGCCCGGCTGAACGCCCGCAAACCGCGCCGGGAAGAGCTGCGGCCCCGTCGCGTCGGTTTTGCTTCCGTCGCGGGTCACGGTGTAATCGAGCGTCGGCCCTGCGGGCAACTGGTCGACCACATCGGAGAGCGCCTGATAATCCGGCGTAGGCTTGCCCGCCACCGCGTCGATCACGTCGCCCTGCTGCAGATCGCCCGACCCGCCGGGCAGCGCGACGACGGTCTGGATCGCGGGCGTCTCGGTGGCCTGCCCCGTCCAGAGGCTCAGCCCCGCGATCACGCAGATCGACAGGATGAAGTTGAAGACCGGCCCGGCCGCCACGGTCGCCGCGCGCGCCCAAAGCGGCGCGCCATGCATCGTGTGGCGGCGTTCCTCGGGGCTCAGATGGGCCATTTCCTCGGAGTCGACCCCGGCCGAGGCCGCATTCGCATCGCCCAGAAACTTGACGTAGCCGCCAAGCGGCACGGCGGCGATCTGCCAGCGCGTGCCATGCTTGTCGACGCGGCTTATCAGCTTCGGCCCGAAGCCGAGCGAGAAGACCTCCGCCTTGATCCCGGAAATCCGCCCGATGATGTAATGGCCGTATTCATGCACCGCGACGATGATCGAGAGCGCGACGACGAAGGCCACAACCGTATAGAGCAGATTGCCGAATTGGGGCAGCAGGTCCAAAACTCAGATCCTTCCGTGTTCACAAATCGCCATCGCGCGCGCCCGCGCTTCGGCGTCGCAGCTCAGAACCATATCGAGGTCTTTTGCGGCGATTCCAAGACCCTGGTCCCGCGACATCTCGCCCAGAACCCTCTCGACCAGCGTGGCCATGTCGAGAAATCCGATCCGGCCCGCGATGAAAAGATCGAGCGCGACTTCCTTGGCGGCGTTGAAGACGGTGCCCGCCAGACCGCCGGTTTCCATCACCTCGCGCGCCAGCCGCAGGGCGGGGAACCGCTCCAGATCCGGGGTGCGGAAATCGAGCTGTCCGATCTTCGCCAAATCGAGCTTCTCGACCGGCAGCGGCTTGCGCGCGGGCCAGTTGAGCGCATAGCCGATCGCGTGGCGCATGTCGGGCACGCCCATATGCGCCATCAGCCCGCCATCGTGGAACCCGACCAGCGAATGAACGATGCTCTGGGGATGGACGAGCACTTCGATCTGCTCCGGCGCAAAACCGAAGAACTCTTTCGCCTCAATGACTTCCAGAGCTTTGTTAAACATCGAAGCGGAGTCGATCGTGATCCGCTGGCCCATGTCCCAGTTCGGGTGTGCCGAGGCTTCGGCCACCGTGGCATGGGCGAGCTTTTCCATCGGCCAGTCACGAAACGCGCCGCCAGAGGCGGTGATGATCACCCGCTCGACCGCGGCGATATCCTCGCCGACGAGCCCTTGGAAGATAGCCGAATGCTCGCTGTCGACTGGCAGGATCGTCGCGCCATGCGCACGCGCCTCGGCCATCAGCAAGGGCCCCGCGGTCACCAGCGATTCCTTGTTGGCCAGCGCCAGCGTCGCACCTTGCGAGAGCGCCGCAAAGCCGGGCGCGAGCCCCGCCGCGCCGACGATCCCCGACAGGACCCAATCGGCCGGACGATAGGCCGCCTCGATCAGCGCCTGCGGCCCGGCGGCCACCTCGATCCCGGTCCCGGCCAGCGCATCGCGTAGCGCGGGCAGACACTCGTCGAAGGCCGTCACGGCCAGATCGGCCTTCAGCGCCACGGCCTGCTCGGCCAGTCGCGCGACATTGCGGCCTGCGCTCAGCGCGACCACGTCATAGGCCTCCGCCCCGCCCTGCGCCATCAGCAGATCAAAGCAGCTTTCGCCGATCGAGCCGGTCGCCCCGAAGACCGAAACCTTCCGCATCGTTCAGCCTTCCGTCAGCGGCAGGGTCATCACCTGCGAAATCAGCATCAGGAACACGACCGCGCCGGTCAGCGCGTCGAAACGGTCCAGCACGCCGCCATGGCCCGGGATCAGCGAGGAGCTGTCCTTCACGCCGGTCGCGCGCTTGATCGCGCTTTCGGCGATGTCGCCCAGCTGGCCTGCGAAGGCCAGAAGCGGCGAGATCCAGATCATCGCGAGCCCGCCGCCCATCTGGGCGAAGAGAAAGCCCACCAGCGCCGCACCGACCCAGCCGCCGACCGTGCCCGACCATGTCTTCTTCGGGCTGACCTTGGGCCAGAATTTCGGCCCGCCCATCGTGCGGCCCACGAAATATCCCATGATATCAGAGACAACGACCACCGCGACGATCCAGGTGATCGCACCAAGCCCCGCGCCTTCGCGCAGTGCGACGAGCCCATAGCCCGTCAGCATGATCGCCAGCGCATAGCCCGCGCCAAGCCAGCGCCGCCCGGTGCAGATCACCGCCGCCATGATCGGAACGATCAGCAGATAAAGCAGGCCATAAGGCTCATGGATGGCGAGGACGAACGTCAGTGCAGCCGCCGCCACCAGCCCCAGACCGACCGCCTTGCCGGGGCGTTCGGGGCGCAGCATCGCGGTGAGCTCCCAGATCATCAGACCCGTCACAAGCACCGAGAGCGCCGCGAAGACGGGTCCGCCCCACCAGATCGCGGCGAGCCCGATCGCGACCATCGCAAGCCCGGAGGCAAGCCGCGGGACGAGATCGCCCCATTTGCCGGTCCGCGGCGTCTCCGTCACGAGGCGACCCCGCCGAAGCGCCGCTCGCGCCCGGCAAACCGATCGAGAATATCGGACAGCTCGTCCGGCGTGAAATCGGGCCAGAGCGTCGGCGTGAATTCATATTCCGAATAGGCCGCCTGCCACGGCAGGAAGTTCGAGGTCCGCGTCTCGCCGGAGCTGCGGATCACCAGATCGGGGTCGGGCATGCCGGCGCTGTCGAGCCGCGACGAGATCATCGCCTCGTCCACCTCGTCGGCCGTGATCTTGCCCTCGGCGACGTCGCGCGCAATCGACTGCGCTGCGCGTTTCAGCTCGTCGCGCCCGCCGTAATTGATCGCAACCGCCAGCGTCAGCTTGGAATTGCCCTTGGTGCGGGTCTCGATCGCGTCCATCGTCTCGCGCAGCAGCGGGTCGAGCGGCGTGCGGTCGCCGATAAAGCGCAGCTCGACGCCCTGACGCGACAGCTCCGCCGCCTCGCGTTTGATCATCAGCCGGAACATCTTCATCAACCCGAGAACTTCCTGCGTCGAGCGCTTCCAGTTCTCCGTCGAGAAGGCGTAGATCGTCATGTAGCGGATGCCGAGATCGGGCGCGGCCTGCACGACCTTCTTGATCTGCTCGGCCCCCTTGCGGTGACCGGCCAGACGCGGCCAGCCCCGCTGGGTGGCCCACCGGCCGTTGCCATCCATGATGATCGCGACATGCAGCGGCGC